>JBIIYN010000252.1:0-5985 GCA_044346795.1 Pirellulales bacterium
CGGCGGACCGCCGCGCCGCGGCGCACTCGATCAGTTCGAGCGCATGTGTCGGCACGCAGATCAGCCGGCCCGTGGCGCCGGGCGCGTGGCCGCTGCGGCCCGCCCGCTGGAGGAGGCGGGCGATCCCTTTCGGACTGCCGATCTGGAACACCTGCTCCACCGGCCCGAAGTCGACGCCGAGGTCGAGGCTCGACGTCGCCACGACGCACTTGAAGCGGCCCCGCCGGAGGCCGTCTTCCGCCACGGACCGGAGGTCGCGGTCGACCGAACCGTGGTGCAGCGCGATCACGGGCTTCCAGTCGGGTCGCGCCGTGCCGATCGCCTCGAACCAGCGCTCCGCCTGCGAGCGGGTGTTGGTGAACACGAGCGAGGTGGCGGCCGCCTCGATCCGCTCGATCACCTGCGGCAACAGCCGCATGCCCATGTGGCCGGCCCAGGGGAACCGCTCCATCGGCTGCGGGATGAGCGTCTCGATCTCGAGCGTCCGCGGCACGCGGGCCTGCACGAGGCGGGCCGCGGCCGCCCGCGCCGGGCCGACGAGCGCCGCGACGGCGTCGTCGAGGTTCGCGAGCGTGGCCGAGAGCCCCCAGGTGACCACGCCGGGCGCGAGCGCCCGCAACCGGGCCAGCGCCAGTTCCGTCTGCACGCCCCGCTTGGTCGAGAGCAGTTCGTGCCACTCGTCGACGACGATCGTCTCGAGACCCGCGAAGCGTTCGTGCGCATCCTCGAGCGACAGCATGATGGAGAGGGTTTCGGGCGTGGTGACGAGCGCGGCGGGCGGCTGCAGGCGGAGGCGGCGGCGGTCGGCGGCCGACGTGTCGCCGGTGCGGAGGGCCACGTCCCAGCGGCCGGGCAGCCAGCCCCGGGAGAGTTCGGCCAAGGGCTCTTCGAGCGCCCGCGCCGTGTCGGCGGCCAGCGCCTTGAGCGGCGTCAGCCAGACCACCCGCAGGCCGGTGGTCGCGCCGACCGCACGGCCGCGGGACAGCGCCCCGAGCCAGGCCGCCAGCGTCTTGCCCGTGCCGGTCGGCGCGTGCACCAGGCCGCTCGCGCCCCGTGTCATCTCCCGCCACACCTCAGCTTGAAACGGGAACGGCTTCCAGCCGCGACTCTTGAACCATGCCGCCGGACCGGCCGCGCCGGGGGCGGGACGCGGAGCACGGCGGTCAGGTGTCTGCCGTGTCGTCATGCGGTCGTCTCCGGCGCCGCCGCGTCGACCATGCCGCCGTCGATGAGCCGCACGAGGTCGGCGAGCGCGCCGGCCTCGGGGGGCGACTTGTCCCGCCGCCACCGCACGATCCGCGGAAACCGCACCGCGACGCCCGCCTTGTGCCGCGTCGACCGCGACACGCCCTCGAACGCCAGCTGGAACACCTGCGTCGGCTGCACGACCCGCACCGGCCCGTGCCGCTCGAGCGTGGTCGCGCGGACGATCCGATCGACCTCGACGATCTCCGCGTCGGCAAGGCCGGAGTAGGCCTTGGCCACCGGTACGAGCCGCCCTTCGTGCCAGACGCCGAGCGTGTAGTCGCTGTGCAGCCCGGCCCGTCGGCCATGCCCGGCCTGCGCGTAGAGCAGCACCGCATCGATCTCCAGCGGCTCGATCTTCCACTTCCACCAGTCGCCGCGGACGCGGCCCACGCCGTAGGGGCTCGCCCGCCGCTTGAGCAGGAGCCCTTCCACACCACGGTCACGCGATTGGCTGCGCGCGGCGGCGAGCGCGTCCCAGGAGGCGCCGGCGACGCACGGCGAGTGCAGCAGCCGCTGCGGCGGCCGCGGGCCGGCATGGGCCACGGGCTGGCAGCTCGTCGCCGCGAAGGGCACGGGCACGAGCGCCTCGAGCCGGCGCCGTCGTTCCTCGAGCGGCAGGTTTCGGATGTCGACGCCCTCGTGCTCGAGCAGGTCGTAGGTCACGAACACGCAGGGCACCTCGTCGAGCACCTTCTTCGGCACGCGGCGGCGGCCGCTCCGCTTCGAGACCGCCGAGAAGCCGAGCAGTGTGTCACCCCGCACGGCGAGCAGTTCGCCGTCGAGCACACTGCCGGCAGGCAGGGTCGCGGCGGCCGCGACGATTTCCGGGAAGGCCTCGTTGACGAGATCCTCGCCGCGGCTCCAGAGCGTGACTCCGCCCGCGCGGCAGACGAGTTGGGCCCGCATGCCGTCCCACTTCCATTCCGCGAGCCAGTCGGCGACGGGGCCCAGATCGCACGGTGCGGCCTCCAGCGACGAGGCGAGGAAAAACGGATACGGCCGCCGGTCGTCGGCGGCCGTGGGCGCGCTGGTCATGAGGCTGCGGTAGGACCCGGCATCGACGCAGCCGCCGCCCATCAGCCGGTGGGCCATCACCGCCGGGTCGACACCGGCCACCTCCGCGAGCGCCCGGGCCACGAGCGTGCGCGACACGCCCACGCGGCAGCCGCCGGTGAGCAGCTTGTGCCAGACGATCCGCTCGCGCGGCGCGAGCCGCCGCCAGACGCCTTCCACGACGGCCCTCTTCCGCTCGTCGCCCGCCCCGCGCAGCTGTCCGATCGTGGCCTGCATGCACTCGGCGAGCCCCATGCCCACGCCCTCCACCGCCGCCTCGGGGGCGGGATCGGGCAGCACGAGCGCGAGCGTTTCGGCCAGGTCGCCCACATGGGCATAGCAATCCTCCACGAGCCAGAGCGGGATGCCCGCGGCGGCCGCCGCCCACTCGCGAAGCAGCGCGGTCGAGACGGCCCGCAGCTGCCTCCCGCCCGACAGCACCTCGATCGCGCAGGCGGCATCCTCGGGAGGAGCCGCCGCGAAATACTCGCGGAGCGCCTCCACCTTTTCGTTCGTGCTCGTGGTGGCGTCGAGCCGCCAGTACAGGTCGGTGAATCGCTTCACGCCGGTTCCTCCTCCGGTGCGTCGGAATCGGCCGTAGCCGCGCCGGCATCCGGATCGCCATCGCCATCGACCTCCGCCGCCTCCCCGGCCGCCTCGCCGGCGGCGTCACCGGCCGCCTCGCCGGTGAATCGCGTGGGCAGCACCGAGGCATCGAGGCCGCGCTCCTGCAGAAGCCGCGCGAGCGTGTCGGTGAACCCGTGGGTGACGAGCACGCGGTGGGCCCGCGAGGCCGCGATGGCGGTGAGCAGGCCCGGGAAGTCGGCATGGTCGGAGACGACGAAGCCCTTCTCGAAGCCGCGCCGCCGCCGCACGCCGCGGAGCGTCATCCAGCCCGACGCCATCGCCACGCTCGTCTCGCCGAAGAGCCGCAGCCAGTGGCTGCCGGCCACGCTCGGCGGTGCGATGACGAGCGCCCGGCCTCCACCCATCTTCCGCGTGCGCGGCGGCACACGGTCGATCGGCGGCAGCCGCACGCCGCTGGCCCGATAGGCGTCCACCATCTTCATCACGGCGCCGTGGCCGATGATCGGGCCGATCGAGGGATCGACCGAGGCCGCCAGCCGCTGTGCCTTGCCGAGCGCATAGGCGAGCAGCACGCTCGTGCGGCCGGCGTCGCGGTTGGCCCGCCACCAGGCATTGATCTCCGCGGCTATGCGTCCCGGCTCCTGCCAGCGGTAGACGGGCAGGCCGAAGGTCGATTCGGTGACGAACACGTCGCACTCCACCGGCTCGAACGGGGCGCAGGTCGGGTCGGCCTCGAGCTTGTAGTCGCCTGTCACCACCCAGGTCGTGCCACCGTGAGACAGGCGGACTTGCGCCGAGCCGAGCACGTGGCCGGCGGGATGGAGCGACACCTGCACGCCGTTGATCGAGCGAGTCTCGCCGTGCCGGAGGCCGTCGATCGGCGCCAGACTGCCGACGCGGCTGCGGAGCACGAGGGTGCCCGGGGACGCACAGAGGTAGCGGCCGCAGCCCGACCGGGCATGGTCGGCGTGGGCGTGCGTGATGATCGCGCGGGGCACCCGCCGCCAGGGATCGATGTAGAAATCACCCTGGGCGCAATACAGGCCCGCGTCGGTCACGGTGAGCAGATCGGCCACGCGCGGCGGCTCCCGGATCCGGGGCCGCGTCGATTCCAGGCCGCCGCAACTCAGCGATAGGCCTGGGAGCCGACGGCGGGGAAGCGATACCCACCGAATCCAAGTGGAGCGTAGCCGGGCCAGTCGCCGGGGACGACCCCCGGGGGCGTGCCGTACATCTTCCAGGTGGGGGTGCGGGGGTTGGTCGGCGGCACGAAATACTTCGGCCGCTGCCGCATTCCGGTGGCATAGGGGGAGGCGCCGGGCTGATACGGGGCCTGGTTCTGCGGCGTGCCGGTGGAGGCGGCCGACCGCGGCCCGGAGAGGAAACGCCGCGGTCCGGCGGCGGAGGCCTGCCCTGCGGCCAGACCGCAGCAAGCCAGGCAGACGATCACGGCCAGCCCGCGGCCGACTTTGGTGTGAAGCCGGCTTCGGGGCGGCAAAAGTCTCGTCGCATGGGCAGGATAGCCCAAAGCTCCTCGAGCTTTCGCCGAACCCTTCGCCTCGCCCGCATGGTTTGCCGACCAGTCGCTCAACGGCTGTGGCCCACGGCCGCCGGGACGGCTGAACGATCGGAACCCGCGCATGAGAAACCTCCGTACCCTGCTCCATGGATCGCTATGGAGGATCGGCCCGCCGTAGGCCGCCGGTCGCGGAAACCGCCGGAGAGGCAACGTGCGCCGATTGCAACGATCGCGCGGGGCTCGGGCAGGCGGGGCGGACACGCTCCGCCGAGTGTCGGCTGGGAGGATGCATTCGCATGAAGTGGCGAATCGGTTTTGGGCCCGTCACCGGGTTTCCACCCGGGGCTTTTCGGGAAACGGTGGCGCAACCATCGACGCTCTCGCCACGCTTGAATAGAAGCCCGGAGCGGTAGCGACGGGACGGGTCCAAAAAACCCCGCCATCCCGCCACGCCCGAAATCACCACCGTCGTCAGGCCGCCAGGCTCGGAGAGCCGGGTCAGCAACAGCGACCTGTGGTCGCCAAGAAGAAATCGCACGATGTCGTGTTTTTCGTGAATACAGAATCCGCCGGCGATGAGCATGCCGCAGACCGCGAACCAATCCGGGTGACGACCGTCAGCCCTCGCCCGCGGCGTCGCCTCTGGGGCGCCGGCGGCGTGGTCTGGCGGGTTTGCCGTTCGTGTCGGCGGCTTCGCCCGCGCGGCCCGCCCACTGGATCGTGACCGGCATGCCGAACACCTTTTCGAACAGGTCCGTCCGCCGCTCGGCGCCCCAGATGTCGACGAGCGGCTCCTGGTCGGCGACCGCGTCGATGCAGACGCGATCGTTCTCGCGACGCACCTCGACGTCGCGGACCTGCTGCGAGCGGCTGCGGTCGAGCCCTCCGGCGAGTCGGAGGATCGCCGCCATCCGCTGCACCCGCGCCTGGTCCTCGGGCGAGAGCTTGGCGAGGTTCTCGTGCTTCCGCTTGGGATGCGCGCCGCGGTGGTAGCGGGCGACGTTGGCGATCAGTTCGAGGTCGTGGGCCCGGATGCCGGGCAGGCGGCTGTTGCGGATCAGGTGGTAGCTGTGCTTGTGGTGCTGGTCGTAGTTGATCACGTAGCCCACGTCCTGCAGCCGGGCGGCGCATTCGAGGAGCAGCCTGTCGCCCGCCGCCAGTTCGAGCGGGCCGGCCAATTGGTCGAAGATGCGGCCGGCCAAGTGCGCCACCGTCCGGCCATGCTCGAGTTCCCCCGAGCAGGCGGCGGCGAGCCTCTCGATCGCCGCGTCGCGGTGGGCGGGATCGTCGATCGTCGTGCCCACCGCGTCGTCGATCATCTCCCGCACGAGGCCGTCGCGCACGCCCCGCGTGTGGATCACCAGCGTGTTCACGCGAAACCGCTTCATGAGCGCGTCGATGATCGAGAGTCCCGCAAGGATGATGTCGGCCCGGTCGGGCGTCATGCCGGCCAGGCTCCGGCGCGACCGCAGCGGCATCTTGAGCAGGCGGTCGAGCAGGTGACGGACCTCCGCGTGCGACACCTTGTAGCCGGCCACCGGGATGTCGACCTCCTTCTTGAAGGCCATCATCAACTC
>JBIIYN010000031.1:0-18451 GCA_044346795.1 Pirellulales bacterium
CGAAGGCGTCGCGGTGCTCCCGCATGAACCGGGCGGTGGCCACGTCGTCCACGATCGCGAGCACGTGGCTCTGCAGGTCGGCCTCCGCCATCCCGGGAAACACTTCGAGCCGCTCGAACACGTCGTGAGCGATGGTGCCGAACGCCGTGCCCGCCGGCAGGGCCGCGATCTCGAAACGGCTCACGTCGGGCCCCACGTCGGCGTCGGTCGACGGGTTCGCAACCGCACCGGCCGGCATCTCCTCGTCGTGGCCGTGGCCCTCGGCCTCGTGGCCGCCGACCGCCACCCGCGCCGCCGCCTTGACGATGCCGCTGTACGACGTGCGGCGGTAGGTCTGCTCGACGGCCGGCGGCACCGCGGCCACGCCGATTCGCTTCGTGGCCGCGACTGACGTCCACGGCCTGGCCGCGGGAAGATCCAGGGCAGACCGCACCGCGAGGTTCTCGGCCTGGCCCGGGGCGATGTCGGCCTGCGCGGCCGGACTGTGCCGCATGACTTCGGCGAGCAGCGACTGCTGCACGTCACCGGTTCGCAGGACGCACAAGTGGTGCTGCGGCCGGGTGACCGCGACGTAGATCAGGCGGCGGACCTCCTCGTTGTCGGCGTCGCGGGCGACGTCCCTCGTTTCCTTGGGGATCACGCCACCTGGAATCGCTTTGCTGATGTCGATGCGGCGGACGCCGTCACGATGGAAGATCTCGGGCCTGCCGGCGGAGCCGGCCTTACCCCAGCCGTGAACGACGAGCACGCACGGAAACTCGAGCCCCTTGGCCGCATGGACGGTCATGATCTTGACGGCGTCGGTGTCGCTCTCGACCCGGCGGCTCACCAGTTCGGCCGTGGCCTGCTGCTTCCCGAGCGCGGCGACATGCTCGAGCACCAGCCGGGCATGGCAGCCGCGGCCACCGCTCGCGTCGTTGAGCAGCTCGACGAGATGGGCGAAGTCCACGATCCTGCGATCACCGCCGTCTCCCGTGGCGATCCGCCTCACCATCGCACCGTCCGCCATGATCGCGGCCGCCATCGCGGCCACGCCCTTCCGCTGCAGGAGGGCATGCAACTCCGCGCTCCGCATCAGGACCTCCTGGAGCTCGTCCTCTTCGAGAGCGGCCACCTCCTCGATCTTTTTGCCGAAGAAGGCCGTCGCCGCCACCCGCCGCGCTCGCCCCGAATCGCTCGGCTTCTCCATCGCCTCGAGCAGGCAGCGGAGGTCGGCAGCCATCTGCCCCTCCATGACGCTCGCCGTGCCCTCCGTGACGGCCGGGATCTTCAGCTCCAGGAGCCTGCGGGCGATCGCCGCGCCGATGGCGTTGGCCCTGACGAGCACGCAGACCTCGTGCGGCTTGAAGGCCCGCGGCTCCGGCGGCTTGAAGTGGGGCCTGGTGAGCACCTCGTGAACCTTCCGCACCGCAGCCTCGACGAGCGTCATCTCACCGACGTCGAGAAACTCGACCGGCTTCAGGCCGGAGAGCTGGCTGGCGGCGCGGTCGAGTGCGGCCTTCACCTCCTGGTACTCGATCCCGGGCCCGAACGTGGCGCCCTCCATGACCGCATTGAGCCCGTCGAGCAGCGGCTTGTCGGAACGCCGGTTGACCGAGAGCGTCCGCCGGGGAAGCGAGTCGCCTTCGAGCGGCACGCCGTCCTGCGCGTGGGACACATACGCCGAGACGTCGGCGCCGCGAAACCCGTAGATCGCCTGCTTGGGATCGCCGACGGCGACGAGCACGTTCGTGCCGGTCGGCGGAAAGATCGTGTGGAACAGCTCCCACTGCAGCCGGTTCGTGTCCTGGGCCTCGTCCAGGATGGCGAGCTTGAACCTGTCGCCGAGGAGCCTGCGAAAGGCCTCTTTGCGACGGGCTGCCGCGGGCGTGTCTTCGGGCCGGTCCGCGACCGCCTCCCACGTCATCACGAGCAGCTCGTCGAAGCCGGGGCTCGCCTGCATGCGGGCCCGCGCCTCGTCGCGACAGGATTCGAGGACTGCGCGGAGCCGCTGCCACGACGCCCGCTCGTTTTCCGTGCTCGACGCCGGAGGCGGTTCGATCTGGAGGAACGGATCGGCCATGAGGTGCCCGACGAGCTTGACCAGCTCCTTTTCTTCCCAGTGACGGCCGGCCACGGCCTCGGTGACGACCGCGTCGTTCACCACCTCGGCGACCACGCGATCACGCAGTTCCTCGTCGCCCGCATCCGCCGCCTCCACGCCCGCGAGCCTGAGGATCCGGGAGCACACCGCATGCATCGTGCCGATCACGGCCGTGTCGAACTCCGCGGCCGCCCGATCGAGCCGCCGGGCCATGGCGGTGCGGCTGGCCTCGTCGGCATGGAGGAGCAGCTTGTCGAGATCGTCGCGGGTGTAGCCCGCCGGGTCGGGCCTGCCCTTGAGCAAAAGCGCCGTGACCACGAGCCGGCCCCGGATCCGCTCCTTGAGTTCGGCGGCGGCATTGCGGGTGTAGGTGGTGACGAGAATCTCGCCGATCCGCAGGCTCTCGTCGGTGGCGAGGGCCTTCGTGACGTATTGGGCGACGGCGTGCGTCTTGCCCGTGCCGGCGCTCGCCTCGACGAGCGTGCCCGTCGGGAGCGGAAGGGCATCGGTGATGGAAAAGGGCCTGGTCATACGAGCGTGTACGTCATCCCGCGTGTTTCGATTCGAAAGAGTGCCACGAAGCGATTCAGAAACGACCGCTCCGGAGAAGCCTCGGAAAAAACGTCGCTGAAGACGGGGGACAACCCGTAGGCGGCCGCCTCGGGCTTGCGGTGGTAGAGCGATTCCCCCGTGCTGTAATTCTTCGCCGTGAGAAACTCGTCGAATTTCCTCTCCCACTGGTCGGGTGCCGCATTGCGGAGACCGAACAACCCCCGACGTTCGTGCATCGCTTCGCACGCGAGCTCACACCAGCGAGCGAGCCGCTCCACGGGATCGACACCCGCGTCGATCTTCACCTTGCGAATCTGGCAGGGATGAATCGGGTTCCCGGCGGCGTTGTTGGCGCCAGGCTCCCAGTCCGTGTGTCGGGCAACCACCGCGACATGGTCGGGGGTCGGCAGCCCTGCCGCCCTGGCGGCGACGAGCCGGATCGCCGCGACGTGGAGGGGAAATCCGTATGAGGTTTTGTCGCCTTGCTCGGCGCGCAGGATCACCATCTTTCCGGAGTCATCGTGAAAGCCGGGTAGATCGGACGCGAAGACGCACCCACCGACGTCGATCCTCGCCCTGCGCGATGAGAAGGGCCCCAGCGGAACGCCCGCCTTCCGGGCTTCCTTCACGATTCCCTCCGCGAGTTCGCGAATCTCCAAGGCCTGTCGCTCGCCGATCGGTCCGAAGGGCAGGACTCCGCGGCTGCGCAGCATGGCCATCCACGGCTCGACACGGCTGGAATCGCCGCTCGCGACGGAAACGAGCTCCAGCACGAACTCGCGGAAGGGCTTGTGCTCCAAGAGCATCGGGAGCGTGGCGGGCGTCGCCTCCTCGTCCGTACGCCACGCGGGAACACCGAGCGTCTTGGTGAGAAAGAGCGTCAGCGGGTCGTTCACCAGCGTTTCCAGGATGTCGAGATCGATGACGGGCTTGGCATCGGTGGTTTCGTTTTTCCTTGGAACGGTAGCCGCTGGTTGTTCCGCACGTGCGCCGTCTGCGGCTCCCGTTTCGGTCGCGTCCACCTGCTCGAGCACGCCGGCGGCGATCGTGTCGTGGCTCCAGATGCCCGTCTCCTCGACGCCCGCCTCCTCGAAATTCCGCCGGCTGAGCTGATGCCGCGGATGGCTGATCTCGATGCCGCTCGCCTCGTCGAACTTCTCGCGGGCCACACCATGCCGCACCGCGAAGTCCACGAACTCCGCGAGCGGCGTGACGAGCGGCACCCGCTTGTTTGACTTCACGTTGCGGCCGTTGCAGGTGATCACGAGCCGCTCCCCGGCGGCGAGCAGGCAGTCGAGCAGGGCCCGGCGTTCGTCGGCCCGCGGATCGCCGTCTCCCACGAGCTGCTGCCGGGCCACGAGGTCGTCGCCGTCGGCCTCGCCCGATCCCACCGTGCCGTCGTCGTAGCCGATCACGCAGACCACCCTGAAGGGCACGCCCCGCAGTGGCACCATCGACGTGGCCGTGATCGCGCCGGTGCGGAGCGGCTGCCTCCCCGACGTCTCGTCGAGCCAGGACGTGAGCAGCTGGTGCACGTCCTCGAACGGCACGGGGAGGTCGCCGCCGGCCGTGCCGCGGGCCGCCTCGCGGAGCCGGCGCAGGTGGACGAGCGGCTCGGACAGCTGCGGGCACTCCGCGCCGCAGAGCCCCTCGAGCGCCTGCTCGATCACGTCGCACCAATCGGCCACGGGAGCAGCTTCCGCGGTCGCCAGCGCGAACGCGCGGATCACGTCGAGGATGCGGGCAAGCTTCGCGATCGCGATCAGGTCGACCACGTCGAGGTCGGAGAGCGGCACCACGCCCCCCAGCGCGGCCGCGGGGTCGCCGTCGGGAAGCAACGCCCCCAGCAGCATCCGCTCGAGGCCGAGCTTCCAGGTGTGGACCTCGGCATGGTCGGTGAGATCGAGGCCGTGGCGGACGCGATGGCCGGCGTCGAAGCCCCAGCGGATCATCGTCCGCTCCACGAAGTCGGTCCACGTGGCCACGGTGTCGTCGGAGATGCCCGCGGCCGCCCGCACGAGCGGATGCCCGGCCACGGCCAGCACGTCGTCGATCGAACCGCGGGAACCGGGGAGCCCGAGCAGTGCCACGAGCAGATCGGCCGCGTCGCTCGTCTCGCGGATGCCACGGTCGGCGACGACCAGCGGCAGCGTGATCTTGCACTCCTTGCCGTCGCGATCGCGGCCCACGACGGTCCGCTGGAACACCGCTTCGAGGTGCGGGGCCGCCTTTTGGATGCAGGGGCTCATGATTGCCACCTCGTGCGGCTGGAGGCCCTCGATCTCCTCGAAAGCCTGGAGCAACGCCTCGTGCAGCACCTCCGCCTGGCGGGAGAGACTGTGGCAGCGATGGATCAGGAGCGAGCGATCGGCACGTTGGTCGGGGTCGGCCCGCTCGGCCTCGCCCCCCGCGACGACCGTCCGCTGCATGCGGGCGAGCAAGGAGTCGGGGCGATCGGCCCCTGCCTCTGGCGCGACGCGAGCGACCGACAGGCCGCGGGCCGCGATCAGTTCCTGGAGCTCGCGGGCTCCGGCGAGCCACACCGGCAGCAACGGATCGACGCCCTCGGGCAGCTCCGGATCGCGCCGCTTCTGCAGCGGCCGGTCGCGGAGCTTTTCCTCGAGCGGCTGCTGGTCGGTCTTCGCCCAGGTGGCCCGCAGGCCGGGCGAGGGATGGACGAGGATCGCCTCGACCTCGCAGACGCCGCCCAACTGCTCGAGGCACTCGAGCTGCGGCAGCGAAAGCGACTCGAGGCCCGCGACGAGCAGCCGCTCGCGGCTCGGCTGGTTGGCGACGCCCTGCCGCAGCGGTGGCGGGAGCCGATCCTGCCCGAGCAGGGCCCGCACGGCTCGCCAGACCTCGAACTGCCAGCGGTCGTCGTCGCGCAGCGACGCGGCCATGGCCTCGCCGGCCTTCTGCTCGTCGTTGGCCGTCGGGGCGAGGGTCGGGTTGCCCAACTCCCACTCCCGGATCATGCCCGGCCGGCGGACGTGATACTCGTCGAAGAGCCCGGCGATCCGCCGGGCGGTGAGGAGCGGTTGGCCCGCGGTGTCAAACGGGATCGCCAGGTCGGCCGCCCCGGGATCCCTGATCACACGCATCACCGCGAACATGAGCCGGTCGAACGACCACGGATCGGGGTGGGCGGCGTCCCGCGGCGGCTGCAGGAGCGACATGATCGTGCCCGGAAACGAGATCTCGACGTTGGCCACGATGCCGTCTTCCCGGCCGGGCCCGGCCGCCCCCAGCGTGCGGGCCAGCCGATCGTGCAGCCACGCCTTCGCCCCCGCGTGCGGCACCACGATGCGGGGCCTGGCGAAGAGGTCGTCCGACGGCCGGGAGAGAAAGTCCACGGCGGGGCCGACGACCTCGGCGAGACTGCGAACGAAGCGGATGGAAAGCGTCATGATGGCGGCTCACCATACCCTACGGCCCGCCCGGAGCGGCGCTTCCGCCACGGTTCACCCCGAAAAAACCCGTCTGGAAAACTTGTCATCGATGCCGGCTGACTTTTTCCACGCGCTGCTATCCTGAACGGCGAGCGGTACACGCGGTTTCCCGGGAGCGACACCCGCCGCCCGACGACCGCCTTGAACCCCGACGTGGCACGAGGCCACCCCCGTGCGACCATTTCGTATCCCACCGCCGCCGCCCGGCATGCCACGGCGGCTCCGCGGCTGGTACGTGCTCGCCGCCACGCTCCTCTCCGCGATCGTCGCAGCCATTCCCGCCTGCCCGCTGAATGATCATGTGGGGAGGCCGCTGTGGCGGGTGGAGGTCGTGCACGACGGCGACACGGTCACCTGCATCGACGAGGCGAACCGGCCGCAGAAGATCCGGCTCGTGGGGATCGACAGCCCGGAGTTCAACCAGCCCTTCGGCCGCGAGGCCGCCGGCGCGCTTGGGCGGAAGCTCGCCGGCGGCCGCGTGCGGGTCGAGGGGGATGCCCGCGACCAGCATGGCAGGCTGCTGGGCACGCTCTGGGTGGACGAGCGGAACATCAACCGCGAACTGGTGGCCGAGGGCTGGGCCTGGGTGTTTGGCGGCTTTCGACCCGACCCCGACCTGCTCGACGCCGAAACGGCGGCCCGCAACGCCCGCCGCGGCCTGTGGGCGGATCCCCGGGCGCAGTCGCCCTCCGACTGGCGGCGCGACCATCCCCCGCACCGCTGACGGCGGCCAGGGGCCCCGGCCCAAGAAAGCGGCTCCCGCCGCCTTGACGGGGGACGCATACTTTCCCACGAACGGTAGGTTGGTTTACGGTTCAGGTCATGCACAGTCCCCGCGACATCGTCATCACAGGCATCGGCGTCGTGTCGCCCATCGGCATCGGCGGCGACGCCTTCCTGGCGTCGTTGGTCTCAGGCTCGAGCGGCATCCGGCCCATCGACCTGTTCGATTCGGGCGGCCTGCGCACCCCCTGCGGCGGGCAGATCCCCGACTTCGATCCCAAGGTCTACGTCAGGCCGCGGAAGAGCCTCAAGGTGATGAGCCGCGACATCCAGATCGGCTTCGCCGCGGCCGACCTGGCGATGACGGATGCCGCGCTCGCGGCCGGGGCGGTGGAGCCCGAGCGGTTCGGCGTCGTCGTCGGCGGCGACATGATCTATGCCGACATCGAGGACCTGGAACTCACCTACCGACGGAGTGTCCACGACGGCCGGTTCGACTTCGGTCGCTGGTCGGAGGCGATCCAGGAGGAAACGCACCCGCTCTGGCTGCTCAAGTATCTGCCGAACATGACCGCTTCCCACATCGCCATCGCCCACGACGCCCGCGGCCCCAACAATTCGATCATCCTCGGCGACGTGTCGAGCCTGCTGGCGATCGGCGAGGCGGCGAGCATCATCCGTCGCGGCTGGGCCGACGTGATGCTCACCGGCGGCACCGGCTGCCGCCTGCACCCGACGGCGCTCGTGGCCCGCGGCGAGGCGGTGCTGTCGCGGCCCGTGGCCGACTACCGCCGCGTCTGCCGCCCCTTCGACCGCGACCGCGACGGCATGCTCGACGGCGAGGGGTCGGCGGTCTTCGTGCTGGAATCCCGCGCGCATGCCGACCGCCGCGGCGCGCGGATCCGCGGCCGGCTGCTCGCGACCGCCAGCCGCTGCGAGCCCCGTTCGCCGCACCGGCCGCGGTCCGGCTCCGCGCTGCGGCTGGCGATCCGCGCCACGCTCGACGCGGCCGGCCTGCCGCCGGACGAACTGGGGCACGTCAATGCCCACGGCGGCGGCACGCCCGAGGCCGACCGGATCGAGGCGGAGGCGATCGCCGCCGCACTCGGCACGGTGCCGGTCACCGCTCCCAAGAGCTTCTTCGGGCAGCTCGGTGCGGGCGGCGGCGCGGTGGAACTGGCGGCGAGCGTGCTTGGCCTCGAAGCGGGGATCATCCCGCCGACACTCAACTACGAGACACCCGATCCACTCTGCCCGGTGAACGTGGTGCACGGGCCGCCGCGGCCGGCCCGGTCGGGCACGGCCCTGGCCGTCAACTGCTGCTCGATGGGCCAGGCGGCCGCCGTGCTCGTCGCGGCCGCCGAGTGACGGGCGACGCGTGCCCGCCGCTCACCACGAGCCCTCGATGCCCAGCGACAGTCCGTTGTAGAAGACCTGCCCGCCGGCGTCGATCGAGTTGGGCCGCACGTTGTCGAGATTGAACTGCCGCGTGGCGGTGGCGATGCCGGCCACCCAGAGGAAGTCATACCCCGCCTGCACCGCGAAGTTGGGCGTCACCTGCCAGCCGGCCAGGAGCGTCAGGTCGCCGATGAACCCGGGGCCGATCTGATCGGCGGCCTGACGCCAGCTGAATGAGTTGTTCACCGGCGGCAGCGTGTTGATGCCGGCCGCCTCCTGCTGATTGGCCGCGAAGCTGATCGCCGGCGTCACCCGGCCGCGGAGCCCCCAGTAGTAGAACTCGTTCTTGCTGATGAGTTCGCCGCCCAGGTTCAATCCCCACAGCCAGTTCTGCGTCTGGATGTCGTAGGAGCCGCCGAAGAGGCCGGATGGTGCTGGCGGCCGGCTGCTGTCGAAGGTGAAGGTCTCGTCGATGTTGGCCACCCGCGTGCCGATCAGGAACGCCGGCAGCCAGCCCCGTTCGGCCTGCCGCGCCCAGCCGCCGTTGGGCGACATGATCAGTTGGTCCCGGCCGAGCCGGCGGCTGAGCCGGTAGTTCAGCTCCATGCTGTTGTAGTTGGAGCCGATCGTCGATTCGTAGGTCTGCGCACCGGTGAACCCCGGCAGCCCCGGCAGGATGGTGCCGGCCAGCGGCGTCACCAGAAACGACCCGGGCAGCGCGTTGTAGCTGTCGCGGATGAAGAAGCTCAGGCCGCCATAGTAGGTGAACTCGAGCGACTGATCCCGGTCGAGATAGTCGCGGCCGAGATGCTCGCCGATCGTCAGCCGGGCGCCCGGCGCGAGATCCCACGGGACGCCCGTGGTGACGAAGGTGCCGGCGAGGTTCGCGCGACGGGACGGATCGGGAAAGCCGACCACTTTCGGGTCGTAGCCCATCACGCGCCGATAGTTGCGGCTGCGGCTCATCATCAGCACTTCGGCCGAACCATAATAGCGGCCGCTCGAGAACCAGCGGCCCGAACTGCCCTCCGAGGGCATCTCGTCGAGTTCGAACTCCTGAATCCGCAGCCCGTCGGCAGCCCGCGCCGAGACGTCGTCGAGCAGTTCCGGGACGACCATCTCCCGTCCGACCACCACTTCCGGCTCGGGGAGGACTCCGATGGCCTCGGCAGGCACGCCGCCGGGCGGCTGCTCACCAGACAGAAGCATCTCGAAGGCCGTGCCTTCCTGAACCAGCGACGTCTGGACGGCCGCCTGGTCTTCCTCCGCCCTGACGACACCCCCGACGACCGCCAGCCACGCCGCCAAAAGCAGGAGCACCGCGCACCGGCGGCGGCCGCAGCGGGAAGACACGATGAAAATCCGGAGAATCGTCATAGTCGCTACAGTCCATCGTCATGTCCCCAGCCGATTCCACACTCATTTTCCGACGACGCGCCGCCAGTCTTTCCAGCCTGCCCAGCTTTCCACGCTGCCTGCGGGGACCGCGGGCCGGGGACCGTCCGCCCGGCACAATCGTCCGCCCCGACCGCCGGCTCAAATCCGCCGGCCTTCCCATTCGATGACAGAGGATAGGCCGGGTTCCGGCTGCGGAGGCGTCGATGCGGATCAAGCGACATCACCTGTTGTTGGCGGGTCTGCTGCTGTTTTTCACCGGCGTGCAGTTCCGCCTCGTCGAGTCGTTCACGCTCAGCGAACGCTCGAGCCACTTCATCGCCGCGCAGCTCGGCGGCAGGGGCGGGCCGCAGCCGCAGCAGCTCTGGCAGAACCTTCCCTCCCGGAAGGTCGTGAAGCCGCCCCGCTGGCTGGGGCTGGCCCTGATGTCGGTGGGCTCCGTGCTCACGCTCAAGAGCCTGTCGATGAAGAACGCCGCCTGACGGCTAGGCCGCCTCCACGCCTGGGCTCTCGCCGAAGTAATACTTCTTCGCGTCGGGGTTCGAGAGCACCTCCTGCGCCGTGCCGTGGCAGAGCACCTTGCCGGCCCGCACCACATAGCTGCGGTCGGTGATCGCAAGCGTCTCCCGCTCGCGGTGGTCGGTGATCAGGATCGAGATGCCGCTGTCACGCAGGCCCGTGATGATCTTCTGGATGGAGTGGATCGTGACCGGGTCGATGCCGGTGAAGGGCTCGTCGAGCAGGATGATCCGGGGCTCCGTCACCAGGCACCGCGCGATCTCGAGCCGCCGCTTCTCGCCGCCGGAGATGTAGTGCGCCCTCGACTTGCGGATGCGGGTGATGTCGAACTGCTCGAGCAGTTCCTCGCACCGCCTGCGACGCTCTCCTGGCGGCATGCCGACCAGTTCCATGATCGCCAGCAGGTTCTGCTCGACGGTGAGCTTGCGAAACACGCTCTGCTCCTGGGCGAGGTAGCCCATGCCGCCGTCCCGCGACCGCTTGAACATCGGCCAATCGGTGATCTCCTCGTCGTCGAGCAGCACGCTGCCGGCGTCGGGCATGACCAGGCCGCAGGTCATGCGGAAGCTCGTCGTCTTGCCGGCGCCGTTGGGGCCGAGCAGCCCCACGATCTCCCCCGCCTCGACGTGGAAATCGACACCATCCACCACGCGGCGGCGGCCGTAGGTCTTCACGAGTCCCGTGACGGACAACAGCGGCATGCGGCTCCTCCCTGAACCCGAAGACAGAAACTCCGTCCGACGACTCCGAAACGCCCGCAAGAGGGCGAGGACGATGCGCCCCGCCATCCCTCGCTCGCGCTACGGGCTTGGATGGAGCCGAGCGACGAGGCGATCCGGCCTCACCGCACGAACCGCATCCTCCCGAAGTTCGGCCACGAGGGCAATCGCAACTCCATGCCGCCGATACTCACCGGAACACTCCAGCTTGCCGGGACGGCGTGGGGCCAGAAGATCGCCATGGCCTTGCCGATGAGCAGGCCGCGGTCGACGTGATGGCATTCCAGCCAGAGGCGGCTGTCCTTGCTGGCGGCCGAGTTGTCGCCCAGCACGAAGAACTGGTCCGCCTCGAGGGCGAATTCCAGCCGGTCCTCCTCCAGGATTTCGCCGGGGCGGTTGCCGACGTCGATCGCGCCGATGTAGTAGGTGTCGCGCAGCACCCGCAGGCTGCTCACCCGCACGTCCGCCCGGGCCACGGTGACGCCCACCGGCGCCAGGTCGCTCGGCTCGTCCGACCCGGGCTCGAGCGGGCCGGGCGTGGGCCGGGCGCGGACCGCCTCGCCGATCGATCGGGCCCAGGCCGTGGGCCGGTCGAACGCGATGCGGCGACCGTCGACGAAGAGCGACAGTTCGTCGTCGACGTTGGCGAAGAGGATCCGCCACGAGCCGGTGGCCCGCACCGGTGTCTGCGCCCGCGGCGGCGGCGTTCCGTCCGCGTCGCGGCCGGCGATCGAGAGCGTGGCTGTGCCGGTGGCCAGATCGAACGTGCACCGGTGGGCGGCCCCGGCCTCCACCAGATCGATGGCCAGGCTGCCGCCATCCTGGCCGGTGATCGCACAGTCGATCTCGAGGCCGAGGTCCCCCACCCAGTGCGACCGGGTGGCGATGGCGTTGTAGGGCTGAAAGTCGTCCACGAGCGAGGGCTTGGCTCGGGCCGCGAGCGACTCTCCCTCGAGGGCGGCCTGCCAGTCTTCGGCCGAGGGCAGGAAGTGACGGTAGCGCAGGGTGGCTGGTTCGTCGGCCGCCCGGCCGGACACGCCGAATGAACGGCCCGCGTCGGCGGTCGCCCACCGCGGGCCCGGGCCACGCTGGCGCGGCGACCAGTCGGTCCAGCACGTCGGCCAGCCGGCCTTTTCGAGTTGGGCCGACACGTAGCGGCTGTCGTGGACGCACTGCAGCATCGCCCGCATCGTGTCGGCGGGCTTCCGAACGATCGCCGGCGCCGCGCCGCCCCGGCTCGTCCAGACGTCGCCGCCGGCGATCGACACCGTCTCGCCCGGCAGGCCGACGAGCCGCTTGATGTAGTTCGTCTTGGCCTCCTCGGGATACTTGAAGACGACGACGTCCCACCGCTTGGGCTCCGAGAAGTCGTAGGCGAACTTGTTGACGAGAATCCGGTCGCCGCTGAAGGACGGATACCGGGGGTCGTACCGCAACCTCCCCTCGACGGCCTGCACCAGCCGCGTCCCGTAGCCGCAGTTGGGGCACTTCGCCGCCGGGACCATCTTGCCGGCGAGCCGCGACCGCAGTTGGGCGATCGGGCCGCGGTCGCTCTCGAGCATCTCGATGCGGCGCCGCATCTCCTCGCGTTGCTGCAGGCCGGGGGCCGCGCCGTTTTCCTTCGCCTTGAGCGCGGCGAGTTCCGCCTCCAGACGCACGAGTTCCGCCCGCAGGCTCTGCGACTGGTCGTCCTCCTCGGCGCTGCAGCCGACCCGGAAGTCGCGGCCGCATGCCTCGCAGACGAGATCCTTGTGGCGGCCCATCAGGGTGGGCGCCATGGAACCGGTCGGGATCACGAACGCCTCCGCCTCGAACGCCCGAAACAGCAGCGCCAGCGTGAACGCGATCACGATCGACTCGACCGTCTCCCGCCCGTGGCCCAGCGGGCTGCGCACGACGTCGCCCGGACGGGCCGACGCGGGGGCGTCGGCGGGGGGGTCTGGCTGGCGGGTCATGATGGCTCCTCGGGCGTGAGGCTCGCGACGGGTCCGGCGGCGTGCTGTCGGCCGATTGTAGCCGTGCCGGGGCCGATTCCGCAGGGCGGAGCAGATCGGGGCGGTGCGGATCGGGCAGAATGCCGGCATGCCACCCTTCGCTCATCTGCGACACAAGCCGGCGGCGCCGCTCGCGGCGGCCCGGGAACTCGTCGTCGCCTGCCCGCCGATGCGGAGCCACGTGAACCTGTCGCACATCGTCCGCACGTGCGGCTGCTTCGGCGTCCCCCGGGTGATCGCCTGCGGCGCGGCCCGGCTCCACGAGAAAATCGCCCGCGACGGCGCGGAATCGGTCGTGCTCGAAATCCACCGCAGCCTGCCACCGGTGCTCGACCGGCTCCGGGGCGAGGGCTTCCAGATCGTGGGGCTCGAACAGACGACGCACTCCGAATGCCTGTTCGGCTTCTCCTTCGTCGCCCGCACCGTGCTGGTGGTCGGCAACGAACGGACCGGACTCGAGGAGGACGTGCTCGCCCGGCTCGACCGCGTGGCGGAGATCCCGATGTACGGCCTGCCGCACAGCCTCAACGCGGCCACCTCGGCGTCGATCGCCATCTATGAATACTGCCGTTGGGAGGACCGCCGCCGGGCGGACGCGTCGGGCACACCCGCGCCGCAGGCGACCGCATGACGCTCTGCATCGGCACCGACGAGGCGGGCTACGGCCCGAACCTGGGGCCCCTGGTGGTGGCGGCCACGGCCTGGCGGCTCGACGCCGCCGCCGAGGATGCCGATGCGACGCTCGCCGCGGCCGTCGCGGAGGTCGATGCCATGGTGGCCGCGCGCAGCGGCGCGCGGCCGCCCCTGTGGGCCGACTCGAAGCGGATCTACCACGGTGGCGCCGGGTTTGCCCTGCTCGAACGGGGCGTCGCGGTCGGGCTCGCGCTGGCCGGCGCCGCCGTGCCCACGACGTGGACGGCGCTTGGCGACACGGTCGGGCCGATCGCGCCCCGCGGAGGCTGCCGCGGACCGTGGCAGGAGTTCGCCGCGCTCCTGCTGCCCCGCGAGATCGCCGCGACGGCATGCGCGGCTGTGGCGGCGGAGGTGCGCGACGTGCTCGCCCGGCACAAGATCTCGCTTGCACGCGTGGCGTGTCGCGGCATCTATCCCGACGAGTTCAATGCACAGCTCGACGCGGGCCTCAACAAGTCCGACATCCTCTCGGCCGCCACGCTCGAACTGGCCGCCGCCCTCCGTCGCACCGACGCCGCCGAGCCGACGGTCGTCTGGTGTGACCGCCACGGCGGCCGCAAGCGGTACGGCGGACTCGTGGCCCGGCACTTCGACGCCCCGCTCGTGCAGCCTCTCGAAGAGACGCCCGCGCGGTCGGTGTATGTCGTGCCGGCCGGCGACCGGCCGCCGACGCCGTCCTGCCGCGTCGAGTTCTGCGTCGGGGGCGAATCGCGGCCGCCGGTGGCACTGGCGAGCATGACCGCGAAATACGTCCGCGAGCTCGCGATGCACGCCTTCAATGCCTTCTGGACGTCCCGCCTGCCAGGCCTGGCGCCGACGGCCGGCTATCCCGTCGACGCCCTGCGCTGGCGCCGCGATGCCGCGCCGGCGATCGAGCGGGCAGGGATCGCCGACGACGACCTCTGGCGGCGGGCATAGCGACGGGTGGCCTCCCGGCCGCAACTTGCCCCGGCCGGTGGCGTCACGCACAATTGCCCCCATGCCGCAGCTGACCACCCATCTCTACGTCGTCCGCCATGCCTGGGCCGAGGATCAGGGCCCCGGGATCGACGACCATGCCCGCCGGCTGACGAAGCGCGGACGGAAGCGGTTCGCGGCCATGGCGCGGAAGCTCCGCAAGGCCGGCATGGAGGTCGATCTCGTGGCCACCAGCCCGCTTGTCCGCGCCCGTGAGACCGCGGAGATCCTCGCGGCGGCGTTCGACAACGCCCCGCCCGTCGAGGTGGTCGACGCCCTCGCGCCCGCTTCGAATTGGCCCGACCTCGTGGCCTGGACGACCCAGCAGGATGCCGCCCGCGTGGCCTGGGTGGGTCACATGCCGTGCGTCGGCCGCCTGGTCGCCCTCATGATCGGCGACGGCTCGGCCTCCATCCGCATGCAAAAAGGGGCCGTGGCGTCGATCAGGCTCGACGACGGACCGGGCCATCCGGGCGAACTGGAGTGGCTGGCCACCGACGACATCGTGTGAAACTCCCGTGGTTTTGGCCACGGCCCACGGTCTCGGCTATCATTTTCGTGCCCGCCTTGGTTCCGTGCCCCGCTTGCGCGTGACAGACCCCGGGTGTTCGCCACAGGAGACGCCGCCGTGCCACTGCCTCGCTCTTCCATCGTCGCCCTCGCGCTCGTTTGCTCGCTGTCGTTCCTCAGCCTGTCCGGCTGTGCGCCCTCCGGCCGCGCGGGCTCGCGGGGCGAGGTCGTCGAGATCGAAACGATCGAGGCGATCGATCCGGCCAAGGACCGGGCCAGCGCGGCCGCCCGCACGCCGGCCATCGACGAGGAGGCCGCCAAGGCGAAGCTGACCGTCGACGCGGCGACGGCCGCCGCCGACCGGGCGATCGCGGAAGCGGGCAAGACGATCGACGCCACGAGCACCACCGCCGCGACCGGGCCGACGGAAGATGGCTCGGCCGCGAAGCCGGCCGCCGCCGGCACGACGCTCCGCGAGCGCGTCCTGCTCGGCGAGCCGACGCTGACCGCCGGCGTCCCGGGCACCGGGCCGATCACGCTCGAGCAGATCGACCGCTGGCTCGCCGACCCGAAGAACTCGGTGGAACTCGAGCCGCTGCTTCCGCTGGGGCTCGCGCAGGGCGTCAAGCAGGTCACCGGGCTCGACAAGAATCCGCTCACCCGCGCCAAGATCGAACTGGGCCGGCAGCTCTACTTCGATCCGCGGCTCTCGGCCGACGCGACCGTCAGCTGCGCCAGCTGCCACAACCCCGCCGAGGGCTATTCGGCCCACACGAAGACGGGCGTGGGCATCCGGGGCCAGCTCGGCGGCCGCAACTCGCCGGTCTCGTTCAACCGCATCCTGTCGGGTCCGCAGTTCTGGGACGGCCGCGCCGATTCGCTCGAGGCCCAGGCCGTCGGGCCGATCGCCAATCCGATCGAGATGGGCTTCACGCACGAGGGGGTGGTGAAGCGGCTCGGTGAGATGCCGGTGTACAAGAGGCAGTTCGAGGCGATCTTCGGCGAACTCACGATCGACCGGGTCGGGCAGGCGATCGCCGCCTTCGAGCGGGTGCTGGTCACGGCCCCCTCCCCCTACGACCACGGCGAGCAATTGCGGGCGTTCGCGGGCCTCGATCCCGACGACATCGCGGAAGACGCGGACCTCTCGGCCAAGTATGCCGCGGCGAAGGCGGCGGCCGAGGCCCAGCCGATGTCGGAGGAGGCCCGGCGCGGCCGCGACATCTTCTTCACGGAGAAGGGCAACTGCACCGCCTGCCACGTGGGGGCGAACCTCGCCGACGAGCAGTATCACAACATCGGCATCGGCATGGACAAGCCCGAGCCCGACCCGGGCCGCTTCGCGGTCACGAAGAACCCCAAGGACACCGGCGCCTTCAAAACCCCCACCGTCCGCAACGTGGCGCTGAGCGCCCCCTACATGCACGACGGATCGGTCGCGACGCTCGAGGAGGTGGTGGAGTGGTACGACAAGGGCGGCCACGCCAATCCGCACCTGAGCGGCAAGATCCGGCCGCTCAACCTCTCCGCGCAGGACAAGGCCGACCTCGTGGCATTCATGAAGGCCTGCACCGGGCCGACCCCCACGGTGGAAGTCAGCCGGCTGCCGGAAGGAAACTGAAGCTGGATGTCCGCGACGAAACGCTCCCTGCTCCCGCTCTCGGAAGCCCGCCTGCCCCTCTACGCCGGCGTCGATCTCGGCGGCACGAACATCAAGTCGGCGCTCGTCGACGCCGACGGCCGGATGGTCGCCTTCCACACCGAGCCGACCCATGCCGAACGCGGCCCGGAAGACGCGGCCGCGCGGATGGGCCGCATGGTGCACGCGCTGGCGGGCATGGCGGGCGTGGCCACGAGCGACCTGGCGGGCGTCGGCCTGGGCACGCCGGGCCCACAGGATCTGCCCGCGGGCTTGATCCTGCGGGCGGGCAACCTCCCCGGCTGGGACAACTTTCCGATCCGCGACCGCGTGGCGGCCCACTGCGGCCACCCTGTGACCTACGCCAACGACGCCACCGCCGCGGCCTACGGTGAATTCTGGGTCGGATCGGGCCGCGATCACGACAGCCTGATCCTGCTGACGCTCGGCACCGGCGTGGGCGGTGGCATCATCATCGACGGCGACTCCCTCGACGGCGCCCACAGCCACGCCTCCGAGTTCGGGCACATCGTCGTCGACACCGCCCCCACCGCGCGGAGGTGCCCGTTCGGCCACAGCGGCGACCTCGAGGCCTACTGCAGCGCCACGTCCCTCAAGGCCCGGGCCCGCGATGCGCTCGACGCGGGGGGCGGCGGCTCACTGGCCGCGGCCGTCGCCGCCGGCGAGGAACTGACGCCGATCCTGATCGCCCGGGAGGCGGCCGCCGGCGATCCGCTGGCCACCGACCTCGTGCTGGAGACGGCCCGCTGGCTGGGGATCGGCATCGTGACGCTCATGCACACGCTCGATCCGGAGGCCGTGCTCATCGGCGGCGCGATGACCTTCGGCGGCGAAGGGGCTCCGGTGGGGAGGGCGTTCATCGAGCGGATTCGTGCCGAGATCCGCGCGCGGGCGTTTCCCCTGCTGGCGGAGAAGACCGTCATCCGCTACGCGAGCCTGGGCGGCGACGCCGGCTCGATCGGCGCCGCCGGCCTCGCCCGCCGCGCCCGCGGCGGCTGACACGGCTGACGCGCCGCACACCCTTCGCCGAGCCGGGCACCGGTCGACGAGCCGCGGCGGCGCTTCTCCCGAGCCACCGCCCGGAAATTCCCGCTTCATCGGGCTCGAAACTCGTCTACAATTCGCCGCATGAGCATCGACTGCCAACACATCCGCAATTTTTCCATCATCGCCCACATCGACCACGGCAAGAGCACGCTGGCCGACCGGATTCTCGAACGCACCGGCACCGTCGAGAAGCGGCAACTCAAGGAGCAGATGCTCGACGACATGGAGCTCGAGCGGCAGCGGGGAATCACGATCAAGGCCCGGGCCGTCCGCATGGAATACCGGCATCAGGGGGAGTTGTACGAGCTCAACCTCATCGACACGCCGGGGCACGTCGACTTCCACTACGAGGTGTCGCGCAGCCTGGCCTGCTGCGAGGGCGCGGTGCTGCTGGTCGACGCGTTCCAGGGCGTGGAGGCCCAGACGGTGGCCAACGCCTACGCGGCGATGAACCAGGACCTGGCGATCGTGCCGGTGATCAACAAGGTGGACCTCGTGCACGCGCGGGTCGACGAGGTGCTCACCGAGATGGAGCAGAGCCTGGCGATCGACCCGACCGAGGTGATCAAGGCCAGCGCCAAGACCGGCATCGGCATCGACGACCTGCTCGCCGCGATCGTGCAGCGGATTCCGCCCCCCAAGGGCGACCCCCGGGCCACGCTGCGGGCGATGATCTTCGACAGCCACTACGACAGCTACCGCGGCGCGATCACCTACGTGCGGCTCATCGACGGCACGGTGAAGAAGGGGCA
>JBIIYN010000253.1:0-5966 GCA_044346795.1 Pirellulales bacterium
CTGGGGGGCGCTCGGCACGCTTCATTTTGCCGACACGACCGCGACGGGGGGCGACGGCGCCGCCGTCGCCAGGCCGGGGCTCTTCAGCCTCGTGCGGCCCGCCGCGAAGGGGCACGCCCTGCAGGTGCCCGACGGCATGGTCTCGTTCGCCAACGCGGACGAAGTCGCCCGGATCGCCGTCGAGCACGCCGACCGGCCCCGCGACGGCGCCGACGAGATCGCGAGCCGCATCGATGACTGGCGGTCGCAGGGCATCGGCCGCTGGCTGTTGTTCATCGCCGGGGTCGGCATCTTCTGCGGGTGCGTCGGCAAGAGCGCGCAGTTTCCCCTCTTCGTCTGGCTGCCGGATGCGATGGAAGGGCCGACGCCCGTTTCGGCCTTGGTGCACTCGGCGACGATGGTGGCGGCGGGCGTCTATCTCGTCGGGCGGTTCTATCCGGTGCTCACGCCCGACGTGCTGCTCGTGATCGCGATCGTCGGCGGCATCACGCTGTTCATCGCGGCCACGATCGCGCTAGTCGCCAACGATATCAAGCGGGTCCTGGCCTATTCCACCGTGAGCCAGCTCGGATACATGATGCTGGCACTGGGGGTCGGGGGCTGGTCGGCGGGGCTGTTCCACCTGGTGACCCACGCGTTCTTCAAGAGCCTGCTCTTCCTCTGCTCCGGGTCCGTCATTCACGCCTGTCACACCAACGACATGCGGAAGATGGGCGGCCTGGCCAGGGTGATGCCGTGGACGGCCGGAACCATGCTCGTGGGCTGCCTGGCGATCATCGGCGCCGGCGTGCCCTTCGTGATCGGCCTCTCGGGCTACTACTCCAAGGACGCGATTCTCGCGCAGGCCCTCGCCTATTCGCAGGCGAACCCGTCGTGGTCGATCCTCTTCTACGCGGTGGCTGGCGGAGCCTTCCTCACCGCCTTCTACATGTTCCGCCTCTGGTTCATGACGTTCGCCGGCAGCCCGCGGGATCACCACGTCGCCGATCATGCCCACGAGTCGCCGAACGTGATGGTGGCTCCGCTCGTGGTGCTGGCAGTGCTGGCCGTCGTGGCGGGCTGGACGCTTCCCGGCGGCTTCAGCCTGCCGAACCTGCTCGAGCAGGCCCGGCCTGCCGGGACGGAGGCGGCCACCACGGGTGGCTATCTGTTCGGCGGCCTGACCCTGCCCGCCGAGCACGACAGCCACGTCGGGGCCGTTCATGTGACGGCCACGCTGACCGCCTTCATCACGGCGGCCGCGGGCGTGCTCCTGGCGGCTGCCATGTACCTGTGGCGCGTGATCTCGCCCGACGCGGTCGCCACCCTGTTTCGGCCGGTGTATGCCTTCCTGGCCCACCGCTGGTACGTCGACGAACTCTACCACGCGGTCTTCGTCCGTCCCGCCTTCGCCATCGCCGGCCTCGCCAGCGGCACCGACCGGGGCGTGATCGATCGCCTGATCGACGGCATCGCCTGGTCCGCCCGGCAGTTGGCCGGGCTGGATGCCTGGATCGATCGCACGATCGTCGATGGTCTCGTCAACGCCACGGCCACGGCCACGTGGAACCTCGGCCTCGAATTGAAGAAGCTGCAGACCGGTCGGCTCCGGCAGTACGTCATGTTCATCGTGGTCGGCACGGTGGCGCTGTTCGTGCTGGCCAGCATGCTGTTCCGCGCCGCGCTCGCCAGTTGACGAAGCCCCCGCACCATAGATCCGGGTTTTCCCAGCCTTCACTCCCGTTCAAACGCCGCCCGCCACAACCGCCATCCCACGATCCCCGACGGATTTGCCATGTCTCCCATCGATACGCTCGCCCAGCCCGCCCTCTGGCCCCTGTCGACCCTCGTCTTCCTGCCGGCCCTGGTGGCGGCGTTTCTGTCGCTGCCGATCGTGCCGAAGGCCCGCGAGGACTTCATCCGCTGGACCACGCTGGTCACCACCGCGGTCGTGTTCGTGCTGTCGTTGTGGATGGCCGTTCCGTCGCTGTTCGGTGCCGTCGGCCCGGCGCAGTTCCGCCTCGGTGATCCTTCGATGCAGGCGGTCGTCAAGCTGCCGTGGATCGAGTCGTTCGGGATCGAGTACCTGCTCGGCGTCGATGGCATCAGCCTGCCGCTGGTCGTGCTGACGACGTTCCTGTCGATGCTGGCCGCCGCCGCGAGCTGGCCGATCACGAAGCACGTGAAGGCCTACCACGTGCTCTTCCTGCTGCTGGTCTCCGGCATGCTCGGGGTCTTCGTGTCGCTCGACTTCTTCCTGTTCTACGTGTTCTGGGAGGTGATGCTGCTGCCGATGTACTTCCTGATCGGCATCTGGGGCGGCCCGCGGCGCGAGTACGCCGCGATCAAGTTCTTCCTCTACACGTTGCTGGGCAGCGTGCTCATGCTGCTCGCGATTCTCATGCTCTACTTCACGAGCGACCTCCGGCTGCTGTCGGACGAGCAGCTGGTCGCCGCGCACGCGGTCAGCCCATCGCTCGAGGCCGCCGCGCGGTCGGCTGCGATCGACGCCATCCGCGTGTCCGACCGTCCCGTCCACACCTTCAACATCCTCGCCCTGGCCCAGATCGGGCAGCTGCCGA
The DNA here is from genome assembly GCA_044346795.1 of Pirellulales bacterium. Taxonomy (GTDB): domain Bacteria; phylum Planctomycetota; class Planctomycetia; order Pirellulales; family UBA1268; genus CAMCQY01. The sequence goes on from JBIIYN010000253.1 coordinate 2,562, forward strand.
ATTCGCCCTTCGCGGCGGCGCAGGTCTGGGGCATGAGCCTCGAGACGTGGGCCTTCCTGCTGCTGCTGATCGGATTCGTGATCAAGGTGCCCGTCGTGCCGGTGCACACCTGGTTGCCGGATGCCCACGTCGAGGCTCCCACGCCGATCTCGATGATCCTCGCCGGCGTGCTGCTCAAGTTGGGCGGTTATGGGATTCTCCGCATCTGCTATCCCATCTGTCCCGGCGCCGGGCTGTCGCTGGCGTGGCTGGTCTGTGGCCTGGGGGTCGTCTCGATGGTCTATGGTGCGTTCGCGGCCCTCGCCCAGAAGGACTTCAAGCGGATGGTGGCCTACAGCTCGGTCAGCCACATGGGCTACGTGATGCTGGGCCTGGGCGTGTGGAGTGCCGTCGCCGGCCACCAGTATCGCTGGGATGCCTGGGCCCAGGGTGTGAACGGAGCCATGTTCCAGATGCTCGCCCACGGCATCAGCTCGGCCGGCATGTTCTTCATGGTGGGCGTGCTCTACGACCGTGTTCACCACCGCAACCTCGAGGAGTTCGGGGGCATCTTCGGCCGCATGCCGGTCTACAGCGGGCTGGCCATCGCCGTCTTCTTCGCAGGCCTCGGCCTGCCGGGGCTGTGTGGGTTCATCGGGGAGGTGCTGGTGACGCTGTCGAGCTGGAACTACAGCCGCGTGCTGGCGGTGGTCTCGGCCTTCACGGTGATCCTGACGGCCGCCTACATCCTCTGGGCGATCCAGCGGGTGTATCTCGGGGCCGAGTACAAGGGCCCGCACGGGGATCACCTGACGCCCATCACGCCGCGGGAACTGGCGATCGGCACGCCGCTGGTGTTTTTCGCGATCCTGTTCGGCGTCGCCCCGCAGCTGCTGTTCAACTACGTCACGCCGACGGTCAATCGCCAGGTGGAGACACTGGCCGACTGGACTCGGCGCGTCCACGACGCCCCCGCGGCGCCGGCGGTGGCCGCGGTGCGAACGGATCGGTCCGGCGAGATCACCCGCTAGCCGCCTCTCCGCCAGGCTTGGGCGTATTCACTTTCAAGGAAATCAGCTCGTGAACCTCGGCTCGCTCATCACAGGCTCGCTGAACGACACGCTCTCCGTGTCGCTGCCCCTGTTCCGCACCGAACTCTGTCTCGCGGCGACGATCGTGCTGGTGCTCTTGTGCAGGATGCTCCCGGTGCTGCGCCGGCTCGACGCGGGCCTGGTGGCGCTCGGGGGTGTGGCATTCGCGCTCTGGTATGCCTGGAACGACCTTCGGGGCATCCCCGTCGCCGGTGCGACGGGAGGGTCGGGTGTCGTCCGGCAGGAACTGTTCGGCGGCCTGCTCGTCTTCGACTCGCTCACCGCGTACATCCGTTTTCTGCTGACGGGATTCCTCGCCCTCTACATCCCGTTCACGAAGGTGTCGGGCATTCCGGACCAGGAGGACGGAGCCGATTTCTACACGCTCGTGCTCGGCGCGACGCTCGGCATGTGCCTGATGGCCTCGGCCAACCACCTGCTCATGGTGTTCATGGCGGTCGAGATGGCGAGCGTTCCATCGTATGCGTTGGCCGGCCTGCTCAAGGGCCGCAAAGCCAGTTCGGAGGCGGCGCTCAAGTACGCCGTATACGGGGCGGGTGCGGCGGGGATCATGCTCTACGGCATCAGCCTGCTGGCCGGCCTGTTGGGTACCTGTCACATGCCCAGCATGGCGGCCGAGATCGCGCGGGTCGTCGACGCCGGTACGGCAGGCGGAAGCGTCATGGTACTCGCTCTCGGTGGGCTGATGGTCGCGGTGGGCCTGGCATTCAAGCTGTCGGCCGTGCCGTTTCACTTCTGGTGCCCCGACGTCTTCGAGGGCGCCGCCGCCGAGATCGGCGGATTTCTGTCGGTCGCCAGCAAGGCGGCCGCGGTGGCGCTGCTGCTGCGGGTCTGCTTCGGGCTCGGCATCGCTCCGACGGAGGGCGGTGCCCCAGCCGTGAACCCGTCGGCCGCGGGCCTGTGGGCGGCGGGGGGCTCGGGTGCGACTCGGCACTTCATCGTGTATCTCGTCGGCCTGATGGCGGCTCTGACGTGCACGCTCGGCAATCTCGCGGCATATGGTCAGACGAACATGAAGCGACTGCTCGCCTATTCGACGATCGCCCATGCCGGTTACCTGATGATGGCCGTCGCCGCGGCGGTGGCGCTCGTGGGGATCGACGACACCGCGGCCCGCGAAGCCGTGGCCGCGGTCGCCTTCTACCTGGCGACCTACCTGTTCATGAACCTGGGGGCCTTCGCCATCGTGGCCCTTCTCCGAAACCGGCTCCGCAGCGAGGAAATCGACGCCTACGCCGGCTTGGTGCGGTCGAGCCCGGGGATCGTCGTGGCGACGGCCGTCGTGCTCGTCAGCCTGATCGGCCTGCCGCCGCTGGCCGGCTTCGTGGCCAAGTTCCTCGTGTTTTCCTCGCTCGTGCAGGCGATTTCAGCCGGTGCCGAGCGGCCGTTGATGCTGGTGCTGCTCGTGGTGGGCGGCCTCAATACCGTCATCAGCCTCTTCTACTACCTGCGTGTGCTCAAGGTGATGACGTTCGACCCGCCGCCTGCAGACCGTCCGGGTGGCGAGTTTTCGCTGGTATCGCTGCCGGGAGCGATGGTCACGGCGCTCGTCGTGCCGGTCGTCATCCTGGGCGTTTTTTGGTCGGGCCTGTATGCCTGTGCCCGGCTGGCAGGCGCCTTCGCATCCTGAGCGGAATCCCCCATGCCATCCCCCGCGATGCTCTCGATGGACCCTCTTTCCCGCCTGCTCGACGTTCTCCAGCCATCGCTGGCGATGTATCTCGGCGACTCCGGCATTTGGAGCTATCCGGGCGGGGAGGCGATCAAGCTGGCTCTCGCCGATCTGGTGGGGGACCACCGCAGCCTGGTGGGAAGGGCGGCCGCCGAAATGGAGGACCGCGGCATCGTCCCGGTGCCGCCGGCCTATCCGATCACGTTCACGGGCTGCCACGACGTGGACATCCGGTCCTTGGTGCCGCGGGTCATCGCCGGCTTGCGGGGCCAGGTGGCGGCGCTCGACGCGATCATCGAATCCGGTGGCGACGACACCGTGGCGGCCCGTGAGGCCAGAGCCTCCTCGCTCAGGCACATCGACGTGCTGGAACAGGTGAAGAAGTCCACATCCTGACCCCCCTGCGTCCCCGATCGGCTGGCCTCTGGCATGGAATTTTTCGACAGCCACTGCCACCTCGATCCGATGCGGTATGGCGGCGATCTTCCCGACGTGCTCGCGCGGGCGCGGTCGGCGGGCGTGAACGGCATGACCGTCATCGGCACCCGGGCGGCCGACAGCCAGGCGGCGGTGGAATTGGCGGCCCGCGAACCGGGGCTCGCGGTGGCCGCCGGGATCCATCCGAACGACGTCGGCGAAATC
>JBIIYN010000254.1:0-5962 GCA_044346795.1 Pirellulales bacterium
GCGACCGAAAAGCGGCTGTCTCCCCGGCAGATCGGGCGGCACCCGCTCGTGGTGTTCGCCCCGGGAACGAACAACCGGCGGAGGCTCGACACGGTCTTCGCCGAGGCCGGCATCGGCGACGGGCTCACGATCACGATGGAGGCCAACTCGAAGGCGCTGCTGCTCAACTACGTGCAGATGGGGTTCGGGGCCTCGGTGGCCTCGATGGGTCGCCTGATGACCGAGATGCCGCCGCGCGGGCATGCGGCCGAGGGGCTGGTGTGCCGGGACGTGTCGCGCACGTTCGGTCACGAGCACATCAATCTCTTCGTCCGCCGCGCGCGGTATCAGCCGGCCCACGAGAAGACCTTCTGTGATATGCTCCTCGAGGCCTGCGGCGGAAAATAGGCCCCTGGCAAGCAGTGGGAGGTCGGAGGACATGCACGCGAGGGGACCGATGCGAGGCCTCTTCACCATGGTCGTGGCGGGGCTTGCCTGTGCGGCGGTCGAGGCCGGATGGCGGGACGTCTTTGGCAAGTTCGACGCCATCCCCAACCGCAAGACCGACACCAACAACCAGGGGCCCGTGTCGTTCGACCACATCGGGGCCAACTACGACTACCCCGAGGCCTCGTACGAGCGACGGCGGGAGATCATCGCCGACCACGAGCGGTATCAGCAGGGCATGCTCTGGTTCCTCGCCCACGACGACCGCGTGCCGGCCGACATCCGCACGCGCATGCGGCAGTGGGGCCTGCCCAAGGACGAATACGGCGACAACGGCCACTGGTCGCCGCAACTCTCCATCCGCGAGGCCCGACGGATGATCGGCGACGACGTGCTCACCGAGAACGAGTGCCTCGGCAAGCGGGAGGTGGACAAGCCGGTCGGCATGGGCTCCTACAATCTCGACTCGCACAACGTCCGCCGCTACGTGACGCCCGACGGCACGGTGCTCGCCGCCCGCGCCGGCTCGTCCGTGCAGGACGTCGACTACGCGTCGCTCCGCGGCCTGCTCGAGGCCCAGGGGCAGGTGCTCGAGATTCGCTGAACGGAGCCGCCGCTCGAGGTGAACTCATGAAACTTTTCGCCCGTCAACTGGCGGTCGCCATCGCGGTCATGGCCGCGGCCACGGGAAGTGCCGCCGAGCCGCGGCGACCCAACGTGGTGATCGTGTTCTGCGACGATCTCGGCTACGGCGACCCGTCGTGCTACGGCGGGAGGGTGCCGACGCCGCACATCGACCGGATCGCCCGCGAAGGCGTCCGCTGCACCGACTTTCACGTGCCGCACCCCGTCTGCTCGGCCTCGCGGGCGGCACTGCTGACGGGCTGCTATTCGCCGCGGTTGTCGATCCACGGGGCGCTCATGCCGAGCTCGACCCACGGCATCGCCGCCGGCGAGACGACGCTCGCGGAACTGCTCCGCGACCGCGGCTATCGCACGGCCTGCGTGGGAAAGTGGCACCTCGGCCACCTGCCGGAGTTCCTGCCCACGCGGCACGGCTTCGACGAGTGGCTGGGACTTCCCTATTCGAACGACATGTGGCCACTGAGCCCGGGCCGCGGCGGTTGGCCACCCCTGCCGCTCTTCGACGGCGAGCGGGTGATCGACGCCGACGTGTCGGCCGAGGATCAGGCGACGCTCACCGGCCGCTACACCGCCCGGGCCGTGGACTTCATCGAGCGGGCCGCGAAGGCGGGCGATGCAAAGCCTTTTTTTCTCTATCTCGCCCACACGATGCCGCACGTGCCGCTCTTCGTGGGTGAGGCGTTTCGCGGACGATCGGGGGCGGGCGTCTACGGCGACGTGGTCGCCGAGATCGATGCCTCCGTCGGCGCGGTGCTCGAAGCGCTCGACCGCACCGGCCAGGCCGCAAACACGCTCGTGCTCTTCACGAGCGACAACGGGCCCTGGCTGCCCTACGGCAATCACGCAGGCTCCGCCGGGCCGCTCCGCGAAGGGAAGGGCACCGTCTTCGAAGGCGGCATCCGCGAGCCGTGCGTGGCGCGGCTGCCGGGCGTGATCCCGGCGGGCACGGTGAGCGACGCGCTGCTCTCCTCGATCGACGTCCTGCCGACGGTCGCCGCGCTCACGGGTGAGCCGCTGCCCATGGACCCGAACGGCTTCTGCATGGTGGCCGGAAAACGGATCGACGGCCACGACCGCCGCGGGGCGTTTGCAGCGACGGAGCCGCCGGCCGTGAGCGACGCGGTCAGCCACTGGTATTTCTTCAGGGAGGGCGAGCTGCAGGCGGTTCGCCGCGGCCGCTGGAAGCTCCTGCTGCCGCACTCCGCCAGCAGCATGGCGGGCCAGGAGCCGGGCCACGACGGGCGGAGCGGAAAGCCCGTGCCGCTCAAGGTGGGCGGCGAACTCTACGACCTGCGGAGCGACGTCGCCGAGCGGCGCAACGTGGCCGCGGAGCACCCCGAGATCGTGGCCGAACTGGAAAAGGTGGCCGAGGCCGCCCGGGCCGAACTCGGCGACGCGCTCACCGCGAGAAAAGGGGCCGGCGTGCGGCCGGCGGGCGGCAGATTCTAGGCCGCGTTCGATCGGCAGTTTGCGGCCGGGAGGCCGTGACGCGATACTGCCCGCTTCGCTTCTGGAAAGGGAACGGCTCCATGACGCAAGAACCGGGCGAGGGCATGCGGCCGACGGGCACCCGCGGAATCGTGGTGGTGTTCGCCGTCACCCTCGCGGTGCTGCAATACATCGATCGCGTGGCCATCTCGCAGGCGGCGCCGCTCGTGATGAAGGACCTCGCGCTCACGAAGGAGCAGATGAGCTGGGTCTTCTCGGCGTTCACGCTCGCCTACGCCCTGTTCGAGATTCCCGGCGGCTACCTCGGCGACTGGATCGGGCCCCGGAAGGTGCTCCTGCGGATCGTGCTTTGGTGGAGCTTCTTCACCGCGGCCACCGGCTGGGCCTGGAACCTGGTCTCCCTCATGCTCACGCGGTTCCTCTTCGGCGCGGGGGAGGCGGGCTGCTTCCCCAACCTCACCAAGGCCTTCAACCGCTGGCTGCCGGCCGCGGAGCGGTCGCGGGCGCAGGGCATCATGTGGATGAGCGCCCGCTGGGGGGGCGCGATCACGCCGCTCTTGGTCTATGCGTGTCTCACGGCGATGACCTGGCGGCAGGCGTTCCTGGTGTTCGGGCTTTTGGGTGTGGCCTGGGCTGTGGTCTTCGCCTGGTGGTATCGCGACGACCCGCGGACGCACCCGGGGGTGAACGCCGCCGAGGCTGCGCTCCTGCCGCCGCCGCCGCCCCCGGGGGGCGACCATCTCCACGTGCCGTGGCGGCGGATGGCGACCTCGCGGACGGTCTGGTGCCTCTGCGGGCAGTATGCGGCGATGAGCTATGCCTGGTATTTCTTCGTCACCTGGTTTCCCACCTACCTGCTCGAGGTGTGGAAGTTCGACCTCAAGGCGAGCGCGGCGCTCGCCGGCCTGCCGCTCTTCTTGGGCGGCTTCGGCTCGCTCGCCGCGGGCTGGCTCACGCCCCCCTTGGCTCGGCGGATCGGGATCGGACGGACGCGGCGGTGGATCGGGGCCGGCGCGATGGCGGCGGCCGCGGGGCTGCTCGTGGCCTCGACGTTCGCGACCAACCCCTACGTGGCGGTGGTGCTGATCGCGCTTGTCAGCTTCGCGATGGACCTCACCATGCCCGGCTCCTGGACCACCTGCATGGACATCGGCGGCCGGGCCACCGGCACGCTCGGCGGCGCCATGAACATGATGGGCCAGCTCGGCGGCTTCGTCTCGCCGATCGTGCTCGGCATGATCGTCAGCCGCACCGGCCAATGGGCGCCGACGTTTCACGTGACCGCGATCGTCTGCCTCGCGGGCGCCGCCTGCTGGCTCTTCATCGATCCCACCACGCCACTCGACTCCGAGGATCACCATGACGGCCGCGCCGGCTGAACCCCGCTCCCGCTTCGACACGTTCGCCCCGCCCGATGCGTCGATCTACGAGATCCGCACGGCGGCCGAGGGGCCGGCGGGCAGCCTCCCGCTCACCGACGAACTGCTGCGGGGCAGCCCCAGCGGCGATCTCTTCGGCCTCTCGCAGAACGTGGGCATGGGCTGGAACGCCGCCGCGGCGGCCGACCGGCAGGTGCTCATCCTCTCGACGCAGGGGGGCGTGCGGGCCCCCGATGGCTCGCCCATCGCGCTGGGCTACCACACGGGCCACTGGGAGATCGGCCTGCTCGTGCAGGCGGCCGCGGAGGAACTGCGGCGGCTCGGCACGATCCCGTTCGCGGGATTCTGCTCCGATCCCTGCGATGGCCGCACCCAGGGCACCCCGGGGATGTTCGACAGCCTCCCCTACCGCAACGACGCCGCGGTCGTGCTCCGCCGGCTCGCGCGGTCGCTGCCGCTGCGGGTGGGCGTCGTCGGCATCGCCACCTGCGACAAGGGGCTGCCGGCGATGACGATGGCGGTGGCCGGGCTCACCGACCTGCCGGGGATCGTCGTGCCGGGGGGCGTCACGCTCCCGCCGCGGCAGGGGGAGGATGCGGGCACGATCCAGACGATCGGCGTCCGCTATGCGCACGGGCTGATCACGCTCGAGGAGGCGGCGGACCTCGGCTGCCGCGCGTGTGCCTCGCCGGGAGGTGGCTGCCAGTTCCTCGGCACGGCGGCGACGGCGCAGGTGGTGGCCGAGGCGCTCGGCCTGACGCTACCCCACGCGGCGCTCGCCCCGAGCGGCCAGCCGGTGTGGCGGGACCTGGCGGTGCGTTCGGCGCGGGCCGTCGTGGCGCTCGCCTCGGGCGGAACGACCACCCGCGACATCCTCACGCCCGCGAGCGTCGCCAATGCCATGACGGTGCACGCGGCCTTCGGCGGCTCCACGAACCTGCTCTTGCACCTGCCGGCGATCGCCCATGCCGCCGGGCTTCCGCAGCCGACGGTCGACGACTGGATCGCGATCAACCGCCGCACGCCCAGGCTCGTGAGCGTGCTTCCCAACGGGCCGGTGCACCATCCGACCGTCCGGGTGTTTCTGGCCGGGGGCGTGCCGGAGGTGATGCTCCATCTCGACCGGCTCGGCCTGCTCGACACGAGCGTGCGGACCGTCTCGGGGGGCACGCTCGCCGAGCAGCTCGCCTGGTGGGAGAAGAGCGAGCGACGGGAACGATTCCGGGCCATCCTGAGGTCCGCCGACGGCGTCGATCCCGACGACGTGATCATGCCGCCGGCCGCGGCGGCGGCCCGCGGGCTCAAGGGCACGATGGCGTTTCTGCGCGGGTCGCTCGCGCCCGAGGGGGCGATCGTGAAGGCGACGGCGATCGATCCGCGGGCCATCGGGGCCGACGGCGTCTACCGCCACACGGGTCCGGCCCGCGTGTTCACGAGCGAGCGGGCGGCCATCGCCGCGATCAAGCAGGGATCGATCCGGGAGGGGGACGTGCTCGTGCTCGCCGGCATCGGCCCGATGGGCACCGGCATGGAGGAGACCTACCAGGTGACCGGCGCCCTCAAGCAGCTGCCGATCGCCAGCCGCGTGGCGGTGATCACCGACGCGCGGTTTTCGGGCGTCTCCACCGGAGCCTGCATCGGCCACGTGAGCCCGGAGGCTCTGGCCGGCGGGCCGATCGGGAAGCTCGTGGAGGGGGACGTGATCGCGATCACGATCGACACGCGGGCCGCCGTCGGCGGCGTCGAGCTCGTGGCCCACGGTGACGCGGCGTTCACTCCTGCCGAGGCCTCGACTGAATTGGCGGGCCGGCCATCGCGGTCTGACCTCGCTCCCGATCCGCGGCTACCGACCGACACTCGAATCTGGTCGCTCTTGCAGGAAGCGAGCGGCGGCGTGTGGGCCGGCTGCGTGTATGACGAGCACGCGATCGCCGCCCGCCTGCGGCGGTAGATCGCGGCAGGAAGCTAGAGCGCATTCGACTTTGGTGTAGCACCGGCTTCGGGGCGGCAAAAGTCTCGTCGCGTGGGCCGGGGCGGCCCAAAGCTCCTCGAGCTTTCGCCGA
>JBIIYN010000255.1:0-5931 GCA_044346795.1 Pirellulales bacterium
CTTGTCGATCAGTTCTTGATCGTAGGCGAACTTGAAGATGCTGCGGGCATTGCCGACTCGATTATTGAGCGTCGTCGCGTTGACTCCACTGCCGAGGTAGGCACGAAATCCCGCCAGATCCTGCCGGGAGATCGACGGCACCGGCAGTTCGCGACCGAAATGCTGGACCATGAGTTCGCAGTCGCGGTGGTACTCCACGAACGTGGCCGACTCGATCTCGCCGTTCTCCCGCTTGCGTTCCTTGGCTGCCAGGAACCTGTTGACGAGATCGCCGACGCTCAGGTCCCCCGATCGATCGATGCGATCGATCCTGCCGGCATGGAGGTCGCGGCAGTGCTCGTGATACCGCTGGAGTGCCGCTTCCGGGTCGTCGATTTTCCCGAAGTAGAAGATCTTCCCGCGGATTTTCTTGCAGAACTGTCCCGATCTATGCGGGGTGAGCGGAAACGATCTATAAGGCTTGCCCGGCCGTGTTCCCGTCGGCTTTCCCCCCCTGGTCCCGGCACTTTCCCGCCCCCGCGACGGAGGCAATACTTGCGCAGGCTCCGGCCCGGCGGATTTTGGCGGACCGAGCGGTAAACACGCCGCCGTCGCCTGCTGCCTGTGGTCGTGCCTGGCACCCATCGAAACGGCCCCTGAGAAGCCCTCCGGTTGTAGTCACGGTTGTAGTCGAAAAATTCTCGTTGGACAAGACTCTCAAAAATCCCTATAAAACAAGCACGCGCGCCCGTAGCTCAGTTGGATAGAGCATGGGATTTCTAATCCCAGGGTCGCTGGTTCGAGTCCAGCCGGGCGTATTTGTTGGCCAGCGGGCACGATGCCCGCTCATCAGCCGAACCGCAGGTTTTCAAGCGAAGCGAGGCCAGGATGGCTCGCGGAGATTCCCGTGATCTGCTCCGCCGTGCACTTCTTTCTTCGCGGCATGCTTGACCTCCCTCACTTGCGACCACACCCGGATTTTCGCTCCGAGGTTGGTCTCCTTTAGGGGGCCGGTCGAGTGCTCTTGGACGGTCAAGGAGCACCGGTTGCGGTGATCACGAAACGACAGCCAAAATCGGGACGTAACGCCAGCATGCCGTATCCATCGCGAGGCGTCTGGGCATCCTCCCAGGCGTTCTTCTTGCCGGACAGGAGTCCGAACAACTTCGGATGAGACCAGCCACGGGCCGCCGAGCGGCAATAGAAGGCATAGTCGGCCCAACTGCCGCCGCGAAGTATCCGGCTCCCGGCATCATCCCCCTTCGCCGGCCCGGCCGGATCCGTCGCGTCCTCTTTCGGGTATTCGTTGGACGAAAAGTCCTGACACCACTCCCGCACGTTGCCGTGCATGTCGTAAAGCCCCCAGGCGTTCGGCTTCTTCAAGCCGACGGGGTGCGTGGTGCCATCGCTGTTGCCGTCATACCACCCTGCTTCAGCGAGATCGCCGGCATAGGGGCCTTGTGTCCCCGCGCGGCAGGAGTATTCCCACTCCGTTTCGGTCGGCAGGCGCAGTCCGCCGCCCGCATTCGTGGCGAAGGTCTGGCAGTCATGCCATGACGTGCATCGGACCAGAAAGAGGCACCGGCGGGCTGTAGCCTGGCCCGACCGGGTCGAGCGTGGGAGCGCCGACGTAATTGGCCGAAAACCAGTCGTGGCACCACTCGGAAACGTGGCCGAGCATGTCATAGAGACCGAAAGGGTTGGGTTTGAATGACCCCACGGGCGCCGTCGTGCGGAACCCACCGGCGTCCTTGGCGGTCTCCAAGGTTTCGCCCGGAAAAATTCGCGTGAAGTTTTCGAACTGATGCACATCGGTGGGCTCGTCTCCCCAGTAAAACCGCGTCGTGCTGCCTGCTCGGCAGGCGTATTCCCATTGCGCCTCGGTGGGCAGCCACACCTGTTCGTCGGTCTTGGCCGTGAGCTTCTCGCAAAACTGCGCGGCCTCACTCCACATCAGGAATGCTTCGGGATGGGTGTCGCCCTTGAGCCACCTGGGCTTCTCCTTGTCGCGGGCGTTGGCTTCTTCGTATCGACGATCCCGTTTTGGATCGGCCCCCATGACCTGCTCGAACTGCTACTGGGTCACCTCGTAGATGCCCATGTAATACGGCTTGCTGATCGTCACCTCGCGGTGAGGGGTCTGCCAATACGCTGCGCCCTCGCGCCGCTCCAGGACGGCGCCCATGACAAACGTGCCGGCGGGGATGAGGGTCACCTTCATCACGACGCCAGAGCCGAGATCGAGATCCATCTGCGCATCTTTGATGCCCGCGCGTTTTGCGTAGTCGGCGACCGATTCCTTGCCGTCCCACAGCGGCCATTCCGCCTGCACGGGTTCCGCAGCATTCACCAACGCCGCCGCCAACACCGTGGCCGACATCATCAACCAACTGACTGCTTTCTTCATCTTCGCCCGCCTTCTTGTTGCGGTCGCTGTCACTTCCGCATCCATTCGATCTTCATCCGCTCTCACCTGGCACCTAACGCCGAGTCCCTGACTTTCTAAGGGCTATTCCAAGGCCACGATCACGCGGAACCCTTGCCCGGGGCCGTGACTGTAGGGACCGTGTCCGCCGTTGCCACCGGCCCACACATGGAAGAACGACACAGAGCGATAGCCGCCGCCCTTGATGACATGCCACTCATGGCCCTTGATGGGGACATCCGGCCCCGTCGGGTCGAGCTGGCCCGATTTCTTGTACCCCCCATGCCAGTCGTGGACCCACTCCCAAACATTGCCGTGCATGTCATACAACCCCCAGTTGTTCGGCAGGAATGACCCCACCGGGGCCGGCCCGATGAACCCGTCGGTGGTGTCCTTGTCGGACTTGGGCCAGCCTTTCATGTCGCCCTTGCTCTCATTGTAGTTGGCGTACTTGCGCATCTGGGTGTCGTCGTCCCCGAAATAGAATCGCGTATCGGTTCCCGCCCGGCAGGCGTATTCCCATTGCGCCTCGGTAGGTAACGAAACCTTCCGGCCGGTCTTGGCCGAGAGTTTGTCGCAGAAGTCCGTGGCTTCGTCCCAATTGATCTGATCCGCGGGATGGGTCTTGCAGTTGAAATACTCCAGGCAACCGGGGTCGCTCTCGAGGATCTCCTTGATCTGCTCCTTCGACAGATGTCCACGAACTTGCGCCCCCTCGGCGACATCCTTGCCAAAGATCTGCCCGAATTGCTCACGCGACAGGCCGAACTGGTCGGGCGACCGGGGGGTACTGGCCGGATCTTTCCGGCCCATGACCTGTTCCCACTGCTCGCGCGTCACCTCGTAAACGCCCATGGAGAATGGTTTGGAGATGATGACTTCGAGCTGGGGATCGTTCTCGGCGCCGCCCGCGCCCATCATGAACTTTCCGGCGGGGATCAAGGTCAGCTTCATCGTGACGCCGCCGCCAAGATCCAAACGTGCCTCGACGTCCTTGATGCCCGCGCGGCTGGCGTAGTCGGCGACCGATTCCTCGCCGTCCCAAAGCGGCCAGTCCGCCCGCGCCGCCGCCGGGTCCGGCCCAATCACGAATGCCGCCGCGAGGGCAGTTGCCAGAAGCACAGGCAGGGTCGTGGTCCGCTCCATTGCAATACTCCTTCTTGTTCGGTGCTCATTTTCCATGACCGCTTCTCCCAGACACACCTCGCCCCCAAGTGACGGCATTCCGAAACGAAAGGATAGCCCGGCCAGTGGCGTTTCGACCACCTCCAGCCCGCCCAGCAGCGTCACGCCCGTGCCGTCGAGCAATCGCCGCCACTCGCGTAGCGGCATGGCATACTCGAGCGTCGCCCAGCGGGGCTCGGCCCTGCATCGCCGGCATCTCGATCGACGTGACCGCCCTGCAGCAGGCTCGCACCGACGCCAAGTCGCACGAGGATCGCTACACGCTGGCCCTGAAAGCCGGCCGGATGGGCACCTTCACGCTCGACCTTTCCACGCGGATGCTCGACACGTCGCCCCTGTTCGCCACGTTGCACGGCCGCCCCGAGACGAAGACTCGCATGTGCGTCGAAGAATCACTCACCGAGGTGCATCCGGATGACCACATGATGATCCTCGCCGCGATCCAGGCCGCCCTCCGCGACCGTGCGCCGAGCCGGATCACGTATCGCGTCGTGAAGCCCGAGGGGGGCGTCCGCTGGATCGAACTCATGGGCCCGGTGTTCTCCGACGAGGCGAGCCGGCCGACGGTCGTGCACGGCGTGGGATTCGACGTCACCGAGCAGCGCGAGGCCTTCGAGGAACTCGATCTGCGCAAGACGACTCTCCGGCGGCTCATCGAGGTGCAGGAGAACGAGCGACAGACGCTCTGCCACGAGCTCCACGACGGCCTCATCCAGTACGCGATCGGAGCCAAGATGCAACTGGAAAGTGCCCGCGACGAGGCCGACGCCGCCGTGCGTTCCGAGCGCATCGACGCGGCGTTCGAGTGCCTCGAGCGGGGTATCGCCGAGGGGCGACAGGTGATCCGCGGCGTGCGGCCGGCCGTCCTCGACGACCTGGGCCTCACCGCGGCGATCGAGGACCTCGCCGAGCAGATGGGGGCGGCGGGCGTGGCCGTCACGATCACGCTCGACGAGGGGCTCGATGACGTGCCGCCGGCGCTCCGCACCACGATCTACCGCGTCGTGCAGGAGGCGCTCACCAACGTGCGCAAGCATGCCGGCACCGACCGGGCGACGGTCGCGGTTCACCGCACCGGCGACGAGGTACACGTGCGGGTCCGCGACCATGGCCCGGGCTTCGACGTCGAGGAGGCCCGCACGCGGGGGTTCGGGCTCGTAGGCATGACCGAACGAGTTCGCCTCGCCGGTGGCACGTTGTGGATCGAGAGCCAGCCGGGCGCCGGCGCGCAGGTCCGCGCGCTGCTGCCGGTGCCGAAGGCTGGCTCGAGCCCGGCTCGATAGCAGCGATCGTGCCCGAGCAGCTCGTGCGGGGCGACACTCCCACGGAACGCCGGACGGTCTATAAACACTCCGATGGCTGCCACACCAACCACCGCCGCACCACCCCGCCTGTCGTGGGTGCTCGTCGCCGCCGGCATCTACAACCTGCTCTGGGGCGGCCTCACCGTGCTCGTGCCGGGCTGGCTGTTCGACCTCACCGGCATGGACCGGCCCAACTATCCCTTCATCTGGCAGTGCGTCGGCATGATCGTCGGCGTCTACGGCATCGGTTACCTGGCCGCGGCCCGCGATCCCATCCGTCACTGGCCCATCGTACTCGTGGGATTCCTCGGCAAGATCTTCGGCCCGCTCGGTTACGCGATGGGCGTGGCGAAGGGTGAGGTGCCACCGGCCTTCGGCTGGACCCTGCCCACCAACGACCTCATCTGGTGGGTGCCGTTCGCGATGCTGCTGTACCAGGCGTGGAAGGCGCATCGATCGCAGCCGGACGGCACGCAGTTCGACGCCGCCGATCAGGCGAACTGACCGGTCACTACGCGTGGATCGCCCCGCCGGCGACGGCGAGCGCCGCTTCTTTGAGCGCTTCCGGCAGCGTCGGGTGGGCATGGCAGACCCGCCCGATGTCCTCGGCCGTGGCGCCAAAGTTCATGGCCGCCGCCGCCTCGCCGACCAGGTCGCCGGCGGCCGGCCCGATGATGTGCACGCCCAGCACGCGGTCGGTCGCCGCGTCGGCCAGCACCTTCACCTTGCCGGTCGTGTCGTTGATCGTGCGGGCCCGGCCATTCGCGCGGAACGGGAACACACCCTTCTTGAAGGCGGTGCCCGCGGCCACCAGCTGCTCCTCGGTCTTGCCGACCGCGGCGATCTCCGGATGCGTGAAGACGACGGCAGGCACCAGGTCGTAGTCGACGTGCGACCAGCCGGTCGCCATCCCCTCGACGCACGCGACGCCGTCTTCCTCGGCCTTGTGGGCGAGCATCGGGCCCGGAATGCAGTCGCCGATGGCGTAGACGCCGGCGGCCGACGTGCGGAAGTGCTCGTCCACGGGAATCCAGCCAC
>JBIIYN010000032.1:0-18209 GCA_044346795.1 Pirellulales bacterium
GCGTGCGGTGGAGGAACGTGTAGCCCAGCGCCTCCATGAACGCCCGCTGCCGGTTGTCGGCCGCGCCGCCGTGGCCGCCCTCGATGTTCTCGTAGGAAAGCACCTCCTTGCCGAACTCCTCGAGCCGCGCCGTCATCTTCCGGGCATGCGCCGGATGCACCCGGTCGTCCCGCGTGGAGGTGGTGATCAGGATCGGCGGATACGCCCGCGCACGGTCGAGGTTGTGGTAGGGCGAGAAGCCGCGGATGAACTCCCACTCCGAGGGATCGTCGGGATCACCGTATTCGCCCATCCAGCTCGCGCCGGCGAGCAGCTTGTGAAACCGCCGCATGTCGAGCAGCGGCACCTGGCAGACGATCCCGCCGAAGAGGTCGGGCCGCATCGTCAGCATGTTGCCCATGAGCAGCCCGCCGTTGCTGCCTCCCTTGATGCCGAGATGCCGGGGCGACGTCACCTTTCGCGCGATCAGATCCTCGGCCACCGCGATGAAGTCCTCGTAGGCGCGGGGCCGCCTGGACTTGAGGGCCGCCTGGTGCCACTCGGGCCCGAATTCGCCGCCACCGCGGATGTTGGCGATCACGAGCACGTGCCCCCTCTCCAGCCAGGCGGCCCCCGACACGGGATCGTAGCCGGGCACGAGCGGGATCTCGAACCCGCCGTAGCCGTAGAGCAGCGTGGGCGTGGAACCGTCGGCCGGCAGGAGCCGCCGGCCGATCTGGAAATAAGGGATCCGCGTGCCGTCCTTCGACACCGCCTCGTGCTGCTCCACCTGCAGCCCGTCGGTCTCGAAGAAGGTGGGCGACGCCTTGAGCCGATCGGGCTCGCGGCCGACGCCGGCCGTACCGAGGGAGAGCGTGGAGGGCGACAGGGGGCTCGACGTGAAGAGCAGGTAATCGTCGGATTCGAATTCGTCCACCGGCGAGACGCTCGCCGTGCCCGCCTCCGGCACGCCCGGCAGCGGCTCCCGCAGCCACGCGCCATCCTGGAACGAAAGCACCTCGATCCGGCTGCGGACGTTGTCGAGCGTGGTGAGCAGGAGCCGGCTCCGCGTGCCCGCCCAGCCGACGAGCGACGTCCGCGGGCCGGGGGCGAAGAGCACGTGGAACGACCGTTCGCCGGCGAGGAATTTCTCCAGGTCGCACGCCAGCAGGCCGCCGGCGGGATGCGTCGTGCCGCCCACGGCCCAGGGGCTGCGCAGCTCGACGAGCAGCCACTCGCGGTGCACCGAGGCGTTGGCGTCGTCGGGCTTCTCGATCTTCACGAGCTTCCCGTCGCGGCGCAGGAAGAGTTCGTTCGTCCAGAACGTGACCTGCCGCGCGACGAAGTCCCGTTCGAAGCCGGGAGTCAGGTCGCGGAAGGCCATCACGCTCATGTCCTCCGGACGCCCCTCGTAGACCACCGGCGCGGCTGCCAGCGGCGTGCCGCGGGCCCACTCGCGCACCGTCCGCGGGTAGCCCGACGTCGTCAGCGACCCGGGCCCGAAATCGCTGGCCACGAAGAGGCTGTCGGCGTGTCGCCAGGCGACCCGGCTCTTTGCCTCGGGCAGCGTGAAGCCCCCGGCCACGAACGCCTTCGCGTCGAGGTCGAACTCGCGGACGACGTCGGCGTCGGCCCCGCCTCGCGACAGCGACACGAGGCACAACCGGTCTTCGGGCTCGAGCACCTCGGCTCCGTGCCAGACCCAGTTCTCCCCCTCGGCCCCGGAGAGGGCGTCGACGTCGAGCACGGTCTCCCAGGAGGGCTCGGCCGCGCGGTAGGACTGGGGCGTCGTCCGCCGCCAGACCCCCTTCGGATGCTCCGCGTCGCGCCAGAAGTTGTAGAGACGGTCGCCGATCTTCGTGACGAACGGGATTTTTTCCTTCGAGTCGAGGATCGAGAGGATCCGGGCCTCGAGCCTCTTGAAATCCGCCGATCCGGCCAGCGCCGCCATGCTCCTCGCGTTGCGCTCGCGCACCCACGCGAGCTGCTTCTCGCCCATGACGTCTTCGAGCCAGAGATGCGGATCGTCGGACTCGTTCGGCTCGGCGGCGGAGAAGGGGGCGGACATCATGAGTGCGACGAGGAGGGTGCGGATGGTCAGGGCGTGAAATCGAGCAGATTGCCTGGTTGGAAAGTCCGCTCCTGTGAAATCCTGCCGCCCATGATGCTGGCCGCCGGAATCGGGTGAACTCGCCGGAGGCGAGGCTTTCCGCGTTCCGGCAGCATGGCGGACGATTCCGGTCCCCGTCCCGTCGCTTCCGCTCCGGGCTTTGAGTCGCGGGTGGTGTGACCGTCGACGGTTACGCGACCATTTCCTGAAAAGCCCCGGGTGGAAACCCGGGGACGGGTTCAAAACCGACACGCCATTTCGTTTGACTGTTCCGGCGGCAATTCGGGTGGAAGCACGCCCCTTTCTGGCCCCGGCCGTCATCCGCGCACCTGGCCGGTGCCCACGACGACGTACTTGTAGGTCGTCAGCTCCCTGGTGCCGCAGGGCCCGCGGGCATGGAGCTTGTCGGTCGAGATGCCGATCTCCGCACCCAGCCCCATCTCGCCCCCGTCGTTGAACCGCGTGCTGGCGTTCACCATCACCACCGCCGTGTCGACGCGGGCGACGAAGCGGTCGGTCGCGGCCCGGTCCGCCGACACGATCGCGTCGGTGTGCCGCGAGCCGTAGCGGTTGATGTGGTCGATCGCCGCGTCCACCGAATCGACGACGGCCACCGAGATCTTGGGGCCGAGGTATTCGGTCGCAAAATCGGCCTCCGTGGCCGCGCCCGCCGCGGGCACGAGCCGGCGGGTGGCGGCATCGCCGACGATCTCGACCTTGTGCGCGGCCAGGGCGGCGGCGATGTCGGGAAGGAACCGATCGGCCACCTCGCGATGCACGAGCAGCGACTCGGCGGCGTTGCACACGCCCATCCGCTGGCACTTCGCGTTGACAGTGATGGCCTTCGCCATCGCCAGGTCGGCCGCCCGGTCCACGTAGACGTGGCAGTTGCCGGTGAAGTGTTTGAGCACCGGCATCCGGGCCTCGGCGCAGACCCGCCGGATGAGCGCCTCACCGCCGCGGGGAATGACGATGTCGATGAGATCGTCCATCTTCAGAAAGGCCCCGACGGCCTCGCGATCAGCCGTGTCGACGAGCTGCACGCAGTCGGCGGGCAGGCCGGCGGCCGCGATCGCCCGCCGCATGCTTGCCACGATCCGGCCGCTCGAGTGGGCCGCCTCCTTGCCGCCGCGAAGGATGATGGCGTTGCCGGCGGCCAGGGCCACCGCCGCGGCATCGGCCGTGACGTTGGGCCGCGACTCGTAGATGAAGAACACCACGCCAAGCGGCACCCGGACCTTGCGGACGACCAGTCCGCTGGGCTGCGTGGCCTCCTCGATCACCTCGCCGACGGGATCGGGCAGCAGCGCGACCGCCTCGACGCCGGCGGCGATGCCCTCCACCCGCTTGGGATCGAGCGTGAGCCGGTCGATGGCGGCGGCGGTGAGGCCGAAGCCCGGTGCCGCCGCGAGGTCGAGTTGGTTGGCCGCCAGGATCTCGGCCACGTCGGCCCGGATCGCGGCCGCGGCGGCCCGCAGGCAGGCGGCCTTCCTCTCCCCGGGCACGCCCGCCAGATCGATGGCGGCCTGCCGGGCCCGCGCGGCGATCGAGCGGCAGTGCGACTCGAGGTTCGCGGCGGGGGCGGGTCTGGGGGTCGTGGAAGCCGTGGCCATGGGGGGCTCCGGGCAGGTGCGGGGATCAGTCGCTTGCACTATCTTACGGGTTTGCCCCCGCTTCTCCCACTGGAGCCCCCCGGATGCCCCGCACGAGTCTCTCTCGCCGTTCTCTCCTGGCCGCGACCGCGGCCTCCGCGGCGCTGTCACGCACGGCTCCGTGGTGCGATCTGGTCGCCGCCGCGGAGGACCACGGCCTCACCGTCGGCATCCAGCTCTATTCGCTCCGCGGCTACAAGGTGGAGGAGGCGCTCGCGCACGCCCGCGACCTGGGCTTCCGGGTGGTCGAGTTCTACAGCGGGATGTATCCGGTCGACTCCGACGCCGCCGCCATCGCGGCGATGAACGGGAAGCTCGCCGACCTGGGCCTCACGATCTCGGGGTACGGCGTGATTCGCTTCACGCAAGACGCCGCGGCGAACCGGAAGATCTTCTCGTTCGCGAAGGCCGCCGGCATCCGCACGCTCGGCGCCGACCCCGATCCCGATTCCTTCACGAGCCTCGACGAACTCGTGAAGGAGTTCGACATCCGCATCGCGATCCACAACCACGGTCCCACGCATCGCTACAACAAGGCGATCGACGTGCTCCACGCCGTGGAGAAGCACGACCCCCGCATCGGCGCCTGCGCCGACCTCGGCCACTACCTGCGGTCGGGCGAACGGCCTGTCGAGGTGATCCGGCTGCTGAAGGGCCGGCTGTACGGCGTCCACCTGAAGGACTTCGCCGAGATGCAGGACAAGACGAAGGGCGTGATCCTCGGCAAGGGCCACATCGACGTGCCGGCCGTGATGGCGGCGCTCGTGGCCGCCGGGTTCCCGGCCGACGGGCCCCTGTCGATCGAATACGAGGAAAACCCGCAGAACCCGCTCGCCGACATCAAGGCGTGTGCGCAGGCCGCCCGGGATGCGATCGCGGGGCTGTAGCGGCATACAACTCGAACGCCACGCGGACGAGGCCCACCGCGTGGACGCGGACGATCTGGATGCCGGCGGCCGCCAGGCTGCAGGCGCTTCCGGCGGTGCCACCGTCGCGGTCCGCGAGGCTGGCGGGCCGGCCGAGGGCGAGTTCGAGCGACTTGCCGATGAATCCTTTGCGGGAGTGGCCCACGAGGATCGGCACGCCGAGATCGAGAAACTCGCCGGCGCGGGCCATGAGCTCCAGATTGTGGGCATGCGTCTTGCCGAAGCCGATGCCGGGATCGAGGCAGATGCGGTCGAGCGGGATACCGGCGGCCAGGAGGGCGTCGCGACGTCGCTCGAGATACGCCTGGATCTCCGCAACGACGTCGTCGTACCGCGGGTCGACCTGCATGGTCTGGGGCGTGCCCTGCATGTGCATGGCACAGACGCCGGCCCGCGACTCCACGGCCACCCGCAGCATGTCGGGATCGCCCTCGAGGCCGGTCACGTCGTTGATGATCTCGGCGCCCAGTTCGATCGCCCGGGCCGCCACCACCGCCTTCGACGTGTCGATCGAGACCGGCACGCCGGCCTGCGCGGCCAGCTGCCGCACCACCTCGCCCACGCGTCGCAGTTCCTCCTCGGCCGACACCGGCTCCGAGAAGGGCCGCGTGCTCTCGCCGCCGACGTCGAGGATGTCGGCCCCCTCGGCCACCAGCGCCAGCCCATGCGCCACGGCCGCCTCGACTCCCGCATGCCGTCCGCCGTCTGAAAAGCTGTCGGGCGTGACGTTGACGATCCCCATGACGAGCGGCCGGCGCACGCGCGCATCCCCGCCAGGCAGCGACAGCCGCACGGTCCGGAGCTGCCAGTGGGTGGGACGGGGGCACGACGTCATGCCGTGATTCTACCACCCGGGACGAGCGAGCCGGGATCGGCGGAAGCTCGAGGAGCATGCTTCACGACAAACACGACATCCTGTCGTTTTGTCTTGGCCGGCCTCCGCCGGCTGGTTCTGCGCTTCGCATCCTGCGAAGCACCCGGGACGAGCGAGCCGGGATCGGCGGAAGCTCGAGGAGCATGCTTCACGACAAACACGACATCCTGTCGTTTTGTCTTGGCCGGCCTCCGCCGGCTGGTTCTGCGCTTCGCATCCTGCGAAGCACCCGGGACGAGCGAGCCGGGATCGGCGGAAGCTCGAGGAGCATTGGGCCGCCCCGGCCGACGCGACGAGACTTCTGCCGTCCCGGCTCGCGGCGCGCGCGACCGTCCGCTACCAGGGTTCTTCCATCAGCCCCACGATCTGCTGGGCCAGCTTCACGATCATCTCCTGCTGCGTCGTGGCGACCGAGCGGCCGTATTCGGGCACGAGCGCCGCCGCCTGCCCGACGTCCACGCTCGCCGCCGGCATGGGCACGCCGCCCGACGCGAGCACCGCGCCGCCCCGGTCGGCCCAGGTCACGAGCACCTGCAGGTTCATCTGCACCATCCGCGACTGGTCGGTCGGGCTCTCCACCACCATCCGCTTCGTGTCGGCCACGATCCGGGCGGTCAGCACGCTGTCGGCGGCGGGGTCACCGACCACCTTGAAGGGGGTGCGCTTCTCGATTTCCTTGCAGACCGCCTCGGTGAGCCGTTCGCCGATGTCGATGCCGGGCGTGGTGCGGAAGCTGTCGGACTGGATCATCGGCACGTACACCGTGCGGACGTTCGGCGCGTAGAGCGTGTTGTTGCCGAAGCGGTAGCCGGCGCAGCCGCCGCAGAGCAGCAGGGCGCAGGCGATGCCGGCGAACCGGCGGCGATGGACGAGACGGACGTCCATGGGAGAACCGTCCATTCAACGGAGGGGCGGGGCGATGCCGGAATTGTCGCCGCGGGCGATCGCCGTGTCGGCCTCGGCCATCGCGTCGAGTTCGGCCTCCTTGAGCGAGTCGGGATTGAGGATCGCCGTCAGCATCGGGAACGGGTTGTCGGAGACGTCGGCCAGTCCGTTGATCGAGTCGAGCCGGTCGCGGGCCTGCTGGGCGAGCATCGTCTTGGGATAGTCGCGGGCGATCAGGGCGTAGTAGATGCGGGCCGACGTGTAGTGCTTGCCCTTGGAGTAGAACTCCGCCCGCTTCCAGTGCCGCTGGGCCTGCTGCGCCGCGATCGCGGCCCGCGTCGTCTGCACCCGCTCGGCCTCGTCCTTCCCCAGTTGGTCGGGAAACTGCACGAGCGTCTGGTCGGCGAGCATCTCCGCCTCGTCGAGCACGCCCCCCTCGTAGCCCGGCCCCTGGTAGGCCCGCATCTTGGCCTGCAGCCCGAGCACGTGGGCCTGCAGCAGGAAGTCGCTGTCGGGATATTCGGTGCGGAGCAGGCCGTAGAAGTAGTCGGCGTCGAGCCACTGCCGGTCGAGGAAGTGCGCGTTCGCCTGCGCCATGATGCTGTCGTCGGCGAGCGGGCCGCGCGGGTCGTTGATGCGGACGTGGTCGAAGGCCTTGATCGCCCGTCCTCGGGTGTCGAAGAGCGGCCGGCTGCGGTCGAGCAGGTTCGGCACGATGGTCATGTAGTCGTGCTTCTGATCGAGCGCGATCCAATACTGGGCGATCACGAACTGCCGCTGCGCGATCCGGTCGAGATACCGCGAGTTGGCGTATTTCTTCACCAGTTCGTCGTAGCAGTCCTCCGCCTTCGGGTAGCGATCCATGAAGAACCAGCACTCGGCGAGCTGCCAGAGGGCGTCCTCCTCGATCACCGAATCGGGCCAGCGATCGATCGCCACCTTGTAGAGCTTCTCCGCCTCGGCGTACTTGCGGTCGCGAAACAGCGAGTCGGCCTCCGCGAGGGCCTTGCGGGCGACCGGCTCGTTGGGCCCGCGGCCGAGGATCTTCTTCCACCGCTTCTTGATGTTCTCCCCCTTGAAGTAATCCCAGCCGAACTCCTGCTCGGTCGGATTGAATTCCGAGGAGATCACCGCGGAGTCGCCATCCGCGCCCAATTCGCCGGCCAGATTCTTGTCGGCGTCGGGGCTTTTCGCCCAGGGCCAGGTCGGCGTCTTGATCGTCGCGCAGCCCGCCAGCATCAGCACGCAGGCGACGAGCGCCGCAGAGGTCGCGGCGCCGTTCGACGCACGAGAGGATGAAGGGCGGTCGGATGGCATGGCGGACGCAGCCGTACGGGGTGGAAGGAAGCGGGCCGTTAGCGGGTGGAACGGGACGAGACGGGGCGGGACCGCGGCGTGAGCAGCGGAGCGACCCGCGGCCGTCTGCCGAGCAGATGGGAGAGCAACGTGTTCATCACGGCCCGCACCTCGCCATCGACGGGGGGCGGGAGGTCGAGCGTCTTCCAGGCGTCTGGAGCGCCGGCCAGGAGCCGGAGGGCCGCCAGGCAGCCGCCGGAGACCGAGACGACCGCCCGCTTGCCGCCGCGACACCGCTCGCAGAGCACGCCGCCATCGAGCATGCCGAATGCCGTGCGGCCCCCACCGGCGATCGCGCCGCGACATTCCGCACAGCCCACGAGCGACGGCGCATGGCCGACCAGCCGCAGCACTGCCAGTTCGGTGTGGGTGACCAGGGCCCGCACGCGGTTGTCGGAGAGGGCGGCGGCGTGGCTGGCCTGATCATCTGCATGACGGGGGGCCGACAGGGTTCGCAGGGTGTCGTGGGCGACATCGAAAAGTTCCGGCTGAGGATCGCCGTCCGCGGTGAGCGTATCGAGCAGTTCCGCCACATCCATGCCGCCGAGAAACGCCGCCTGGCTCCTCCCGACCCGAAACCGGTGTTCGAGGCAGGCTTCCGTGACCAAGTCGAGTGCGCCGGAGGATTTGCGGAGGACGAGTACCTGACAGGTCGAAAGCAGGTCAAGGGCGGCGTCGAACCCGCTCTTCAGCCGCCACGCCCCCTTCGCCAGAGCCCGCAGCTTGCCGTGCTCGCGGGTAAACAGGGTGACGACGGAACTCGTGTCGCCGAACGGAAACGCCCGGATGACGATCGCCCGTGCCTTGTCAGCCGCCATCGTTTCCGGTGCTCCCGGTCCGATCATCTCCGAGCCTCGTCACACGGACCAGATCGATCCGGCGCCGGGTGGCGGCCAGCACCTCGAGCAGCGCCCCGTGCGACTCGACCGTGCGGCCCACCTCCGGAACGCTGCCGCACTGGTGGAACACGAAGCCGCCGATCGTCTCGTAGCCGGCCTCCTCCGGCAGGGACAAACCCATCCGTTCGTTGAGCCGGGCGACGGGCACGTGCGCGAGCACCTCGCAGACGTCGGGTGAGACGGTGCGGATGCCGTCGGAGAAGGCCTCGTCGTGCTCGTCGGCGATCTCACCCACGATCTCCTCGAGCGCATCCTCGATCGTCACGAGACCCGCCACGCCGCCGAATTCATTGGTGACGATGGCCATGTGCGTCTTGCCGCGCTGAAACTCCATGAGCAGCGTTTGCACGCTCATCGATTCCGGCACGAACCATGGGGGCCGCAGCAGCGGCCGGATGCCGCCGGCTTCCGGGGCCGCGGCGGCCGCCGGGGACCTGAGGCCGGCGGCGAGGCGGGTCAGCAGGTCGCGGGTGTGCAGCATGCCGACGACGTCGTCGGAGGAACGATCCCACACCGGCAGCCGCGTGTGGCCGCTCTCGGCCGCCAGCCGGACCGCCTCGTCCCAGTCGGCCGCCAGCGGAATCGCGATCATCTGCGTGCGGGGTGTCATGATCTGGGCCACGCGGATCTCTTCGAGCCCGATCACGCCCCTGATCATGTCCCGGGCCGTCCCCTCGATGCGGCCCTCGCGATGCGCCTCGTCGACGACGAGCCGCAGTTCGTCCTGGGGGCGTTCGCTGGAGGCTTCGTCGCCACCTCGCGCAGCGGCGGCTCGACCGAGCGCCGACGCCATCCCGCCGAGCAGCCCCACGACCGGCGACACGAGGCCGACCACGGGCCGCCAAAGCCGCCACGTGGCCACCACGATCCACGGCCCCGCGAACTTCGTCACCAGCATCGGCACCACCACGAGCACGAGCCAGACCAGCGCGATCCAGCCGGTCACGGCGGAGACTTCGAGCACCAGGTGCCCGCCGGAGGCCGCGAACAGGCCGCGGGCCGCCAGCAGCGTGGCGACCACCGCCGCGATCACCACCACCGACGCGGCGCTGAAGGCGATCGTCTCGCTGGCCGCCACGATCTGCTCGTAGTGCGCCGGCGTGCCACGTCTCCTGCAGAGTTCCTGGATCCGATGACGCTGGGCGCCGCGGACGCTGCGGGCCTGCACCGCCGCCACGCTCGCCAGCACGAGCAGCAGCACCGCCGACTCGAGTCCGAGGGTCGCGCTGGTGTTCATGGCCGGGTGCCCGCGAAAGCTGCGTGTCTGCTGCGTGGCGGTGACGGCAGTCCGCAGGCCTTCATCACCGCCCGCTCACGGGCCCGCATGGCGCGGCGGTCGGCGGGCTCGTGGTCGTCATGGCCCGTGAGATGCAGGATGCCGTGGACGACGTAGTAGGCGAGTTCCTGCCGCGGCGTCCAGCCGACGGCGCGGGCCATGCGGCGCGCGGTCTCGGTGCTGACCACGATGTCACCGACGAGCGGACCGATGGCGGCCGGCCCCGCGGCGCCCGCGGAGAGGTCGAAGGTGATCACGTCGGTCGGCCCCGGCACCCCCAGCCAGCGGCGATGCACGGCCGCGATCCGCCGGTCGTCGACCAGCACGAGCCCGATCTCGGCCCGATCGACGCCCTCGGCGACCAGCGCCCGGCGGACCAGCCGCTCGAGCCCGCCGGACGCGACGCGGAGCAGACGCTGCCGGTCGCTCACCTCGACGACGATCGCCGACCGGGAGGGCCGGGAGGCCGGGCGGTCGCGGAGTCGAGCCACTAGGCCGTCCTCTGGTCGGGATATTTGACGCGGCCGTGGTAGACGGCCGTCAGGCTCTTCACCAGGCTCCGCTCGATGAGTTCGAGCTCCTCGAGCGTCAGGCCGCATTCGTCGAACTGCCCGTCGAGCAGCCGCTTCATGGCGAGATCGTGGACGAGGCTGGCGATCCGGGCCGGCGTCGGCTCGGTGAGGGCGCGGCTGGCGCTCTCGACGGCGTCGGCGAGCATCAGGACGGCCGATTCCCGGGAGCTTGGCTTCGGACCCGGATACCGGAAATTCTGCTCGTCGATCTCGGTGCCGTTCGGATCGACCTGCGACAGCTCCGTCGCCCGGCGGTAGAAGAACTCCACGAGCGTCGTGCCGTGGTGCTCGGCGATGAGATCGACGATGGGCTGCGGCAGGTTGTATTGCCGCGCCAGTTCCACGCCCTCCTTCACGTGGGCGATGATGATCAGCGTGCTCATCGCCGGCACGAGCGACTCGTGTCGGTTTTCCTGCCCCTGGTTCTCGATGAAGTAGGCGGGCTTGAGCATCTTGCCCGCATCGTGGAAGTAGGCGCCCACCCGGACCAGCAGGCCGCGGGCACCGATCGACTCGGCCGCCGCCTCGGCGATGCTCGCCACGTTGATCGAATGGTTGTAGGTGCCCGGGGCGCGGCGGACGAGCTCCTGCAGCAGCGGATGGGCCACGTCACCCACCTCGAGCAGGCTCAGGTCGGTGAGCACGCCGAACGAGCGTTCGATGAAGGGCAACAGACCGGTCATCAGGAAACCGGCCAGCAGGGTCCAGACGCCCGTCCTGCCGGCCTCGTAGAGCAGCTGCGTGTCGAACGGCCGTTCCTCGAGAAGATTCGCGCCGACCTGCGTGGCGATCGCCACCGCCCCGGCCCAGAGGCCGACGTAGATGAGCTTGCTGCGGCTGCGGATCCGCCCCATCCAGAAGACCATCGCCGCCGCGGCCGCGGCCAACGTGACGTAATCGGCCAGGCCGCGGCCGAGGCCGACCACCACGACGAGCGCCACCTCGGCGGCCAGGAGCAGCGCGACGTCCTCGTCGTAGGCGATCGCCACGGTCATGGCGAAGACCAGCAGCGGCACGATCTCGGCACGCCACGCCTCGTCGGCCGAGAGCAGGCAGAGCACGACCGTGACGACCGACAGCCCGACGAGCGTGGCCACGTGGCCGAGATCGGCGAGCACGTCCCGGTGATGGAGATGGATGTAGAAGCCCGACAGGGCGAACATCGCCGCGAACAGCCCGAAGAGCGCCAGCGCCCGGCCGATCCGTTGCCGGGCGTCCTGCTGCCTGAGGTATTCGCGATGCTCACGTTCGAGGAGTTGGACGTCGTCGCCATGCAGCGGCGCGCCCGCATCGGCCAGCAGGTCGCCGGCCGCGTAGCGGACGAACTGCTGAGGGGTCTTTTCGACCGCCTCCTTCTTGGCCTTGGTCGTCGACTCGCGGTCGATCTCGAGCGTGCCGGGCAGCCGCTGCTCCACCCAGGCGCAGACCCGGCTGGCCAGCGGTCCCTCGCCGAGTTCCTCATCGAGCCGCGCCCGCAGCCGGACCTTCGCCTCCCCCAGCAGCACGTCGGCCACCTGGGCCCGCGTGATCTCGGCGGCGTTGCCCAGGGGATGGACGTCGATCTCCGTCTGGCTGCCCTCGTCGATGCCGTGCTGGATCTTCTCGAGCACGCCCGTCGCCTCGAGATCGGCGAAGCTGCGGTCGATCGCCTTCTCGCACTCGAGCATCCGCTCCTTCGTGTCGATCCGCGCCCGAAACCGCTGAAATGCCTGCTCCGCCTCGGCCACCCGCTTGTCCGGTTGCTCGGCCGCTTTGTCGGCCGCTTTGTCGGCCGGCTTGTCGGCCGGCTTGTCGGCCGCTTTGTCGGCTGGCTTGTCGGCTGGCTTGTCGGCTGGCTTGTCGGCTGGCTTGTCGGCTGGCTTGTCGGCTGGCTTGTCGGCTGGCTTGTCGGCTGGCTTGTCGGCCGCGGGCGGCGCTTCTGACGCCGGCGGCTCGGGCGCCACCGGCGGTTCACGGGCGGCCGGCTTTTCGGCGGTGGCGACCAGCTTGTCGATCACGGCGGCCGCCTCGGGCGCGAACTCGAGCCAGGCAGTCTTCGACGAGGCCGTCACCGACTCCGCCGCCGCGATCTCGGCGATGCGGTTCTTGAGGCCGTCCCGCAGCCGCACGATCGGTGCCTTGTCCTGCGAGTAGACCACCCGCACCTGCGCGGCCGCGCGTTCCTGCGCCGTCCGGGTGCGCTCCGCGTCCGGCTTCTCGAACGGCACGCGAGCCACGATTCCCCGGGGCGGCACCATCCCCACGCGAAAGGGAAACGGCTCCGCCCAGCCGTGCATCAACAACAGGAGCACCATCCCGGCCCCGAGGCAGAGGGCGAGCCTGAGCAGCACGTCCGACCGCGAGAGGTTCTCGAACATCGTGCCCCAGAAACCCTGCGGTCCCTCCACGGAGGAACCGCGTCTGGCACGGCGACGGAAAGAGGATGGGGCGATGGTCATGACGTTTCAGTCGCCGTAGGCCTCGACGATCCGCTGGACGAGCGGATGGCGGACGATGTCGACACCGCCGAGCTGCACGCGGCCGCACCCGCGGACCCGCTCCAGCCGCTCCATCGCGTCGACCAGGCCGCTCCGCCGGTTCGAAGGCAGGTCGATCTGCGTGGTGTCGCCGGAGATCACCATCTTCGAGCCCACACCCAGCCGGGTGAGGAACATCTTCATCTGGGAAACGGTCGTGTTCTGCGCCTCGTCGAGGATGATGAAGGCGTTGTTGAGCGTGCGGCCCCGCATGTAGGCCAGCGGAACCATCTCCACGATGTCCTGCTCGGTGAGCCGCTTGAGCAGTTCGTAATCCATCATGTCCCGCAGCGCGTCGAGCAGCGGCCGCAGGTAGGGGTTGATCTTGGCCTGCAGGTCGCCCGGCAGGTAGCCGAGGCTCTCACCGGCCTCCACGGCGGGCCGCACGAGCACGATCTTGCGCACCTGCTCCGACCGCAGAAAAGACACCGCCATGGCGACGGCGAGGAACGTCTTGCCGCTGCCGGCGGGACCGCTGCAGACGACGACGTCGTGCTCGCGGATCGCCTTCACGTAGGCCGCCTGCCCGGCCGACCGCGGCTGCACCTGCCGATCCGGCCGGTGGACCTCGATCGGGTCGCGCGGCACCTGCTGGGAGGATCCCGTCGCCGCCGACAACAGCTGGGTGACGTCGGCGACCTCGACGGCGCCATGGTCCCGAGCGATCCGATCGAGCTGCTCGAAAATCTCCGCCGCCCGGAGCACGGCCGCCTCCTCGCCCTCGATCTGGATCGAGTCGTCGCGGGCCGAAACTCCCACCCCCAGGGCGGAGCGGATGCGGCGGAGGTGCTGGTCTCTCGGCCCGAAGACGGCCACAAGCCGCTTGGAATCGACGACCGCGATGGACGAGCGGGACATCGAAGCCCGTGGGCGTGTGACACGCCCACGGTCTGCAGGGGGACGGGACAATGGACGAAGTATACCCGCGCCGACCCCCGCCCCAAATCCTGATCCGGCTCTCGTGCAAGAATCCCCGTTGTTGGGCCAGGTCTCGTCCGCCGGCGGGCCGCTACGGCAACCTATTTCAGCTCCCCACAGTCGCTGATCTCGATCCGTTCGCTGGTCCTGCCGGAACGTGACCCGAGCGCCTCGACTTCCTGACCCCTTCCATGCCCTCGCCCGCACGCTGGCTGACGCCATCTCGATGCTCGAATTCCCACGCATCGCCCGCGCCGTGATCGAGTGGTACTACCGGGAGCAGGTTGTAGTTGACATAGCTTTTACCATGTCCCATGCAAGCCCGAAGCGCAAGCGAGGGAAAATGTGTTCTCCATCCTGCGATGTGTTGACGGCGGTTGAAAACGGCGGCGCGGGGACCGTGTCGCGCGGCCTCGTGTCTGCCGACAGGATCCCTTGGGGGATGACGCTTTCCCCCGACGGCCGGTTCCTGGCGGTCACCGGATACGAAGTGGGCTCGCTCGTGCTGTATGCGATCGCCGCCGACGGGAGCATCCACCGGGCGGCGACACTCGCCTGCGACAAGCACATCACCGATATCATCGCACGCTGAGGCGGCGGGCCGTCGGCAGTCACCTTGGCGTGAGGAAGGCAGTCGCTCCTTGCCGTGGCTCGCCGCGGGCCCGGCCACGGCACGCCCGATTTCACTCCCGTCCCATGAGGTCTTTTCCCGTGATGTCTTCGATGCTTTCTGGGCGTTCCGTCCTCGCAGCAGTTTCCACGCTCGTATCGGCTCCACGGCTGTTGGCGGCCGCTGTGAAAGCGCCGGTCGTGGACACCCACGTGCACTGTTTCGCCGGAAAGAACGCCCCCCGCTTTCCCTATCATGTCGATGGTCCATATCACCCTCCGGAACCTTCTTCTCCTGAGCATCTGTTGAAACTCATGGATGCGGCGGGGGTCGATTTCGCGATCGTCGTCCAGCCCGAGCCCTACCAGGACGATCACCGCTACTTGGAGCATTGCCTCACGGTCGGGGAGGGAAAGCTGAAGGGAACGTGTCTCTTCTTCGCGGGGCGGCCGAACGTGCCGGACAGCATGCGGGCTCTGGCCCGAAAGGTTCCCATCGTGGCCGCGCGGATCCACGCGTATGCGCCGGAGCGGCTTCCTCCGTTCGGGAAGCCGGAATTGAGAGACCTCTGGAAGCTGGCCGGCGATCTCGGCCTCGCGATTCAGCTGCACTTCGAGCCTCGGCATGCGGCTGGTTTTGAGCCGTATCTCCGGGAGTTTCCCTCGGTGCGCGTCCTCGTCGATCACCTTGGCCGGCCGTTCCAAGGCACGCCACAAGAGCACCGCGTCGTGCTCGACTGGGCGAAATTCGACCATGTGATGATCAAACTGTCGTCCGTGCCGGACAGAGGGGCGTATCCGCATCGTGATCCGCTCGCTGTCATGCGGGAACTCGCGGATGCATTCGGAGCCGACCGACTCATGTACGGAGGTGGGTACGGCGAGCTGGCGACCCCCGAGAGCTACCGAGCCGAACGCGAGCGGGTCGCGGCGTTGCTCGAGGGACTCTCGGAGCCGGAAAGGTCGCGGGTCCTCGGGGGAAATGCCGCACGCTTCTTCGGTTTTGGCCCATCGCCATGATCGAGGAAGTGCCATTGACCGGGCGATCCTTCCACAAGCCCCCGGCAGGAGCCACGTCACGGCCAGCCCCCGGCGTTGACATCTGATGCTATTCTCCTTATCATCAGACATCATGCGGACCACCATCGACATCGACGACCCCGTGCTTCGCGAACTCAAGGCCGTCGGGGAACGGGAGGGCAAGTCTTTGGGCCGGCTGGTCTCCGATCTGCTGGCGGCAGCTCTGGCCTCGCGCCGCCAGGGTCGACCTGCCACCGCGAAACCGTTGCGCTGGCTCTCCAAGCCCATGGCAGCGCGGGTCGATCTCGCGGACCGCGAGGCGTTGCACGACGCCATGGAGAGCCGTCGTCGGTGAGCTTCGCGGTCGACGTCAACGTCCTGCTCTATGCCTCGGACTCGGGCTCCGACTGCCACGCGAAAGCGGTGGCGTTTCTGCAGAAAGTCGCGACCGAGCCTGAGATCTGCTACCTGCCCTGGCCGACGGTCATGAGTTATCTGCGGATGGCGACACACCCGCAGATCTTTGCGGTTCCGCTCTCCCCCGCGGAAGCCCAAGGCAACATCGACCGCCTGCTGGCGATGCCGCATGTCCGCTGCGTCTCGGAGGCCGAGGGGTTCTGGCCGCTCTACACGCAGATTGCCCAGGAGGTGCCCGCACGCGGCAACCTGGTGCCCGACGCCCACATCGCGGCGATCCTGAAACTCCACGGTATTCGCACGCTCTACACGCGTGACCGGGATTTTGGCAGGTTTGCATTCCTGCGGGTCATCGACCCCTTGAAAGGAGGGACAGGAAAATCACGAAAACGGCACACGGAGGACGGAGCGAATGTCTCCGGGCGCTGAGGAGCGCGGCGGCCGTATGCCGGTTTTGGCCGGGATTGCAAGGAACTCCCATGGGGAGAGCTCGACGACGCCGTTGGCCCCCGGCCACGTGGACTTGGGCGAGTTTCCGCTCGAGTGCCCTTGGCCGACCTCTCCTTTCCATGGCTCGAGCGGGCCTCAGCGGCCGCCCGCCACCCACAACAGCCAGGCCACCGGCGCGGCGAAGAGCAGCGAATCGACGAGATCGAGAAAGCCGCCCAGGCCGCCGAGCGAACGGCCCGAGTCCTTCACGCCGCACTCCCGCTTGAGCAGCGACTCCGCCAGGTCGCCGGCCATCGCGGCGAGCCCGACGCACAGCCCGAAGACGAACCAGCCGCCCCAGGGACGGCCTGACGCGGTCGTGCCAAAGCGTTCGAGAACGAGCCACGAGGCCGTCACCGCACCGACCAGCGACGCCACCGCCCCCTCCCAGGTCTTGCCCGGGCTGAGGGTCGGGGCCATCCGGTGCCGGCCGACGAGCGAGCCGCCGAGATAGGCCGCGATGTCACCGACCTTCGCCACCGCCACGAGGCTCATGAGCGGCAGCATGCCCAGATGCTCCGGGCCGGTCTGCTCGGGCCCCAGGTTTTCCCGGCAGAGCAGCCTCAGGCTCACGAGGCAGGCGAGCGGCAGCCCGAGGAACACGACCGTCAGCGTTGCGGCCGCGAGCCGCTCGATCGCCCCTCCCTGTGGGCGGTAGGTGGCGATCTCGGCGAGAAACAGCGCGATGATCGCGAAGATGATCGCGACGGCCGGCCAGGCGATGGCAGCCGTCGGCGAAGCCGCAGCCATCGACGAGGCGAAGGCCTCGGCGCCGGCCGCGGCCGACAGCACCACCGCCACCACCGCCGGCCGCAGCAGCCAGCCGGGCAGGGCCACGTTCCGGGCCGCGAACAACCCCACCATCTCATCGACACCGCCGACGGCCAGCACGATCGCCACCGGCAGGAGCCACCACGACGGCTGTGCGCCGCCGAGGCCACGCCAGTCGGCCCACGCCAACGCGGCGAAGGCCGCCATGATTCCCCCGGCGAACGCGAGGCGGGACGCGAAGGCGCCGGCGGGCGGCGGCGATGTCGGGACGCGGGGGGTCACGGGTTGCTCAAGCCTCCGAAACGACGTTCGCGGCCGGCGAACGCCGCGATGGCGGCGTCGAGATGCGGCTCGGCGAAGTCGGGCCAGGCCACGTCGGTGATCCACAGTTCGGCATAGCTGATCTGCCAGAGCAGAAAGTTGCTGATCCGCATCTCGCCCGCCGTGCGGATGAGCAGGTCGGGATCGGACATGCCGGCCGTGTCGAGCCGTGCCGCGACGGCGGCCTCGTCGATGCCGTCCGGATCGATCGTTCCGTCGCGAACGTCCCGTGCCAGCGTGCGCATGGCATCGACGATCTCGGCCCGCGAGCCGTAGTTGATGGCCAGGCAGAGCCGCAGGCCATCGTTGCCGGCGGTGAGGGCGACGGTGCGATCCAGCTCCTCGAGCGTGGAGGCTGGCAGGCCGTCGCGATGACCGATCATCGAGAGACGGACCCGCTCGCGCATGAGCAGCGGCCGCTCGTCGACAAGATACTGCTCGAGCAACTGCATGAGCAGGTCGATCTCGTGGGCCGGCCGGCGCCAGTTCTCGCTGGAGAGGCAGTAGAGCGTCAGCTGCTCGATGCCTGAGCGGGCGCAGTGCTCGGTGACCCGCCGCACGCTGGTCACGCCGCGGCGATGCCCCTCGATCCGCGGGAGGCCGCGCTGCACCGCCCACC
>JBIIYN010000257.1:0-5868 GCA_044346795.1 Pirellulales bacterium
GCCACCCATTTCGAGCGTGTTCCTTTGAGAGCCCGGGGCAAAATTGGGGGGCAGCTCATGCCGCAGTTCGAGCGCGACCGGCGCCGACAGGAACTGCTCGAACTCGACGGTCATCGGCTGTGCTTCGGCTGCCAGAACGTCGGCCTCGAAGATCGACTTCTTCTGCTTCTTGTTCCACACGGTGAGATGCGGTGCACGGTCCCCCTCTGGCCGCAGCCCCGAGAGCGTGATGCGGATGCGATAGACGCCCGACGTTTGGATGCTCTGGGGAAACCAGACCGACCGTCCCGGCCAGAGCAGTTTTCGCACCTTGTCGGCCGCGCCGATGGCGGCGGCCCGACCGCCGAACTGATCAAGTTGTATCCCTTGGAGGCGTGCCGTCCGCGATTCCACCGGCTTTTCCGGGTAGGCCCGGGCAAGCACCGCGTCGGCGGCCGCGAGATACCGCTCGACGTGCGACGGCGCGAGCGTGAGCATCGCGCCGATCCGATCAAACCCGCGGAAGGTCGGGTCTTCGTTGAACACGCCGGGCTCGTTCACATCGACCCGCACGCCGAGCAGGTCGTAGACCGTGTTGGCATATTCCTCGCGGCTCAGGCGATCGTGGGTCATTCGCCCGCGGGCCGCCATTCGGGTGGCCTCCCCCGCCTCGATCTGCTCCGAGATCCAGCCGACCATATCGGCGATCTCATCGACCGTCGGCCGGGGCTCCTCCGCCGGGGGCATCTCGCCGGCGTTGATCCGCGTCATCACCTCGGCCCACCGCTCGGCGGCGGAGTGGGTTGCGAAGCTGCGGTCGAGCGTGTCGATGCGAAACTGGCCTTCCTGCACCTTGCCGTCGTGGCAGCGGACGCAATGCTGCCGCAGAAACTGCTCGGCATCAGCCTCGCCGCCGGCCTGAACGGCTGCCGACAGGGCCATCATCGCAATACCACACAAGACCACATCCTTGATGACGAAGCGGGCTTTCATGCGATCCTCGCCGGGGGTGGACGCTCGTGATGCAGCTCGTGGCGACGTCTGTCGTGGTCGGCACCGGGTGCCCGACAGGCGAACGATGCCGCATATAAGCATTGCCCCAGACCACCCACGGAACAATTGTCGTTTCCGGAAATTCCTCGAAAAGTCGCGGAAAAACCTCGTATGTTGTTGATTTGCGCCATAAAAGCCCCGGGTGACAACCCGGGGATGGTTGGTGGCGACCGACAGGCCGCGGTACGGTTCCGGCGGTGTGGCCTGTATGCTCGATGACGGGAACGCGTTCATCCTGACAAGCATCGTGGAGACCGTCTGATGAGCACCCGTCTCGGCCGCACTGCGATGCCACCATGCGCCGCGATAGCCATGCTCGTGACATCGCTCACCACGGTGGCATTCGCCGCCGACGTGCGGCCGATCGCCGAACTCAAATCGCTCCCGGAGGCCGAGCTCGCGGCTGGGCTGCCGGTGGCGATCCGCGGGGTGGTCACCTGGCGCGACGAGAGCGGCCGGATGATGTTTGTTCAGGATACGACCGGCGGAATCTTTGGGCTTATGCCCCGTGATTCCGGAGCGCAACCGCTTCCCGACGATGCACCCGTGGCGACGGAAATCGAGGCGGAGGGAGTGATCAGTCGCGGCGGGTTCGCCCCCTCGCTGCGGCTCACGTCGCTGCGGCCCGTCGGGCCGGCACCGCTGCCGGAGCCGCAGCCTTTCGATGACGTGCGGTTCTTCACCGGCGCCGACGAAGGGGCTCTGGTCGAGGTAACGGGGATCGTTCGCGGCGTTCGCGAGGAGCGGTTCATGTGGCGGCTGATCGTCTCGCACGAACTGCGGCGGTTCGAAGTCCAGTGCCGCAAGGCGGCGATGCCCGCCGACTTCGGCACGTGGTGCCAGTCACTGATCGACGGCGAGGTGCGGTTGCTCGCGGTGTCGGCCACGAAGTTCAATGTCCGGGGCGAAATGTTCGAGCCGCGGCTCCTGGTGAGCCGGGCCGACTGGATCGCGCCGCTGGCTCCTTCCGACGGCAGCCCCTTCGACGCACCGAAAATCGCCATCGACGCCGTGGCTCGCTATCGGGCCGCGCCGCTCGACAACCATATGCTGCGGACGGAGGGCACGGTGGTGCACTCGCTGCCCGGCGAGGCCCTCTTCCTGCAAGAGGGCCAGCATGGCCTGCGGGTGCTCACGCAGTCGGCGGAGACTTTCACGCCCGGCGATCGCGTTGAAGTGGCGGGGTTTGCGGAGCGCGGCGGCACGGTCGCCGGGCTCACCGAGGCTGTCGTCCGCCGCGTGGGGCATGGACTGCCCCCCGAACCGTTCGACATCCAGCCCGACGACATCGCGGCGATTCACGCCCGCTCGGCCGATTCGTTCACGATCGCGGAGCCGGGCGACTACGAGGGCTGTCTGGTGCGGTTTCCGGCGCTGCTCCTCGAGCGAGCGTCATTCCGCGGTGGCGATCTGCTCGTGCTCGCGGCGGGCAAGACGAGCGTGACGGTACGAGTCTCGACAGCCGATGTGGAAACGCTCCAGGGCCTCGAGGTGGGAAGCCGGCTGCTCGTCGCCGGCATCCTGCATGTGATCCCGGCGTCGGAGCCGCTTCCATGGCCCCTCACCGCACCCACTCGGATGGAGATCGACCCGCGATCCGCCGCCGACATCACGATCCTTGCGCGGCCGCCGTGGTGGACGCCGCGGCGGCTCATGCTCCTGCTCGGGGCGATCGCGGCGACGCTCGCCGTTTCCGTGGGCTGGGCCGTGGCCCTCCGCGGCCAAGTGCGGCGGCAGATGCGGGAGATCGAGGCCGGCCTGCGGGCGGAGGCGGTGGCCGAGGAGCGGGAGCGGATCGCCCGCGAGTTTCACGACACACTCGAACAGGGGCTCGCGGCGCTCGGCCTGCGGCTGGGCGTGGCGGCGTCGCGCACCCGCGACGAAGAGGCGCGGGGCGTGCTTCGCCAGCAGAAAACGCTGCTGTCGTGGCTCCAGGCCCAGACGAGAGAGTTTCTCTGGGATCTGCGTGACACGAGCCACGCCGAAGAGCCGTTCGACGCGACGCTCGCCGGCCACGTCGAGCAGCTGCGGTCGCTCTGCCCGGTGCCGATCGATTTGGAGATCGCGGCGGAAGACTTGCCGGAGATCGCCGCCCCCTTGCAGCACGATCTCATCAGGATCGTCCGCGAGGCCGTGCACAACGCGGCCCGTCATGCAGATCCGACCCGCGTGCTCGTGCGGGCGCGGAACGTGGCCGGGCGGCTCGAGGTGGAGGTGGCCGACGACGGCGGCGGCTTCGACGTGGCAGCGCGGGCGGTGAGCCCGGGTCACTATGGCATTCGCGGGATGCGGGAGCGGGCTCGCCGGCTGGGGGCCGAGATGGCTATCGAGAGCGGGGCTCGAGGAGGCACGGTCGTCCGCGTGTCGCTGCCGGCCGCACCGCCGGTTTCGACAATAGCCGGGCCGCCGGTGGCGGTGGGATGATCGGCGGCATTTTTTGAAAGGCTCTCCAGCGTGCCTGCATCTCCCATCCGCCTGCTGATCATCGACGACCACCCGGTGTTTCGGGAGGCGCTGGCCCACGCGCTCGAAGGGGAGGCCGGTTTTGCCGTGGTGGCCCAGGCGGATGACGGGCTCGAAGGCGTGGAGGCATGGCGACGGCATCGCCCCGACGTCACACTGCTCGACGTGAGCATGTTCGGCATCGGCGGCATCGAGACGCTCCGACGGATTCGAGAGATCGCCCCGACGGCCCGGGTGCTCGTGCTCACCTCCTCGCAGCAGCCGCGTGACGCGGCCGCCGCTCTCGAGGGAGGGGCGGTGGGCTACGTGACCAAATCGACGGGCTACGACGAATTGCTCGCGGCGATCCGCGAGGTGCACGCGGGGGGGCGGCCGATCGTGAAGGCGGTCGCGGCCCTGACTACGGGAGGGGCGGACGGCGGCCTGTCGCCCCGGGAACTGGAGGTGCTCGTGCTTCTCCGCGACGGGCTGACCCACGAATCGATCGCCGGGCGGCTTTCGATCACCGATCGCACCGTGCGGGCCCATCTCACGGCTCTCAAGGCCAAGCTTTCCGCCGCCTCGGCCGCCCAGTGCGTGGCCCGGGGCTACGAACTCGGCCTGTTCACCCCGGCAGACCCCGGCCGCCAGCCGCTCCGCCGACGGTAGCCCGCGTGCCGGAAAGCTTCCGGTTTCGACAATTGTTGGATCCGCGGCCAGGGGGTAGGGTTCTAGGGGTGGGGAGAGGATTCTTCCCTCCAAGACGTCTTCCGCTGCTTCAGCCGCTCTTCCAGTGAACACGAGGCAGGTCGCATGCCAAACTTCGTCATGCAAATCCCGGTGCTCGCGGGTAGGGACAAGAAAGCTGTATTCACCAAGACCGCATTTACGTTGGTCGAACTGCTGGCCGTGATCGCGATCGTCGGCGTGCTCATCGGGCTGCTTCTGCCCGCCGTGCAGGCGGCCCGGGAGGCGGCGCGGATGGCGGCCTGCTCCAACAACCTCAAGCAGATGGGGCAGGCGGCACTCAACTTCGAGTCGGCGCGACAGGGCTATCCGCCTTCGGCAGTCGGAACCGGTGGTGGAACAGGCTCAGGGGTGGGCGGCGTGCCTTTCTTCGGACTGATACTGCCGTACATCGAGGGTGGCGATCCGAAATACACGGGGTCATCCAATGTGGGCGCGAATCAAATCGCCGGTCAGGGCCTCAAATGGAATGAAGGAGTTCTCACGTGGGGGGTCAACTTTGACATCCTGGCAAAGACGGCGTTTCCCTTCATGACCTGCCCAACTCGGGGATTCCGCACGAGCGGAACGGACAGGCAGGTGACGTTTGATTACGGCGTGGTCGGATCGACGCATCAAACTTTAGGATATCGTGGCAATCACATGGACATGCATTGCTTCGCATACGCGAACAATCGCTGCTCGGATGTCATGTTTCCCCCGGGATCTGGGTGGCCTTCGCAAGCGCAGGCGAAATATCCGGGGCTGGCGAACTGCGTGATCCAACTCGCCACCGGTTCGAAAAATAGCTCTGGCCAGATCGTGACGCAACTGAACGGGTCAATGGCTACGACATCGAGCACCCCTTGCTACCAAGGCTGGCGGCCGCGACTGAAGGCCAAAGACATCTACGACGGCGTCAGCAAGACGGCGATGCTGTCTGAAACGCATCTGTTCCGGGGAGAGTACGGGAAGCGGGACAACTGCCCGTGGGTTGCGCCCAACGGAGCGACGTCGCGATCGTGCGGGAGCACCGGCTACGACAACCCGCCGCTTGCATCCGGCAGCAACTACAAGATGTTCGCGTTCTTCAACTTCGGCGGTGTCGCCCGCAGCCCTGAAGATGACGCAGTCGATACGACCGTCGGCTCCTGGCATCCCGGCGTCTGCCAGATCGTGACGGCCGATGGCGCGGTGCGGGTGATGTCGGTCGCCATCGACCAGAACACGCTGACCCGTCTCGGTGATCGCCGGGACGGTGCAACGATCAGCATCCCCTGACCGTGAGGCTCCGAGCGCAACCGATGGCCGTCCAACCCAGATCATCCGCTGCCGCATCGTTGCTGGCGAACATCGCGATTGCCGTCGCCTGCGCCGGCATGCTCGTCGGTATCTCGGGCTGCCGCGATTCCGGCCTCGTCCGGGTCAAAGGCCGCGTGACCTACGCCGACGGGGCTCCCGTTCCGCTCGGCCGGGTGATCATCGACGCTGGTGGCAAGCCGACCGGCGCGTGGGGCCGCATCAAGTCTGACGGACGGTTTACGATCGGCACGCTCAAGGAGAACGATGGGGTCGCTCCGGGCACGTACCGTGTGAGGATCGTCGACGCTTCCACGGTATCCGGGCCCGACGGGCCGGGCAAGATATTCGTGGCCCCCAAGTTCTCCG
>JBIIYN010000256.1:0-5868 GCA_044346795.1 Pirellulales bacterium
CGCCCCCCTTCTTCTCGACGACCGCCTCTTCCGCAGCGACCGGAAAGATGATCGCTTCGATCCGATCCGCCGGCACGGCCCGCGGCTCGCCGCCGGACGCACGCACCGTCCATTCACCGGAGCCCCGCTGCATGGCCTCGACGACTCCCGTCAGAGACTCGCCGTCACGGAGCCGAACCTCCCCCTCGCGGGCGTCACCACGCACGAGCCCGCCGCCCCGCCACGCGGAGACCTGCAGCGAGTCGAGCGCGGCCTCACCCTTGACGATGCCGATCCGCACCCCGCCGCCGGTCTTTCCCGCAGCGGGCGGGATCGTGAGATCGGCGACCGGCTCGTCGGCGCCTGCCGGCATCACCGCGAGCCTGCCTGCCTGCTGATCGACGAAGAGCGACACCGCCAGCCCGTTCTCGGGCAGGTCGCCGCACGGCGCGATGTCGGCCTGGCCGGGCTTGCCCCCGGCGCCTGGCTCATCGCGGACCGCCACCATGCCGTCCGGCCCGAGTTCGAGCCGGTAGCCGTCCGCGGCCTCCTGTCCCGCGACGGCCCCCACCGCGATCCGCAGGCTGGGCCGCCTCTGCCAGGAAAAAGTCAGGTCGTACCGCACGCGGGGGCCGGCCCCGAGATCCCGGAAGACCATCGCCCCGGCCTTGTTGCTCGTGAGCCGCCCGCCCTCTTCTCGCCACGAGCCAGCCGGGCTCTGCTGCCAGCCCGCCAGGCCAGCGCTCGCGGCAACGGTCGCACCGGCAGCCTCGCGAAACAGCCCCCTCACGGCGGCGCGGCGGACGGCCACGGTGACGGGCGACTTCGCCGGCCCGATCGCGGCCACGACCTGCCGCTCGTCGATCGAGACGAGATCTCCAACCAGCTGGTCACCATCGACCATTTCGATCCGCCAGCCGCCCGCGGCCTCAGGCACCGCCCCCTTGGCCGGTGGCGGAAAGCGAATGCCCACCACACCGTCTAGGGGAAACTCGAACGGCCGCGCGAACCCGGGCGATTGCCAGAGAAAGCTGGTCCGCGAGCCGACCGCCTCCGCCGGCTCATCGAGCAGCCTGCCCGCCAGCGTGCCCGCCCGCGGCAGATCGACCGTGGCCAGCGGGCCGGGCTCACCCGCGGAGACCGTGGCCCCCATGAACGCCATGGCCATCATGACCAGAATGCCCACCTGGCACAGCCGGGCGGCTCGGGTCACCGGCGTTGTCGTGCCAAAGACTGCGTGCGGCATGGTTCACTCGACCGGGATGAGGGCTTTCAGCGTTCGTAGATCGGCAGAAACCGGAAATTGACCGCCAGGGACAAAAGCGTGAGCGAGGTGCCGGCGATCTGGCCGCCATCCGCTCCGGCCTGGATCGCGAGACTGCCGTCGGGCTGTCGCTGGGCCTTGAGCTGCTTGACGAGCTGGTCGTTCCACAGCCGCCAGGCATCCAGGTCGGCCTGAAAGAGCGCCTGGGCGCGGTAGTAGCGGGTGTAATTCGGATAGGGGCTCTGCTGCGATGCGGCCGGATTCTGCTGCTTGAGGTAGTCGGCCGCCTTCTTGAACTGGGGCAGATCCTTCCGCCGCGCGATCGCCATCACGAGCGCGCCGATCGAGGTCGTGGCATCGCTGCCGCCGTTGGGTGCCATGTAGCCCACCATGCCGTTGGAGCCGGTCATGGCGGTGAAATACTCGATCGCCTTGTCGATCGTCTCGTCGGGCACTTCGATGCCGGCGTTCCGCGCGCCGAGCAGCCCCATCAGGATCGCGCCGCTCACCGAGGTGTCGTGGTCGGTGGCATCGGGGGAATACCGCCAGGCGCCGCGCGGGTTTTTCTTGGCCGACGTGACCGCGAGCTTCACGGCCAGCTCGAGCGATTCCCCGAGCGACAGCCCCTTGCCCGAGCCCCCGTCCTCCGTCCAGAGCGTGCGATCGTCCACCACGCCGTAGGCCTCGGCGACCGCGAGCATGGCGAAGCCGTGGTGGTACATGCTCGAGTGCCCCTGCGCGGTGCCGCCGTAGAAACCGGTCGAACGATCCTGCGAGGAGATGATGTTGCGCAGGGCACGCCGCACCGGCGTGCGGTAGGCGCCGTAATTCGGATCCTCGCCCGACGCCAGGAGCACCATCAGCGCCATGCCGGTGACTCCCGGCCCCTGCTGATTGTCCTTCCAGACGCCGGAGGGATCCTGCGCCTTGGCCAGAAACCGGCAGCCGGCTTCATAGAGTTCGCGGACGTCACGGGGCACCGGATCGCCCGAGCGGATCAGGGGCTGCTGCGCCGCCGCCGATCCCGCCGCCGCGATGAGGGCCGCCAACACCAGGCAAGTGGGTCGGAACAATCTGAACATGCGCACGTGCACCACCTTGCCCTGTCTGTCGGTCATTCGAGGATCATCTTTTGCTGCTTGAGATGCTGGGCCATGCCCCGGCCCTGCTCGATGAACTGGTGGAGCGTCTTCCACTGCCGCTCGTTCACGAGGCTCTTGAGCCTGGCCTGGTCGAGCTGCGCCAGGCCGTAGCGGCAGACGAACGGCGGAAAATGGTTGCCATGCTGCCAGACCTTCGCCTGGTTGATCCGCAGCGGCTTCTCCAAGAGCAGCCCGCGGATCGCGTCGTACTGCTCCGCGGTCAGCCCCAGGGCGACGTCGAGCTGCACGAGGCCGGCATCGACCACGCTAGCCCACTGGCACCGCGACCGCAGGTCCGATTCCCGCCGCCAGGCCGTCCGCTGATCGTCGTCGAGCATGCCGGCGATCACGCGCCGCAGCAGGCTCGTATCGCCCGCCAGATCCTGCAGCTTCGTCTGCACGGCCTGGGCATCCTGGTGGAACCGCTGCCACTCGGCCTGGCCGGCCTGGTCCTGCAGGTCGAGCGTGCGGCCCGCGTAGCGCCGCCGCACCGTCTCGATCTCGTCCATCGTCCGCGCCACGTCGATCCGGGCCGCCGCCGCGCACTTCTCGCGCTGGCTGTCCGTGAGCCCGACCGAGTCTTCGAGAGCCGCCACTTCGAGCATCAGCCGTCCGATCGCGAGCTCGCGGGATTTTCCCGGGGTGCCATCGTGCTGAAAGAACATGCCGTTCATCTGCTGGTCGAGCGCGATCCGCTGCTGCTGCGGCTGCTCGCGGGCCCGCAGCGTGGCGGCATCGACGACCGCGTCGTCCTCGCCGCGCAGGGCGGCGGGACCGGCCGGCGGCACCGCCGCCAGCACGCACGCCGCGAACCCCGCGAAGATGAATCTGCCCGCCATCGTCAGCCCCTCGGTCATTCGAACCACCATGGATCCCGTCCGGCGGCCTGCACGTTGCCGAGCAGGTTCACCGTCTGCATCCACTCCTGCTGCTGCCACGGCACCTGCTGTTGCTTGATCGCCCGCGGCTGGGCCAGGAACCGCTGCCGCTGGGCCTCGCTGAGATGCGGCCTGATGCACTCATCCGGCAGCCCCGGAAACACACGGATGCCGTTCTGCATCTGCATGCCCTGCAGCATCATGGCCATCGACTCGTCCCACTTCGCCCGCAGCGACTCTTCGATCGCCTGCCGCTGCTCGTCCGTGAGGACCAGTTCGCCGTCGAGCGCCGCCACGATCGCCCGGATCATCGCCTCCCG
Source organism: Pirellulales bacterium (assembly GCA_044346795.1). Classification (GTDB taxonomy): domain Bacteria; phylum Planctomycetota; class Planctomycetia; order Pirellulales; family UBA1268; genus CAMCQY01. The sequence continues at coordinate 3,584 of JBIIYN010000256.1, forward strand.
GTGGCGGGCTTTCCGCATCGTGAGCTGGTTGGCGAAGGCCGTCGCCTGCTCCTGGCCCACGTGCTCGGCGACGCTCCTGGTCAGCGCCTCGGCGAGCATGTCGAGCGGATTCTCCGATTTCCCGGCGGCCTCGGCCGGTTTGCCCGGGGCAATGACCTGCTCGAGAACCTTGGCCACGCCGTTGACGATGACCTTCCCACCCTCGAAGGCGATGCCACCTTCACCCTCGAAGACGATGCCACCGCCACCCTGGACGACGACCCGACCTCCACCAACGCGCACCCTGCGGCCGCCCATCTGCAGTTCGGCCATCCGCAACGCGGCATCCTTGACCGCCTGCTCGCCCGCCTTGGCGATCGCCCGCCGCGACTCCCGCGGCAGGTCGCCGCAGATCGCCCGGAGCAGTTCCAAGTCACCATGGAGCAGCTTCATGAACTGCTGCTCCCAGTGGGTGGCCTGCTGCTTGATCTGCTGCCGCAGCTGCGCTTCTTGAGGATCCTCTTTCTGTTGTTTTTTCTCGGCTTTTTCCTTTTTCTCGGCCTTCTCTGCCTTTTCGTCGGCCTTCGCGCCACGCTCCGTCAGGCCTCCGACCGCCAGCACGAACGTCAGCAGCATGAGAGGTGCCATCGTCGAGTTTCTCATGGCGTGGTCCTCGTCGCGTCGCGGCCCCGCTCGAACGCGTTGAAATAGGCGTCGAGCCCGTCCCGAAATTCCTCCGGCAGCACGCTGCCGCTCTTGCCGATCGCCTGCTCCTCCTCGGGAGCATCGGCACGGGCCTGGCTGTTGACCCCTCGGCCGAGCCAGGCGATCGCGGCGTCGCGGGTGCTCCCCCTGCCGCCGCCACCGGGGCTGCCACCACCGCCTCCGCCGCCGCCACCGGGGCTGCCACCGCCGCCGAACTGCGACTGGAGCAGCAGTTCGATCACCTCGGTCTCGGCGGCGATCGCCCGCCGGCCGGTATCCGGCGCCGTGAGGATGCCGCCGGCCTCGGCCATCACGGCCTGCGCCTGCCGGAAGAGACGGATGTCCTGGGCAAACTTCGTCTGCCTGCCGCGGCCCGGCAGGATCTCCCGCTTCATCCGCTCGATCTCCTCTTCGAACCGCAGCGGCCCGTCGGGCATTTCGAGCGTCTCGATGATCCCGCCCACGCGTTCGGCAAGCTTTTGCTGCTGGCCGGCGAGCCCGTCGGCACGGGCCTTGAAGGCCTCGGCATCGAGCGACGGCCGCACCTGCTCGGCGACACGGGTCTCCTCGCGCAGGTTCGCCTCCGCCTCGAGGATCAGCATCGCTTCGAGCACCACCTCGGGGGGCAGGTCCGGCGGCGGCTCGCCGCCGCCCTCTCCGTCACCACCGCCGCCGTCCTGCGGCGGGGGCACCAGTTCGTCGGCCCAGCGGTCGAGCGTGTCGCTCCAGAATTCGGTCTGGGCGATCGACAGGCCGGCCTCCCGCTTCATGTCGGCGGTCAACTGCCTGAGGCTGCCGAGCACGTCGAGCTCCTGCATCTCGTCGAGCACCGAGCGGATCGCCGGCTGCGGCCGCCGCTCGGCGTAGGCGTCGAGGTCGTCCATCACCGCCGACAGCTTGCTGCCCACCTCGTCGTTGCCCTTGGCCACGGCATCGACCCGCCGGAGCTTCGAGTCGTCCTGCACCGGCCGGCCGAATCCGCCCGACACGACCGAGGCCAGCCCCTCCCCAACCGCCAGCTCGCTCCGCGCCGCGGCTTTGAGACGCTTCACGAACGTCGTGCCCTCGAGCCGCGCCATCACGTCGGCCAATTGCCCGGCGATCTTCTGAAAATCCTCGATGAGCTGCCGCTGCTTCTCGACCGCCTCGGCGAGCAGTTTTTTCTGCGCCCGCTTCTGCTTCGCGTCTCTGCCGCCCGCCGGCTGGTGGGGAACATTGCCCACCGTCGTGCGCGGCAGGCCCAGCCGGCCACCGCCGCCAGCCCCGCCGTCGGCCGGTTTTTCACGTTGCTCCTTCTCCTGCTCCCCCGGCTGATAATTCGAAGACTCGCTGTCGATCACCTGCGGCTTCGGCGGCGAAGTCGGCTTCTCCTCGGGTGACTGCCCCTGTGACGGTGCGTTCCCGCCACGCTGCTTGCCGACGATCTCGGGCGGCTCTTCGCCGGACTGTGCGGGCTTGCCATCGCTGGGCTTGCCATCGCTGGGCTTGCCATCGCTGGGCTTACCGTCACTGGGCTTACCGTCACTGGGCTTACCGTCACTGGGCTTACCGTCACTGGGCTTACCGTCACTGGGCTTACCGTCACTGGGCTTACCGTCACT
>JBIIYN010000033.1:0-18025 GCA_044346795.1 Pirellulales bacterium
CCCGCTCGTAGTCGGTGAGCGTCCGGCCGATCGCCTGGCGGCCCATCGCGATGAGCCGGTCGGTGTCCATCTCCCAGAGACGGACCGAACTCGGCGACGACGAGACCAGCCAGCGGTCCGAGCGGTCGAATTCGATGAACTGGACCGGCGCGATGTGGCCCCGCAGCGCGATGCCGCTGCGGGTGACGTCCTCCGCCCGCAGATCCCAGACCTGCAGGCTGCCGTCCGAGTAGCCGGTCGCAAGGAGTTTGGAGTCGCCGGAAAACGCGGCGCACTGAAATTCCGCTTCCCGGTCCTGCAGCAGCCTCGTCTTCACTTCCCGGCCGTCGGCTTCGATCCTGATCAGATCGATGTCCTCCCCCGGGGAGACTTCGGTCCGCCAGCGTCCATCCGGCGATTTCGCGAACGGCCCCGTGCCGCGACCGGTCCACGTGGCGGGGGGCACGATGGCCGCCATCCCCTCCGCCACCGGTTCCGGCGCGTCCACGGGAACGCCCTGTCGCAGGCGATGCCGCTGGACCGTTCCGTCGCGCATCGACACCGTCAGGGCGTCGGCCGTCAGGCTGAAAGCCAGCCGCGGCTGCACCGCGATGCCGGTGATCTGCGACCGGCGGATCGCTCCATCGGGGCGGGCCGGACTCCACTCCCAGAGCACGATCGCACCGTCACCACCGCTCGGGCCCGCGGTCCAGAGCTGGCCAGGCTCGACGCCGAACCGCAGGCAGGCGGGATCGATCCCGTCGGTCGAGAAGCGGACCGCGGGCCGCGCGGCCCACCGCGTCTGCCCCGTTCCGGCGGGCAATTGGCTTAGGTCCCAGACACAGACCGTGTGGTCGGCGCCGCCGGTGGCGAGCCAGCGGCCGTCCGGGCTGAACGTGTGGAACACCACCTTGCCGTCATGGCCCACCAGTTCGAGCGGCGACCGCAGGGGGTCGTCGCTGGTCAGGTCGAAGACCCGGACGACCTTGTCTTCTCCGTCGATCGCCAGCCAGTGGCCGTCGGGGCTCATCACGCGTTCGCCGGTGGCGCCGCCGGCCGGCGCATCCGGACGCGCGAGCAGCGTACCGGGCCGCGGGGCGAGCGTCTGGTTGATGACTTCGGGGTGGGGCACGGTGAAATCCCACGTCTTGGCCGACACCTCGTCGACTGAAATCAGGCGGCGGCCGTCGCGTGAAAATGCGAGCTGCGAAGTGCGGTAGCGATGTCCGCGCAGGGTGCAGGTCGGCAGGTCGCTGTACTTCCCGCCGGCCACCTCCTCGGCCAGGTTCCATGCGTAGATCTCCCCCTTGGCAAACGACGCCACCACCCACGTGTCGGAACACGCGACGGAGAGATGCTCCTCCCGCGAGTGTATCTCCAGGGCATGTTCCTCGAGCCAGTCGCCCTTCGGGCGGCGCGACAGGAGACGCCAGCCCTTGAGCTGCCCCTTGCGTTCCGTCAGCAGGAGCCGGTCGCCGTTGCCCCGATAGAGCGCGGTGGCCTCACCCGGCACCGTGGCGATCGCGGCCCCCGTGCCGGGCGCTTCGAGATTCCAGAGCCGGAGCTGCGAATCCTCGGCGCCCTCCCGCGTGACGAGTTCCCGGCCGTCGGGCGAGAAGACGAGCGGCCGGTGGTCCGGCCCAGCCGCGAGCGGCGAGGGTTCCGCCAGGTCGTCGCCCAGCCGCCAGACCTGCACCGTGTCTCCGGCGGCATCGGTCGACGCGACGGCCTGCATGGCGAGCCGACCGCTGTCGGGGCTGAACACGGCGGTCGCCGCCACGCCCTCGAGGATCGTGCCCGTCCGGCCGCCGGCCGGGGTGGCGCGATCATGGAGATCGTGCAGCCTGCCCCTGCCGTTGGCCGCGAAGAAGAGCCAGCGGCCGTTCGGGCTCAGTCGCAGCGTGGCCTGCTCGGGAACGAGCGGCCCATCCAGGGAAGCGATCACGACCGGATCGCGCACCGCGTCATTCGGATCGACGACGGTGATGCCGCCGTCACCCGCCACGAGCGCCAACCGAGATTCGTCGTCGCTCGTGGCCGCCAGGGCGGCCTGCACGCCGTGGGCCCGGCCGGTCGCGGCCGGATCGAGCCCATCCATGTCGAAGAACCGCGTCGTGCAGACGAGCCAGCGGCCGGCCGCACTCAAGCTGAGCACCGGCTCCGGTGGATGGAAGGGCACGCCGCCGATTTCCAAGAGCACCTCGCGGAGCGATTCCTCGGCGGCGGGCATGATCGGGAGGCCGTGCCGGGTGGTCGTCTGAACCGCCTCGATGGCCAGCAACACGCACAGTTCGGGCCGGGTGCGCTTGAGGGCGCGGGAGTTCGCCGCCAGGGCGCCCGCCCGTGCCCGGCGGATGCCGGCGATGGCCAGTTCCCGCTCCTTCCGTTCGGATTCCGCCAGCGACGACTTCTCCGCGGCCAGTTCGCGGGCGACCCGTCGCTGACCGTCGACCACCTTGACCGCCGCGAGCGCGACGAGTGCCGTCGCCGCCACCGCCGAAAAACCCGCCACCGCCCAGGCGCGGTGCCGGCGGATCCAGCGAAAAATCCGCTCGGAGGGCTGCTCCCGATGGGCGGCGAACGGCTGATCGGCGAGCCAATGCTCGACATCGTCGGCGAGCGCGGCAGACGACACATATCGCTCGGCCGGATCGCGGGCCATCGCCTTGGTGGCGATCGACTCGAGGGCACGCGGCACCAAGGGCTGGATCATGCGGGGGGGGCGATAACGGCCCGCCTGCACGTCCTGGAGCACCTGCCCCAGGTCTTCGCCGCGGAAGGGGGGCTGGCCGGCGAGCAGGTGATAGAGTGTGGCGCCGAGGCTGTAGATATCGCTGGCCGGGCCGATCGTGCCGGTGCGACCGGCTGCCTGTTCGGGGCTCATGTAGGCCGGCGTGCCGATCAGGCTGCCGGCCATCGTGACGTCGGTCGTTTGCGGCGACGCCACGCGCAGCCGCGACTCGGTGGCGTCCTTCTTCTGCCGGCCCCCCTCGTTGTCCGCGGGCGCATCGCCGAGCGATTTCGCGAGTCCCCAATCGACGACGATCGTCTCGCCGTGCCGGCCGAGCATGATGTTGTGCGGCTTGATGTCGCGATGAACCACTCCGCGGCCGTGCGCGTAGTTGATCGTCTGGCAGACGACGATGAAGCTCCGCAGCAGCCTGCGGAGCCGCAGTGACCATTCTTCGCCGTCGAGTGCGCCACCGCGCACGGCCGCGTGCAGGTCGTCGATCGCCTCCAGCAGGCTGCTGCCGCGGATGAACCGCATCGCATAGTACGGACGGTCGTCGGCATGGGTGCCCAGGCTGTAGACCGGCACGATCCCGGGATGCTCGAGCCGGCCGGTGATCTCCGCCTCGACGAGAAACCGCCGTCGGCTCTCCGGATCATGCGCATGGCCCGACTGGATCTGCTTGAGCGCCACCTCCCGATGCAGTTCCGCATCGTGGGCCACGAAAACCTCGCCGAGGCTGCCGGTGGCATGCGGGCGGAGCACGTGAAACCGCGGGGTGTTCGCGCCGGCCGCCGCCGGCTGCGGCCCCGCGTGGGTCTGGTAGGGGTCGGCGACCTTCGGTCCGGTCTCTTCGGGAGTCGTCATTCCTCCGCCTCGGGCGACCGCTCGGTCGGCACCCTCGCTCTGCGACCGCGTCTGGCTCGCACGGCAACCTTTTCAGGATACGACTGCGGCCGGGAACACACAACCCGACGGCCGCCGCGTATACTTTGCCGTCTTCACGGGCCATTCTCCGCGATCCGCCACCCCCGAGCCCCACAGGAACCATCATGAGCATCACGACCAAACAGACGATCGACCTCCTGCTCGAGAGCTACAGCATGGAACTCGAGACGGTCATGAACTACCTCGCCAACAGCGTGAACCTCGACGGCGTGCGGGCGGAGGAGATCAAGAAGTCGCTCGGCGCCGACGTCGGGGGGGAGATCGCCCATGCCCAGCAGCTGGCCAACCGCATCAAGCAGCTCGGCGGCCACGTGCCCGGCTCGAAGGACCTCGTGCTCGGCCGGCAGATCCAGCCGGTCGCGGTGACGACCGACGTGGTGGGTGTGATCAAATCGGTGATCGCCGCCGAGGAGGCCGCCTGTGCCCAGTACAAGAAGATCATCAAGGCGGTCGAGGGTGAGGACTACGTGACGCAGGATCTCTGCATCCGGCTCCTCGCCGACGAGGAGGAGCACCTGGTGCAGTTCAGGGGCTTTTTGAAGGAATACACGTCGGGCTGAACCGTCTTCACGGCAAGCCTCGGCATCGTGCCGAGCTTGCCTTGGCCGACCTCCGTCGGCTAATTCTTACCCGGCCCTCCGGGCCTGACGTCGGGGGTGATTCGACCATATCCCGGCGCTTGCGCTTCGGGCTTGTATGGGCTGGTGCGCGACCGTTCCCATACAAGCCCCGGGCGCAAGCCCGGGGATGCGCGATCTCCACGGCGCCAGCGGCAACCTCGACCCGATGCTGAAGAGCGTGCCGTGAAGACGGTCACGTGCCGCCGCGCTTCGGGCGATACCCCACGCTCCTGCGGCCGCGGGATGACTTGCGGCCCCGCAACGCTCCGTCAGACGGAGGTTTGGCCGCCGCGGGTCCGCCGCGCTCGCGGCCCGTGGCGGGGCCGCCTCTGATGTGGTCGCCAGATGTCGACTCCGTGAACGCCCGCGTCGCCTCGTTCCGCTTCCGGTCGAGCGCCTCCCTCGGCGGCCGCTCCGGGATCAGGCAGTCGCAGCCCGAGCCGATGAGGTCGCGACGGCCCGCCTGCTCGAGCGCGCGACGCACCTCGAAGTAGTTTTCCGGCTTGAAGAACTGCAGGAGCGCCCGCTGCATCCGCCGATCACGGAGCGCCTTCGTCACCTTCACGGGCTTCTTCGTCATCGGGTCGAGCCCGGTGTGATACATGCAGGCCGCGATGTCGAAGGGGCTCGGAATGAAGTCCTGCACCTGGTCGGGCTGGTAGCTGTTGCGCTTGAGAAAGAGGGCCAACTCGATCATCTCCTCCACGCCGCTGCCGGGATGACTGGCGATGAAGTAGGGCACCGTGTACTGCTTTTTGCCGACGCGGCGGCTGGCGGCCTTGAAGGCCTTGTCGAACTCGACGAAATCGTCGGCCGACGGCTTCTTCATCAGGTCGAGCACCCCGGGATCGACGTGTTCCGGCGCCACCTTCAGGTGGCCGCCGACGTGGTGCTCGGCGAGTTCCCGCAGATATTCGGGGTCTTTGCGGGCCAGGTCCATGCGCACGCCCGAGGCCACGAGCACCCGCTTCACTCCCGCGACGCTCCGCGCCTCCCGCATCACCGCCTTGAGCGGGCCGTGGTCGGTGCCCAGCAGCTTGCAGACGGTGGGGTGCACGCAGGAGAGCCGACGACACTTCGCCTCCACCTCGGGTCGCGTGCACCGCATCTGGTACATGTTGGCGGTCGGGCCGCCGATGTCGGAAACCGTGCCCTTGAAGCCGGGCTGGGCGGCGAGCAGCTTGATCTCGGTGATGATCGAGTCCTGCGAGCGGCTCTGGATGATCCTCCCCTCGTGGGCCGTGATCGAGCAGAACGTGCAGCCGCCGAAGCAGCCCCGCATGATCTGCACGCTCGTCTCCACGACCTCGAAGGCCGGGATGCGGGCGCCGCCATAGGAGGGATGCGGCCGGCGGGTGAACGGCAGGCCGTAGACCTCGTCCATCTCGCGCTGCTCGAGCGGCAGGGCCGGCGGGTTGACCACCACCGCTTCCCGGCCGTGCCGCTGGACGAGCCGCTTCGCGTTGTGCGGGTTGGTCTCGAGGTGGGCGATCCGCGTCATCTCGCAGAAGGCGAGCTTGTCGGCGACCACGGCATCGTAGGCTGGCAGGTCGAGCGTGTCGGAGCCGGCCGGCGGCGGCTCGCTGGCGCCGAGCCGGTAGGCCACGCCGCGGAGCCCGCGGAGGTCCTTGACCGTCCGGCCGGCGGCGAGGCCGCGGGCGATCTCGAGCACCGTCCGCTCCCCCATTCCGAAGACGACCAGGTCCGCCTTCGAGTCGAGCAGGATCGACCGGCGGACGGTGTCGCTCCAGTAGTCGTAGTGGGCGATCCGGCGGAGGCTGGCCTCCACGCCCCCCGCCACCACCGGCACGCCCGGGAAGGCCTCTCGCGACCGCTGGCAGTAGGCGAGCGTGGCCCGGTCGGGCCGCCGGCCGATCGCGCCGTCGGGCGAATAGGCATCGTCGTTGCGGACCTTCCGATTGGCCGTGTAGTGGTTGATCATCGAATCCATGTTGCCCGCCGAGACGCCGAAGAAGAGGCGGGGCCGACCGAACTGCCGCCATGGCCCGCAGGTGTTCCAATCGGGCTGCGAGAGCACGGCCACGCGGAAACCGGCCGCCTCGAGGAGCCGCGCCAAAAGGCCGTTGGCGAAACTGGGGTGGTCGACATAGGCATCGCCGCTGACGAACACGACGTCGACCGCATCCCAGCCGCGGGCGAGCATCTCCGCCCGCGTGGTCGGCAGCGGGGGCCGCGGCGAGCGGTCGGTGGCGATTTCAAGGGACATGGCTGGGTGGGCCGGAGGCGGGAGACAGGGCCAAAGGCTTCTGGCGACACAAGTGTAACCCCGGGAAGAGCGGTCAAAGACGGGGCGACGGGGATGATTTCGGGTTGGTGGGTGCTCCGGAAAAAGGGGTATATTCGCCCCATGCCTGCCCCTTTCTGTAGTCAAGCCTGGAGTCAAGCCCGCCGACCTGCCGAATTCGCGCGGCGTGCCACGCCGGTGCGGCTGGCGCTGTGCGCCGTCTGGCTGTGCGGCGGTCTGGCGGGAGCAGATGAACCGGCCGCAACGCCGGACCCCGCGCAGATCCGGGGCTGGATCGATCAGCTGGCCTCCGAGCAGTTTGCCCAGCGAGAGGCGGCGACGCGCAGCCTCGCCGGGGCCGGCCAGCCGGCGATCGAGCCCCTGCGGGAGGCGATCCGCCGCGGCGACTTGGAGGTGAGCAGCCGGGCCGTGGAGATCCTGCGGGAGATGCTCGCCGGCGAGGATGTCGATCTGGCCGCCGCCGCGGAGCGGACGCTCGAATCCCTCGCGGAAGGAACCGATGACGCGGTGGCCCGCATGGCGGAGGCGACCCTCGATTTCCACATGCTGGGCGTGGCCGAGGCGGCCCGGGCCAGGCTCGAATCGCTCGGCGCGGTCGTGACCGAGGGGATGCTGGCCAGCGGCCAGCGCGGGTTCCTCGTGCTGCTGAACGCCCGCTGGAAAGGCACGAGCGAGGATCTGCGGCTTCTCATCCGCCTCCGTCGCGTGTTGCAGGTCGGCGTGCATGGCGTGCGGCTCGACGACGCGGGGCTGGCGGTGCTCGGCCGGATGCGGTGGCTCGAACAGCTCCAGCTCTACGGCACGAACGCCGGCGATGCGGCGCTGGCGGCACTCGCGGAGAAACTCCCCGACACCAAGATCGACGTCCGCAAGGGAGGCAAGCTCGGCGTGGCCGGCCAGGGCCTGATCGGGCCCTGCGTGATCACGCACGTGCAGGACGATTCGGCGGCCGCGAAGGCGGGCCTGCAGATGGGCGACATCGTGCTCCGCATCGATGGCGAGCCGGTCGCCAACTTCGAGTCGCTGACCGACCTCGTCGGCCGCCACGGTCCGGGCGAGAAGATCGAAATCGACGTCCAGCGGGGCGGAGGAAATCCGGGGGACGAGCCGCAGCGTTTCCAACGCACGGTGGAACTGGGTGGCTGGGAATGACAGTCCAACCCTCACCAAGCAAGCCCGAAGCGCGAGCGGGGGACTTTCGGAGCGATGCCCGCGGGCCGATGACGAACGACCAGACGAAAGAGGGTGCCGGCATGGATGAGACGGTCGAGGTGCGCTGGCATGCCCATGCGGTGAGCCGGGACGAACGCGAGCGGGCGGCCGGTCATCGGGGCTGCGTGCTCTGGTTCACCGGGCTCTCGGGCTGCGGCAAGAGCACGCTGGCCAACCTCGTCGATCACCGCCTGCATGGCCGCGGCGTGCGGAGTTTCGTGCTCGACGGCGACAACGTGCGGCTGGGGTTGAATGCCGCTCCGGCCCTGCTGCGGGAACGGCATGGCGACGACTTCGCGCGGCGATTCGGCCTGGGGTTTGCGGCCCAGGATCGGGAGGAGAACATCCGCCGGATCGGCGCCGTGGCCGAACTCTTCGCGCAGGCGGGCATCGTCGCGCTGACGGCCTTCATCAGCCCGTATCGCCGCGATCGTGACGCCGTCCGGGCGATGCTGGCGCCGGGCGACTTCGTCGAGATCCACGTGCGGGCGCCGCTCGCGGTGTGCGAGGGCCGGGATCCGAAGGGCCTCTACAAGAAGGCCCGTGCGGGCGAGATCAAGGGATTCACCGGGATCGACGATCCGTACGAGGAGCCCCTCGCCCCGGAACTGGTCGTCGATTCGTCCGCCACGCCCGCGGACCAGCTTGCCGACCAGGTGATCGCGTGGCTGGAGAACGCCGGCAAGATTCCGCGGCGTCACGGATGACGCCCGTCCCCGGGTTTACACCCGGGGCTTTTATTGAAACGGTGCGCGGCCATCGACGGTCGCGTCACACGCTCAACCGTGTTTCGCGCTCGATGCCGCCATGGATGGCGGCACACGGCAGTCCGGGGCAACCTTGGCTTGCCCCGCGACAGCCGCAAGCCTGCCCGGGCCATGGATGGCCGGGCAGGCGCTCAAGCGGCAGGCTGTGTTTCGCGCTCAATGCCGCCATGGATGGCGGCACACGGCGGTCCGGGGCAACCTTGGCTTGCCCCGCGACAGCCGCAAGCCTGCCCGGGCCATGGATGGCCGGGCAGGCGCTCAATCCAGAAAGCCCGAGAGTTCCTCGCTCCTGGCCGGGGCCTGCAGCTTCCGGACGGCCTTGGCCTCGATCTGCCGGATCCGCTCGCGCGTCACCTTGAAGATGTGGCCCACCTCTTCCAGCGTGTAGCTGTAGCCGTCGCCGAGGCCGTACCGCAGCTTGATGATCTCCCGCTCCCGGTAGGAGAGCGACTTGAGCACCTTCGCGATCCGGTTGCGGAGCATCTCCTGGGCCGCGCCCACGGCCGGATTCTCGGCACCGGTGTCGGGCAACAGGTCGCCGAAGTGGCTATCCTCGCTGTTGCCCACCGGCCGGTCGAGGCTGATCGGGTAGCGGCTCATGGCGGTGACACGCCGCGTCTCGTCGACCGGCGCGCCGGCCCGGGCGGCGATCTCCTCGATCGTCGGCTCGCGGCCATATTCCTGGAGCAGTTGGCGGGCGACGTTCCGCACCCGCGACATCGTCTCCACCATGTGGACCGGGATGCGGATGGTGCGGCTCTGGTCGGCCACCGCGCGGGTGATCGCCTGCCGGATCCACCAGGTGGCGTAGGTGCAGAACTTGAAGCCGCGGCGGTATTCGAACTTGTCCACCGCCCGCATCAGGCCGGCATTGCCCTCCTGGATGAGGTCGAGGAACGACAGGCCGCGGTTGCGGTATTTCTTGGCGATCGACACCACCAGCCGGAGGTTGCCCTCCGACAGTCCCCGCTTCGCCTTCTGGTAGCGGGCGTAGATGTCGCGGATCTCGTCCATCCGCCGCTTGAGGCTGCGGGGCGTCTCCTGGCAGGCCTTGAGGATCGCCCGGTATTCGTCGACGAGTTTCTGCCGACCGGCGGGGGGCTGCTTCGACCGCCGATGGGCGTCGATCTTGGTCCGCAGTTCCTTGAGCCGCACGACGAAGTTTTCGAGCGTGGGGATCATCGCCTCGATCCGCTGCGTCCGCAGGCCGAGTTCCTCAACCAGCCGCACGCACCGCCGCCGGCGACGGCCGAGGCGGGCCCAGGCTTCGCGGCGTTCCGCCATCTTGCGCTTCTTGGAGAGCGAGATCCGGTAGTCGGCGCGGTTCTGCCGCAGCAGCACTTCCAGCGTCCGCAGGTTGTGCGGGAGCCGGCCGATGATCTGATCCTTTTCAAGGCGGTCGGTCACCGACACCTGCACCGTGCGATCGAACGGCAGTTCACCCCGATGCACCCTGGAGAGCACCTTGAACGCCTGTTGGCAGACATATTCGCACTCGAGCAATTTGGCGCGGAACTGGGCACGCGTCGTCTCGATCTGCCTGGCCAGGTAGATTTCCTGGGCGCGGGTCAGGAGCGGGATCTCGCCCATCTGTGTGAGGTACATCCGCACGGGATCGTCCGACCAGTTTTCGACCTGTTCGATGAGGACGTCCTCGCCCTCGCCGTTCGCCTCGATCTCGGCCTCGGCTTCCGCCTCGATCTCGCCCTCGGGAATCACGGCCGCTTCAGCGTCGTCGACGAGCAGGTCTGCATCGGCCTCCTCGGCGTCGACGACCTTGTCGGCGAGTTCCTCGACCTCCTGGGGATTGGAGACAACGTCGTCCTCGAGTTCATCCAGCAACGAGTCGTACAAGGCAAAGCTCCTTCTTGAAACGATCTTTGGTCTTTGAGCAGGCTTGGAAACCGAAACAGGCTGATGACTGCGAACGGCGGTCGGGCCTCAGGCGAACGATGGACGGTGGCCCGACCGCGAATCACCCGATGCATCATTCGCGGTGTCGCGAGTGTGATTCAAGGGACAAGGAAATCCAGCGGGCATAATTCCACGGTGGGCGATCCGGTCGGGGCGAACTGACCAGGCGTCCAGAAACCCGTTTGGAACGACTGCGGAACAAGGGAGGCCATCGACGCACGCCTCGCGGTGGTTTGGGGAACTTGCGACGAGTTTCCGGAGGGCTGCGGCGGGGTATCGATCATTGCAGCAGGGTCTCCGGCGGGCTCAAGATTATGCCCCTGTCGGACGAGAAAAGCCAGCAAATTTTTCGTGGAATCGAGCCTGGTATTCGAGCTGGAAGCCGCGAAATGGTAAAAGAATCCGGCGAGAGAAGCTCTGCGTTGTCCGGTGAAACGGACCCCCGGCGGGATCGAGATCATGAGCGGCCAGAAGAAGATTTTTCTCCTTTCCTGCGAGGACTGTCGTCACGAAATCGAGGTGGTGGCCGGTCAGGCCGGAGGCGAGGTGGTTTGTCCCACCTGCGGCCGTCGGACCGCCGTGCCGAAGTTCCGGGACTTAAGCCGGCTCCGGATCAAGGCCGAGCCTTCTGCCGCGGCGTCCCGGTGGGGTGTCTCTCAGGCGGTAGCCACGGCGGGCATCGCATTGGCTGCGCTTTCGTGGGGCACCGCGGCCTGGGTGGGCGCGGTGCCGAAGGCCGCGCTCAATCCGGACTGGATCCGCGCCAACATCGAGGCGGGTGACGACAAAGCGCTCTATCAGTCGCTGCAGGCCTACTCCCGCTCCAGCGTCGAGCGGCTGCCGTTGAACGGCGAGGTGGCACTCCAGCGGCAGACGCAGTTCGCCCAAGGGATGTCACGGACGCTCTACGCGATCGGCGGATTGGGCGCCGCGGCCGCGGTCGGGGCCGGCCTGGCCGCGGTGGCCCGGGCGAAGCGGTCGTGAGCGGCGGGTGCATGCAGCATGAGAGCGGCCTTCATCATCGAGACCGGCGGTCCGGAGTCGATCCGCGTCGGAACGCTGCCTGATCCGGTGCCGGGCCCGCGGGAGGTGCTTGTTCGAGTCCGGGCTGCTGCCGTCAATCCGATCGACACCTACGTGCGGTCCGGCACGGTGGCGATGCCGCTGCCGATTCCCTACGTGGTCGGCTGCGATCTGGCCGGAGAGGTGGTGGCGGTTGGAGCCGACGTGGACTCCCTTCGCCCCGGGATGAGGGTCTGGGGGTCGAATCAGGGGCTGCTCGGACGGCAGGGCACGTGTGCCGAACTGGCTGCCGTCGATGAGCGCTGGCTCTATCGCACGCCCGATGCGGTCTCGGATCGGGATGCGGCAGCGGCGGCCCTCGTGGCCATCACCGCCCACCTGGGCCTCGTCGACAACTCCATGCTGGCCGCCGGCGAGACGATCTTCGTCAACGGCGGTTCAGGGGGCGTCGGCTCGGCGGTCGTGCAGATCGCCAGGCTGCTCGGGGCGAGGGTGATCGCATCGGCAGGCACGTCCGCGAAGTGCGAGCGGGTGCGGCAGTATGGCGCGGACGTGGCGGTCGACTACCACCGCGGCGATCTCGTGGAGGCGGTGCGGGCCTCCGCCCCCGACGGCGTGCACGTCTACTGGGAGACGCTGCGTGAGCCGGCGTTCGACCAGGCGGTGGGGATGCTCGGCGACGGAGGGCGGATGGTGATCATGGCTGGTCGGGACGCGCGGCCGGCGTTTCCGGTCGGGCCGTTCTACGTGAAGGGCTGCCGCCTCTTCGGATTCGTCATGTTCAAGGCCTCGCCCCAGCGGCAGGCTGCGGCGGCCGTCGACATCAACCGCTGGCTGGCGGCCGGCCGACTGCGGGTGCCGATCGATCGGGTGCTGCCGTTGGAAAAGACTGCCGAGGCTCATGCCCTGCAGGAGTCGGCCACGATCCACAGGTCGGGTTCTCTGGCCGGCAAGATCGTCATCGAGCCGTGACCGGTCCGGCGGCGGCGGGCGACTGGCCCTGCTCGGGTTGGTCGCGGCGGAGCCGCCCCTCGATGGCGGTCATCCCGCCGGAGAGATTCGGGAACATCATCGTTCCGAAACGGGACTGACGTTCAGGCTGGCCGCCGGTCGGGCGGCCATTGTTGCCCGGCGCGTTCGTGGAGGGGGACTGACGCCCTTGCCGCTGGGGCGATCGGCCCGAAGCGGCATGCGGCTGCCGGCTGGCGGACTGCGGGCCGCCGACTGCGGCCGCGGTCGGCGGGAGTGGCCGGACGGTTTCTGCAGCCGCGCGGGTGTTGTTCCGAGTTGCCGGCTCGGTTTCCACTGGCTGGGCATCGACACGCTTGACGAACGACGTGTCGGCCTTGAGGGCGATGCTCTCCGGCACCACGAGATACCGCCCATGCGCGGGGCGGGTTGCTGCCGGTGGCGGCGTGGCCGGTGCCGTCGGCTCCGCGGCGATCGGCGCGGCAGCGACTTCAACGGCGACGTTCGACTCGGCCGTCGGTGCAGGCTCGCGCTCAGGGAGCGGGGCGGTGTCATCCGCCACCGCGGCCGCGGTCGTGTCGGAGGCCACGTCAGACGGGGCCGTCGCGACGGCTTCCTCGGATGGGCTGGTCGAGACTGGCTCGGTCGAGACTGGGTCGGCAGGTGCGTCGGCAGACGTGATTTCAGTGGCGACCGGTTCTGCCGCGACGGGTTCTGCCGCGACGGGCTCTGCCACGACGGGCTCTGCCGCGACAGGCTCTGCCGCGACAGGCTCTGCCGCGACAGGCTCTGCCGCGACAGGCTCTGATGCGACGGGCTCTGATGCGACGGGCTCTGATGCGACGGGCTCTGATGCGACGGGCTCTGATGCGACGGGCTCTGATGCGACGGGCTCTGCGGGGGCCTCTGGTGCGAGGTGAGCTTGGGCCCCGGCGGGCGCGGGGACAGCGGGTTGCGGGCTGGCTTGTATTGCGGCACCCGTCGTCTGCGTGGGCGGAAGCACCGCGACCTTGATCGGTTCAGCCGGGGTGATCGGTTCGGCCGGGGCCCAGAGATCGGCATCGGCCACGGGCACGACCGGGGTGGTTCCACGGGTGTAGTCTGCGGGTGGCGTCGACGGAGTGGCTTCGGCGGCCGGCTGGCTCGCCTGCCCGGACGGCAACAGCTGAATGGAGAGGAGCGGCTGACCCTCGCGGAGTGGATGTTTCAGCAGGCGGCCACTGAAGGTGTCGTGCGCCCGCAGCGCGGTGGCCGGCATCATCGCCTTCGGCCAATCTCGCAGGGCGACGTCCCACACCGTCACGGCGGCGCCCTGTGGCAGCGAACGCAACGCCACGAAGATGGACTCGCTTTCGACACGGGGCTTCGACTGTGCCAGTCGGACATCGAGCGCACGGTTGACACCCACCGCCGCGGCCGCGCCGGCAACGAATGCCGCCGCGAACACGGTGACGGCTCGCGGCCTGTGGGATCTCGTCGCGGGGGCTTGTTTGGGCAGGGCGGTGCGCATGTCTCTTCTTTCGTCGAAGCAGGCTCGATGCCGCGTCGCCATGGTGACGCTCTTCGACAGGTGGCATCGACACCACGGGCAGGGTGCGTAAAGCCTGCGGCACGACGGGATCGCCGCTTGCCAAGACACCGCAGACTCACGACCGGGACAGGTCGCCGCCTCCTCGCCGGCCTCTCCATCCTGCCTGGGTTCACGCGACGGCACGGCATGGTGCCCGTGCGCTATTGCTCGCCGCTGTCCTCCGCCGCCGCGTCGGGCGGGGCGAACATCGGATCGCTGTTCTGGGGCTGGGGCAGAGGTCGGATCGCCAGCAGCCGCTGACCGGAGCGGCTGCCGGTGCGGTCACGGAAGAACGCGTCGCCCGCGGTCGAGGCCGGCTCGCCGGCGCGGCCCACGATCAGCATCGATCCGATCGGCACGCTCGCCTCGAACTCGATCCCCTCGAGCGGATCGCGGCGTTGGCCCGCCTCCAGTCGAAACATCCCCTCTTCGCCGACCCACGACCGCTCCACCGGTCCGTGCTTGATCGTCGGCGCGAGCTTGAGCCGCACCCTGCCGTCCGCCGCGGGCCATGAACGCAGGGCGAACAGCGGGCTGGCGGCGTGGTAGGTCGTGCCGCGGAGGGTCTCGCCGTCATGCTCGAGCAGCACGAGTTCCGCGATGTCGGTCGCCGCCATCACGTCGCTCGTGCGGCCGGGCAGGAGACGGAGCACATGCCGCACCAGGGCCGGATTCTCCGGGAGCGCCGAGGGGAGCGAATCTCCCGGCTCGGCGGCCGACGGCAGGAACCGGTCGGCGAGGTGCGGAGGCAAGTGGGCCGTCACCACGCCGGCCCGCAGTCCGTTGGCATGCAGCCGCCGTCGCAACGGCTCGGGCAACACCTGTTCGTCCGCGAGGTTCCAGAGCTCATCACCGAGGACCGGATCGTGTTCCTCGTGGCGGACGAAGACGAGTTCGAGCGGGATCGTGCGTGGGGCGGCCCGCGGCCGGTCGGCGGCCACGGCGGCGGACGGTTCGGCGGAGACGTCCGACCGGAGTCCGCTGCGGCACCCGATCGCAGCGAGCAGCGCCAGCCACGCGGCGAGCCGGAAGACGGTGGCGTGGCAGAGCCCGCGGTCGTGCATGTCGTGCATGGCGCCGATGATCCGCGCGGAAGGATTCGGGAAGGCGGGGGAAGGTAGGGGGGCGTCCCCGCCGCGTCAACGGCGACGCATACCGGTCGCTAGACCGCATCCGCCTTTGGTAAAGCGACGGCTTCGGGGCGGCAAAAGTCTCGTCGCGTGGGCCGGGGCGGCCCAAGGCTCCTCGAGCTTTCGCCGACCCCTTCGCCTCCCTCACCTGATTTACCAGGCCGTTGCTGCGAATCTATTTGACACCAACTACGACACGGCTTTCACCGCGTTGGCGAAGATGGGCAAGCCGGCGCCGGCGGCGGCGGGGTCGAGCCGCCCATTCCAGGCCGGGTGCTGGATCGCGTCGATGAACCGTTCGGGGTGGGGCATCAGCCCGAGGATCCTGCCCGTCTCGTCACAGGCTCCGGCCACGTCGCCCGTCGCGCCGTTGGGATTGGACGAGACGCCCGCCGGATCGACGTCGTAGCGCAGCACCAGTTGTCCGGCGGCATCGAGCGCCGCAAAGTCGCCGGGCGACCGCGTCACGAAGCGGCCCTCGCCGTGGGCGACCGGCAGGTCGAACCGGTCCATGCCCTGCAAGAACACGCAGCGGCCCGGCGCCGTCCGCAGATGCACCCAGCGGTCCACGAACATGCCGGAGTTGTTGTGGGCGAGGCTCGCGCGGGCGGCACCCGAGGTCGGGTCGGCGAGGAGCAGGCCCGTCTGCAGGAGCACCTGGAAGCCGTTGCAGATGCCGAGGATGAGCCCGCCGCGGTCGCGGAACTTCGCCAACCCGTCGGCGAGCCGCGACTTGAGCTCGAGCGCGAAGATGCGGCCGCTGGCGATGTCGTCGCCATACGAGAATCCGCCGGGAATGCAGAGGATCTGAAAGTCGTCGGCCAGCGCGGGCTTCTGCGCCAGGGCCCGCACGTGCACGCGACGGGCGATCGCGCCGGCACGCTCGAAGGCGTGCGCCGTCTCGTGATCACAGTTCGTGCCCGGTGCCCGCAGGATCAATGCCCGTGGTGACAGCATGCTCATGCTCCTCCTCGCCAGGCCCGGGCGAGGCCGGCCACCGGTGTCGCCGTGACCCGGCCGTCGGTGGAGACGATCTCCAGCCGATCACCGGCGACGACGCTGCCGATCCAACGCCACGGCACGGGGTGGTCCTTGTGCATCTCGTTCATCTGGTCGGCAAACCGGTCGGCGGCGGCTGCGGGCACCTCGCAGACGAAACGCCCCGGCGTTTCCGTGAACGCGATCGCCAGATCGGCCGCGAACGCGGCGGTGGTCGCGGCCGCGGAGGCGAGCGGGCCGGCCGTCTCCATCGGCACGGCGGCCAGTTCGATCCGCGCCGCCGATTCGCCGGCGATCGCCATCTCGGCGACCGCGGCCAGGAGTCCGCCGTCGGAGCAGTCGTGGCAGGCGGCGACGAGGCCGGCCCGCTGGGCGGCTGCGACCGCCGCGAACACGTCGCGGCAGGCCGCCACGTCGACCTGCGGCACCCGGCCGCCGCGGACGCGGCCCACGAGTTCCAACTGGCTGCCGGCAAGATCACCCCGCGAGAGGCCCACGACCGCCAGCCGGTTGCCGACCCGCTTGAGATCGGGCGTGATCACCCGGTGCACGGCCTCCACCTGTCCCAGCGCCGTCGCGAGGAGCGTGGGCGGAATCGAACGCTCGTGGTGCCGGCCGCTCGGGTCGGTCCAGGCGAAGACGTTGTTGAGGCTGTCCTTGCCGCTTACGAAGGGTGCGGTGAACGCCACGGCCATGTCGTGGCAGGCGCGGCAGGCCTCCACCAGGGTGCCGAGCGATTCCTCGCGGCGGCAGTCGCCCCAGCAGAAGTTGTCGAGCAGGGCGATCCGCGCGGGATCGGCACCCGCGGCGACCACGTTGGCGATCGCCTCGACGATGCCGCCGGCCGCCATCTGGTAGGGATCGAGCCAGCCCAGCCGGTGCCGCAGTCCGACGCCGAGCACGATGCCGCGGTCGCGGCCGAGCACGCCCCGGATGACGGTG
Organism: Pirellulales bacterium; assembly: GCA_044346795.1. Classification (GTDB taxonomy): domain Bacteria; phylum Planctomycetota; class Planctomycetia; order Pirellulales; family UBA1268; genus CAMCQY01. The sequence continues at coordinate 17,071 of JBIIYN010000033.1, forward strand.
CCGTCGGCGGGGCCCTCGCCCGGCCCGAGCAACGGCTTGACGATGCTGCACCCCTGCACCTCGTGGTCGTACTGCCTGATGATCCACTCCTTGCTGGCGACGTCGGGCGCCGCGAGCACGTCGAGGAGGCAGGCCTCGAGCGAGTCGTCGGCCCGCGCCGTCCAGGTGGTCGGCTCCACGGCCGGTGGCACGTGTCGCGAAGCGAGCCGCCGTCGGGGTCGCCCTTCGTGCAGGAAGTGGCAGTCGAGTTCGCCGGCCGTCCGGCCCTGCCAGCGGAGCACGAGCCGGCCGGAACCGGTGAAGGTGCCGATGGCGGTGGCCTCCACCCCCTCGTCGGCCGCGATGCGGGAGAGCTTCTCCCAATCGGCCGGGGCCACGGCGAGCACCATCCGCTCCTGGGCCTCCGAGATCCAGGTCTCGGTGGCGGAGAGGCCGTCGTACTTGAGCGGCACCCGGTCGAGATCGACCTCCGCCCCGAGCGTCGCGGCCATCTCGCCGACGGCGCTCGAAAGGCCGCCGGCTCCGCAGTCGGTGATGGCGTGGAAGAGCCGCTGCCGCGACGCCTCCAGGACGAAGTCGCAGACCATCTTCTCGTGGATGGCATGCCCGATCTGGACCGACCCGCCCGACTGGTTCTCGCTGTCGCTCGACAGTTCGACGCTCGAGAAAGTGGCGCCGTGGATCCCATCGCGGCCGGTGCGGCCGCCCGCGACCACCACCAGGTCCCCCGGCTGCACGGCGGCGTCGGCCGAGTTGCGGGGCATGATGCCGACCGTGCCGCAGAAGACGAGCGGGTTGCCGATGTAGCCGGGATCGAAGGCGACGGCGCCGGCGATCGTGGGGATGCCCATGCGATTGCCGTAGTCGCGGACGCCCGCCACCACGCCCGCCAGCAGGCGGCGTGGATGGATCACGCCCGGGGGCAGGTCGGCGGCGGGCGTGTCGGGCCGACCGA
>JBIIYN010000259.1:0-5719 GCA_044346795.1 Pirellulales bacterium
CCCCGCCGTTCTGGAGAACGTGGTCGTGCGGGCCACGCTGCCTGCCGCCGACGCGGCCGCCGCCGAATCTGCCACTGGAATGCATACCTGCGGAGTGACCGTGGAACTGACGGTCCGGCAGACCCGGAGCGGCTGGGTGAGCCTGCCCCTGTCGCTCGACGGGTTGCTGCTCACCGCCGCTCCACGGTACGAGGGGCCGGGACGCATGCTGCTGACGGCGAGCGCGGCCGCCCACGAAGATCCCGCGGCGCACCGCGAGGCCGGTTATCGCCTTTGGCTCACGGGCCCGATCGAGGGCAAGAGCGAGGACCTGCGACACTCGGTCTTGCTCGTGGGCACGATCACGGTCGATGCCTCGCCGACGCATGAATCGATCACGCTCAGCCTGCCCCGGGCAACGGCGTCGTTCATCGAGTTGAAGACGCCGCGAAACGAGCCCGACGTGTCGCTTCGACCGGCGGGGCAATCGCCGCGGGTCGAGCCGCAAGCCGGTGGTGCCGGCAGCATCGTGACGTGCGTCGGCCTGGTGGGCAGGGTGACGGTCAGGCTGGGCGCCGCGCGGAACGGCGCCGGAGAGATTCCGGGCCACGATGCGGGGAGAGCCGCCGTGCCGGAGGCCATGGTCGAAAGCCTCGTGCGCATCGACGGTCGAGTGGCGATCACCGAGGCTGCCATCCGCCTCGACAATCTGCCGGCGAAAGCGACGACCCTCCGCGTCACGCTGCCGCCGCGGGCCACGTTGCGGAGCATCCGCAGTCCGTCGGCGCTCGTGGCGCTCGAGGGCCCTGACGCCCAGCCCGAGGCGGTGATCCGCATCGAACGCTCCGCCGACGGCCGGAGCCTGGTGGAGTTGGAATGCGAACGGCCCGTCGATCCTTCGGGACGCGAGACCTTCGAACCGCTGGGATTCGCGATCGCCGACGTCCCGCCGTGGCGGCAGTGGGGGCGGGCCAGCATCGTGGTCGAAGGGGATTGGCAGGTGGAGTGGGACGACGCGGGAGCCAATCGGCGGATCGATCCACCGCCGTCCGCCCGGCGGCCCGGCTTCGTCGCCGCCTTCGCGTACGACGCGCAGCCCGCGCGGCTGCCGCTGCGCGTGCTGCCGCGTCGCAGCCGCGTGGTGATCGAGCCGGAATACCGCTACGACGTGTCCGCCGGCCGCGTGGCGCTCGATGCGCGGCTGCGGGTCTCGGCCCGTGGCGCTCCGGTGTCCCGGATCGTCGTGGCCCTCGGCGAATGGGATGTCGACGAGGTGGGGCCCGCGAGCGTCGTCGACTCGGCCGCGGTCTCGGCGGAGGCGGGGCGGCTCGTGATTCCCTTCGCGCAGCCCCTGTCGGGCGATGCGATCGTGGAAATCCGCTGCGGTCGCCAACTCGACCGCGACAGCAGGCGGGTGGCCTGGCAGATTCCCGCCCCGCAGGCCGATCTCGTCGGCCCCGCCTCGATCATCATCGTGGCGCAGAGCGACATCGAGCTCCTGCCCGACGCGGAAGGCGTGCGGGGGCTCGTCCGGCAGCTGACCCCGAGCACCGTCCGCTCCGATTCCGATCGGGTGGCGTTGGCCTATCGACTCGACGGCACGGACGGACGCTTCGAGGCGACCCGCCGCTTCCTGCCTCGACGCGTCGACGCCGTCGTCACGGCCCAGGCCGACATCGATGAATCCGACATGATCGTGCGGGAGACGATCCGTTTCGACGTCGCACACGTGCCGCTGGAGTTCGTCGTGCTCGAGATTCCCGCGGCCGTGGTGCAGACGGGCTCGCTCGAGGTGCGGCAAAACGGGATTCTGCTCAACCCCGAAGAGTCGGACGACGCTCCGCGGCGCCCCGGAGAAGATCGGCCGGGAAGCGACGAGGCCCGAGCCGACGAGCCCCGAGCCGATCAGCGAGGCGACGATCAGCTCGGTCGGGATGCTGCCGCGGCGGGCGGCGCGCCGACGGGCGGTCTGCCAGGGCCGCCGCGGGTGCGGCTGCGGGCCATGCTGGCCGCAGCGCTCTTGGGTGCCGGGGAAGTGACGGTGCAGTACGAGCTGCCGACCCCCTCCATCGGGCCGGCGTCGACCGTGGCCGAGGACCTGCCCCTCGTGCTGCCGGTGGCCACCAGGATCGGTGGCCAGTCGATCACGCTCACCGTGCCCGAGACCCTGTCGATCGATGTCCGGGGCGACGCCTGGAAGCGCGACAGTGGCTCGCTCGGATCGGTGGCCAGCCGCACGTGGACCACCGCAAAATCCCTGCAGTCGGTGCCGCTGGCCATCTCGGCCCGAAAACGTTCGACGCTGGGTGACATGGTGATCGACGCCGCCTGGCTGGAGACGCGGCTTCTCGGCGACCGGCGCGAAGACGTCTATCGCTTCTTGATCGTGAGTGCAGCCGACGAGATCACGTTCACGCTGCCCCAGACCATCGCGGTCAATGCCGCGGCTGTCGCCCGTGCCGACGGACTCGGTCGCTCGCCGGACGACGTCGTCGAAGTGCGACTGGATGGCAAGCAGCTGCCCGCGGCCGTCCGCGCCGATGGGCGGGTCGTCGTCGAGCTGCCGCAGCGGGCCGGCAATTCGTCGTGGTTGGTGGAGATGATCGCCAGTCGGAACCGGGATCATCGGGCAGGCACGTTCGCCGGTGCAGCCGGGCTGCCGGCCGCCGTCGTGCTGGACCCGCCCGTCTTTCCCAAGGGCACGCTCCAGCGCCGGTTCTACTGGGAACTCTCGTGCGAGTCGGATGAGCACCCGATCGGCACTCCGGGGGGGTGGACGTCGCAGCAGCGCTGGGAGTGGGGGCCGCTCGGACTCCGCCGCGAGCCGGTCGTGTCGCGCGACGCGCTGGCGGCATGGCTGTGGTCCAGCCGGACCCCCGCGCGGCAGCCTGATGCGAGGTTTGACGGTCTGGCCGTCGGGGGGGGCAGTCCGGCCGTCGAACGGCCCGTGGACGTGCCGGAGGCCGGAGCGAGGTTCGTCTTCTCGGGGGTGGGGCCGCCCGCGAAGGGCCGCATCTGGGTGGTGCCGACGTGGCTGTTGGTTCTCGTCGTGTCGGGGCCGGTTCTCGCCCTGGGCTTGGCCGCGGTCTATGTGCCGCGGCTGCGCAGCGTTCCCGTGGTGCTGGGCGTGGCCGCGGTCGCGAGTCTCGCCGCGGCGTTCTTTTCGGAACTGGCACCGCTCGTGGGGCAGGCGGCGGGGCCGGGCGTCGTCCTGACGCTGTTGGCGGCGGTGCTGCGGTTCGTGCTCCGCCGACGAGTGCCCGTCGCTTCGACGCGCGGCGCGGCCGCCGTGGTGTCGGCAAGTTCGCTGACGCAGATCGCGCCCCAGCCGTCACTCATCATCGCCCCGTCGTCGCCTGCCATCCGGGAGGGGGCGACCGCCGTCGGACGGGATCGACCATGAACGTCTCCCGCACCATCCGCGTCGCCAATCCGCGGCCTTCGTCGTCGCCCTCGCTCTCGTGGGTCGTGCGCCGCAGCCGTCTCGTCGTGCTGGTGCTCGCCGGCTGGTCTTTCGCCATCCAGCCGCTGCCGGCCGAGGAGTCGACGGCCGTGCGGGCGGCCGGTCGCGACGTCGAGGCGAAGCCGCTCGAATTCACGCGGGTCCACGTGCCCGCCGGCAGGCTGACGGACATCCCACTGGGAACATCGCGCTACGTCCCCATGTCGGCGAGGGAATTCGAGGAGGGCATCGCCAGGCTCACGGCCGGCCGTCCCGCGGCGGCACGCGACGGGCTCCAGCCGGCCCTCGTGACGCTCGCCGATGCCGCCCGCTATGACATCGCTCTCACCGAGGACGGCAGTCTCGCGGGAACCGTCTCATTCGATATCGGGGCTTCCGCGGAAGCCGCGGGAGGCAAGGCCCGCCCGCCGGTCGGCTTCGGCAGGGAGTTGTCGCTCGGCAGCCTGGACGTGCGAGCGGCCGCGATGCGCACCGACGCCGGCCTGGGGGAGGCCGTCGTGTTCGGCCGCCGCGATGGGACGCTGGCCGTTTCCATCCCCGAGGCCGGCACCTACAGCTGCGACTTTCGCTGTGAACATGCGGCCGGTTCGCTGGCCGCACCGCGGTTTTCCCTCACCCTGGTGCCGTCACTCTCTTCGACGATCGCCCTCCGGTTGCCGCGTGGCCTGCGGCCCGTGGTCGGAGGCGGGCTGGAGGCCCGGAAGCTGCCGGAGCCGCGGCCTGATCCCTCCACCGAACCTGTCATCCGACCGACGGCATCGGCGGGTGATTGGCAGATCGATACCGGCCCTCGCGCGTTGGTGGATCTGACGCTGGTCGGAGCGGACCAGCCCCCGCCCATGATCTCTCTGTGGACCGAAGTCGCCATCCGCGGCAGGCAGTCGACGCTCGGTTCGCTCGTGCGGCCGGCGGACCCGTGGGTGTCAGGCAGGCTCCGTCTCGAGAAAGACGTCGGCCTGATCGTGACCGACATCGCGGTGGCCGCGGGCGATCCGGTGGACGCGAGGGATCGAGCCTCCTGGACCGTCGTGGACGAAGGCAGGGCGATCCTGATCGATCTTCCCCGGTGGTGCCTGGGCACTGTTGAACCGCTGCTCGTCCGGGCCGTCGCGCCGATCTCCGGACCCGCCGCGCCGCTGCCGCTGCTGCGGCCGACGGCCGAGACCTGGGCCGGTGGCGGCATCGCGATCCGCGTGGTTCCGGAGCTCTCGCTGGCAGCAGTCGAATTCGAGCGGTGCCTCGTCGTGCCTCCCGAAGTGGCGACGCGATGGCCGCTGCCCGTCGGCGGCGGGACGGACGCTCCCGACGCGGTGGTGCGATCGGACGACCCGGCGAACGACGCCGCCGGGCAGGATGAAGCCGTGGCGGCCGCGGGGCCGGCCCGGCTGTTCGTGGAGGAGCAGGGGCCCGGCGCGAGCGTGACCCTGTCGTTGGCTCCGCGCGCAGCGGAACTGGACGTGGCGCGGGTCACCACCGTCGATCTGTCCCCCGGGCTCGTGGTGGCGCGGGCGGCCTGCAACGTGCGGGTGCATCGCGGCGAGTCCTTCGACCTCACGGCCCGCATCACGCCGGGCTGGTTCATCGATTCCGTCGAGGCCATCACGCTCGGGGCACCGGCGGAACTGGCGGCGTCACCCGTTCGTCGCGATGTTGATGAGTCGGCCGCCGGCCAGAGTTGGGCGGGCTTGGATTGGAAGGTCATCCGCGACGCCCGCGGCGACGTGCTGCGCATCGGCTTGACCGTGGCGGCGACGCCCGCCCGTGACCTCGGCCTGAGGATCACCGGGCATCGGGCCGGCATCCCGTTGGGGGAGGATTTTTCCACCGCGGCGGTCGACATGGTGCGGCTCGACGGAGAGTCGGAGCGGTCGGCGCTCGTCGATCTGCGCACGAACCCCGAGACGATCGTGGAATTCGACACCCCGGTTGCGACGGCCGCGGAGCGATCCGCACCGGCGAATGCCGGGCAGGCCGACGGAGAGGTCGGGCTGGACGGCCGCCTGGCCGCGCTGGTTGAGGATGGCGCCGCCCGGGCGCGGATTCGGGCGGGGTTCCGCGCGTTTTCGCGGACCGCGCGGCTCGTGCGGCGAAGGCCGCCCCTCGATGTGCGAAGCGATGTCCGGCTCACGGTGCGGGATGACCGGCTCACCGAGTCGTTCACGTTCGCATGCGAGCCATCCGGGGCCGACCTCGACTCGATCGTCGTGCAGTTCTCGACGCCCGTGGATGATCGGCTGGAGTGGTCGCTCGTGCCACCGGCCGTGGGAACCGTCTCGG
>JBIIYN010000034.1:0-17783 GCA_044346795.1 Pirellulales bacterium
GGTGCCGATCCGCGCGGCCCGCTTCCGCGAGAACGAGTTCATGTTCCACCGCAGGATCGTCCGCCGCAGGAAGCCGGGCACCATCTCCAGTTCCAACTGACGCTTGAACATCTCCTCGATCGGTTTCGTGGCGCAGTCCATGACGAACCGCTGGATCTCGGGAAGCGGCCGGGCATCAGGCGCCGCGAGCCGCCCCCAGAAGAGCCGGTCTTCGCCGTTCTCGGTGCGGTTGACGGCGAGGGTGGCCACGCTTTCCGCGGCGGTGGCCAGCCGCGGGGTGAGCCGCAGACCGCCCCCGGGGAACCCGCGGACGAGCCACGTGCGGAGCAGGGGCATCTCGCGGGCGACGAGCGCATAGGCCTTCAGGAAGACCGCCGCCCAGCCGATCCGCGTGTTTCCGGCGGCCGGTGCGTGGGCGACGGCGGCGCGGGCCGCCGCCAGCGGGCCGAGGTGCATCGCGCGCTCGACCGGAAAGAGTGGGATCTCCTGCGCGAGCCGGGCCACGTCGCTGACGCAGGCCCGGGCCGCAGAAAACCGGCTGCAGGTGACGGGGTGGGCGGGCCTTGGCACGGGGGCTCCTTCACTGCGGATCCCCGCCATTGAATCGAATCGCCCGCGGCGGCGGAATGGCAATCTTGGATCTCAATTCAATCTTGGATGTGAATATGGGACGACAATCCTGGCCGGCTGGGGCGTGCAGGCGTTCGCTGGTCGCTGGCGGGCCGTGATGGCGGACGTAGGATGGGGGTCGGCCGTCCGGCGGGCATCAGGGCTCGCGACGATCGGCCACGAGCCCGGAGTGGGTGCCGAACGTGATCGCAGCAGAGTCCTCCCAGCCGCCGGATGACGGGGTCGCGCGTGGCGGCGTGGCGGCCCGGAGTGGGCCGCCGTCGACGCTGCCCACCTCCGACACGCAAATATCCGGCGAAGCGGCGTCGCAGCGGTCGACCGATTTCGGCTTGGGTCCCGACGTCGCGGAGCCCGGGCCCGACCCCTTGCTCGGCATCGACATCGGCGGCGTCCGCATCGACCGGTTGGTGGGCGAGGGGGGCATGGGTCGCGTCTATGCCGCGACGCAGACGCACCCGGCCCGCACCGTGGCGGTGAAGGTGATGCGGACGCCGGCGACCGGGGCGGCGGCGCTCAAGCGTTTCCGCCGGGAGGCCGATGCGCTCGCGCGGCTGCGGCACCCGGGCATCGCCCAGATCTTCACGGCGGGCTGCCACCGCCACGGCATCGCCGACGTTCCCTTCTACGTGATGGAATTCATCCCTGGGGCGGAGCCGCTCGTGGCGGCCTGCGAGCGGCGGCGGTTGTCGATCCGTCACCGGCTCGAACTCCTGCTGGCGGTGTGCGACGCGGTCGGCCACGGCCATGCCGCGGGCATCGTGCATCGCGACATCAAGCCGGGCAACGTGCTCGTCGATGCGATGGGCCATCCCAAGATCATCGATTTCGGCATCGCGAGAATGGATGGGGCGGACGGCGACGCTCCGCAGACGGAGACGGGGCAATTCATCGGCACACGGCCGTACATGGCCCCCGAACAGTTCGCCGACCACCGGACGGCGATCGATGCGCGGACCGACGTTCATGCGATCGGCGTGCTCATGCACGAAGTGCTCACGGGGCGGCTGCCTTATGACGTGGCGGGCAAGTCGCTCGTGGAGACCGCGCGGATCGTGCAGCGAGCGCGGCCCGCTCGCCTGGCCGTCGCCGGCACACCCCGTGCGGACCGCCCGCTCGTCCGCGGCGCCGAGGCGATCGCGGCCCGGTGCCTGGCGAAGGAAGCCGCCGCCCGATACCCGACCGCCGATGACGTGGCCGCCGACCTGCGCCGTGTGCTGGCGGGCGAACGGGTCGGTGCCCGGCCGGTCGAGGGCGGTGGCCTCATCGGGCGTGTCGTGACGTTCGCGAGCCGGCGGATTCGTATGACGGTCGGGGCTGCGCTGGTCGCGTGCGGCGCGGCGGTGTTCGCGGTGAGATTTTGGGACGCCGGGCCGGCGGCGTCGGGCCGGCAAGCGCCTTCCGGTCAGGCCGACGCGCCGGTCGTTGCGGACGGCACGCAGCAGGCGGCGCGGGGTGGCATCCCGCGCACCGTCGCTGCGCGGTTTGCCACCGTTTCGAGCGGCCGCACGACGCCGCTCGAGTGGGTGAATCTCGACTTTGACGACGATGTGTCGGGCCTGGCGCCGGAGGACTTCCGGCTCACGCGAAACGGCGAGCCGATCGGTGTCGACGGGCTCACCGTCACCGGCGGGCCGCGGAGTTGGCGGGTCGGCGGACTGGGAGCCCTCACGGCCGAGGCCGGCGAGTATCTGCTCGGAGCCGTGGGGACGGCGGTCTCCCCCGTCGACGGCGGTGGCAAGCGCGTCGGACTCTCCGGGCAGGTGCGGTGGCGCAGTCCGCCCTATCGGGAGATCCAGTTCGGCCTCTTCGACGACGACTGGCGACGGCACGTGGTGTCGCTCGTCGATGCCGAGCGTTACACGGAGCGGCAGGCCGGGGCGACGACGTTCATCCGACCCACGGTGGCTGGACGCGAAGGCGTGGTGACGTTGCGGTTCGACCTGCCGTTCACGATCCAGGACGCCACGCTCGCCGCGCCGCTGGCCGTGTGGACGACCGGCGATCCCTTTCCGTACGACCCCGGCGCCAGCGCGGCGCTCGAGGTTTCGCCGGATGGCGAAACCTGGAAGCCGGTCGTCGAACTCAAGGCCGGAGCGGGCGGCACGAACGCTGCGACGCACGAGATCGGCCCGCTCGTGGCCGGAGCCAGCAGCATCTGGGTGCGGGTCCGCCTGAAGGCGACGAAGGAGTGGCCGGGAGACGGGCTCATTTTCGCCCAGTTTTTGCGGACTGATCCGCAGGACAAGGCGACTCGGTTTCGGCTGACGGCGACCGGCCCGCATCCCCCGGTGATCCCGCCGCTGCAGCAGTGACCCGGGGCAAGCGGGAGGGGCGTGAACACGGCCGAAAGTGTGATAAACTCCAGGCGTGCTGGCTCGGTGGTGGCTATAGCTCAGTTGGTTAGAGCACTAGATTGTGATTCTAGGGGTCGCGGGTTCGAGTCCCGTTAGCCACCCTTTCGTTTCTCCAGTCGCCTGTGGCGGCTCTGCAGGCGAGTGCTCGGGGCCGAGCCGGCGGCGGGTCACTTGCCCGATCCACCCAGGTCGAGCCTGGTCCACTTGCGGCCCTCGAGCTTCGCCGCCTGCTCCGCCGACAGCGGGCCGTTGTTCTTGAACGTGAGTGACTGGAGCTTCGGCATCGCCGCGATCGTCGCGGCCGACGCCGCCGTGACCCCCGTCTCACGGATCGACAGCTCTTTCAGGTTCGGCAACCCGGCGATCACCTGCACCGTGGCGTCCGTCATCCGCGGCAGGCTCCAGATGTCGAGCACCTCGAGTTCCTTCGCCGCCGCGAGCTGCCGCAGCCCCTCGTCCCCCAGGCTCGCCAGTTCGTGGAGATAGAGCCGCTTGAGCCGCGGGAGTTTCCCGAGCACCGCCAGCGACGCGTCGCCGACGTCGGGCAGGTCGCGAAGTGTCAGCCGGGTGAGCGGCAGGCCCGCGAGCGCGAGCACCCCCTCGGTGCCGAATCCCTGGCAGCGGAAGACCTCGAGCGACGAGAGTTTCGCGAGCTTCGCCAGGTGCGGCCCCGAGGCGTTCGTGATCACGAAATCCTGCATCAGCAGCGACTCGAGCGACGGGCTTCCTGCCAGCCCTTCGAGACCCGTATCGGTGACGGCCGTGCTGCGGTGCTTGAGGGCCGTGAGGTGCGGCAGTTTGCCGAGCACCTCGAGCGTCATGTCGCCGGCTTCCATGTTGCCCCGCAGGTCGAGCGACCGCAGCTGCGGCATCTTCCCGAGCCGCCGCGTGTGGAGATCGTTGAACCGGTTCTGCAGGAGCGTCAGCCGCTCGAGCTTGGCGAGGCCCGCGATCTGCTTCAGGGCCGCCCCCGTGAGGTTCGTGTTCGACGACAGGTCGAGCTCGACCAGGTTCGGGAACGTCTGCACGAGCGCCTCCACGCCCGCGTCGGTGATCCCGCTGTTGGTGAGCGCCAGCGTGTCGAGGTTTTCGAGTCCCGTGAGCCGGGCCACCATGGCGTCGTTGAGGATGCGGCAGTTCAGGATCCGCAGCGACCGCAGGTCGCCGAGCCGGCCGAAGAGCGCGACGTCGTCGGCCGTCAGCTCCGCGCCGTCCTCGATCGTGATCTCGATCAGGCGGCCGTCGCCGTCGAGCTTGGCGGTGGCGTCTTTGCCCAGCGCGTCGAGCCGCGCCTTCGCCGCGGTCACGTCGGCCGCCGCGGACGGACCGGCGGTGGCCACGTCGCCCGTGGCGAGCGTCATGCACGAGGCGGCCAGCGTGACCACGAGCCGAGGCCACGAGAGCGGAGTTTTCATGTCAGTGCATCCAAGTGTGAAGGACGGGGGGAGGGAAAGCCTTGGGGGACAGGGGACAGGCACCTTGTGCTTCGCACAACGAGCCAGTCCCCAACGAGCCAGTCCCCGACGAGTCGGTCGAGCCGATAACCACGGCGAGTCAGTCGAGCCTGTACCCCTGCGGATACTTCGGCTTGATGAGATCGGCCACGCGGGGCGTCTTGAGGTCGGCGAGATTCGTGACCAGGAGGTTCTTGGCATCCCACTGCACCTTCTCGCCCCAGTCGCCCATCTCTCCGTTCGGGCCGCCCTTGGCAGCCGCCCAGACGGCGAGATTGCCGAGCAGGATGGTTTCGGTGAGCGGGCCGCCGCGATCGACGAAATTCGACTTGCAGATCTTCGGGTCGTTGGCCCGCTTGGCCCGGAAGAGCTCGAACATGTTGTTCACGTCGTTCCCCTTCCCCTGGTCCTCGGCCTTCTCGTAGTCGACGGTCGCCTTCTCCACGCCGCGGAGTTCGTACTTGCCGCAGTAGTCGTCGGAGGAATAGAAGGCGGCCTTTTCGCCCACGATCAGCACGCCGCGGTCGGCGACCTGATCGATCCCCCACTTCGAAAAGACCTCGGCCGGCGGCTTGTTGCCCTGGCGGTCGTACCACCAGAACGGAATCGCCGGCCGCTCCGCGGTCTCGGGGAACTCGAACCGGATGATCGAGCTGGCCGGGAAGCTGTCGAAATCGTGGCCGGTGGTCCTCGCCACCACCGACACCGGATCCCGCAGCCCGCACGAGGCGAAGGGCACGGTCAACTGGTGGCAGGCCATGTCACCCAGGGCTCCCGTGCCGAAATCCCACCAGCCGCGATGGGCGAAGGCATGGTAGAGGCCGGGCCAGTATTCCCGCGGGGGCGCCACGCCCAGCCAGTTCTTCCAGTCCAGACGCTCGAGGGCCTTGCCGATCTCCTGCTGCTTCTTCTTGAGCAGGTCCTGGACGATCTCCGCCACCTCCTCCGCGGTGGTGGTCGGATCCTCCTGCCCGTCGACCTCCGCCATCGCCTGCGTCTGATACTTGCGGATGTTCATCCGGCGGTTCGGCCCCTGGGCCCACACCGGCCGGTTCGACCAGGCGTAGACCTCCTTGAGCGTCCCGAGCACCCCCGACTTGAGCTGCGCGATCGCCTCCCGCGACGAGTCGAGCGCCGTGCCCTGGTTGCCCATCTGGGTGCAGACGCCCGTCTCCTGGGCGACCCTGGCCAGCAGCCGCGCCTCGTAGATCGTCCGCGTGAGCGGCTTTTGCGTGTAGCAGCTGATCCCCAGCCGCATCGCGTCGAGCGTCACCGGGGCGTGCATGTGGTCCGGCGTGCTGATCGTGACGATGTCGATCTTCTTGCCGTGCTTGGCGAGCAGCTCGCGGTAGTCGGTGAACTGCTCGGCGGCCTTGAACTTCTCCGAGTTGCCCTTCTTTTCCAGCGTGTTGCGGTCCACGTCGCAGATCGCGACCACGTTGCCGAAGAGGGCCGCGTTGTCGGAGTCGCTGCTGCCTTTGCCGCCCACGCCGATGCAGGCGACGTTGAGCTGCTCGCCGGCGGCGTTGCTCCACGCCGTCCGGCCACCCGCGGCGACGAAATAGCCGGCACCGGCCAGGGACGAGGTCTGGAGGAATCTCCGGCGGTTGGTGAGGGGCATGCGAGTCTCTCCTCTTGAAGCTGGGACGAAGCTGGGACGCACGGAAGAAATGGAAGTCCTCCGCAGTCCGACACTCGCGTTATCGTAAACTGTCTCTTCGCCGGGCGGTAGCCACCGCACGTCTGCCGACGGCACGCAAGGGAACTGGCCGACCGTTCTGGTTCCGCGGTTTCTGCGGGCTGTTTGACTCCCCCCGTCGGGAGCGGTATCAAACGATACTCTCGGTCCCGAACCCTCTTCCCCCCGCCCCCGTTCGCGGAGAATTCGAACATGATCCTGGGAAAGCTCTGGAAGGCGCTCGCCGCGCAGATGAACAAGATCGCCAACTACTTCTGGACGGCCGATCCGGTCGCCCAGTTGCAGTACGAGTACGACAAGGCGGTCGACCAGATGAAGGAAGGCCGCGAAGGGCTCGAGCAGTATCGCGCCCTCGTGGAGCGGGTGTTGCGGCAGGTGAACGGCTGCCGCGAGCACGTGGCCTCGCTCGAGGCCCGCGTGAAGGCCTACCTGCAGGCCGGCGAGCGCGAGACGGCGGCGAAGTTCGCCCTCGAACTGCAGAAGGCGAAGAAGGATCTCGCTGAAAACGAGGCCCAACTCAAGCTCCACGAGACGGCCTACGACAACAACGTCACCAAGGTGAAGCACGCCACCAAGAAGCTGGCCGACCTCAAGTTCAAGATCCAGAAGTACGACGCCGACCTGAAGCTCTCGCGGGCCGAGGCCGAACTCGCCAAACTCGCCAACAGCTTCAACTTCGACATCACGACCGACTTCGGCCAGATCGAGGACGTGATCCAGGACAAGATCGGCCTGAACCGCGCGAAGGTTCGCGTGGCGGCCGACCTCTCCGGCGAGGGGCTCGACAAGATCAAGTCCGAGCAGGCGGTCGAGAAGAACATGGCCGACCAGGCGCTGCGTGAATTCGAGATCGAGATGGGCATGGTCACGCCGGAGACGGCCGGCGTGAAGGCGGACGACAAGGAGCTGGGCGCCGAGCGGACCAAGCAGACGCTGGGCTGAGGCCGATGCACTTCGGCATACGAGCGAGAGATCAACGCAGGAGCCGCCGACCGTGACCAACGTCGCCCCGACAGCCGAACAGCCGGCCGCTCCTCCGGCCGCGCCGGCAGCCACCCAGCCGGTCTCCGGCCAGCCACTCGCCGCGGCCTTGGGCACGGCCCCCGTGGCCGGACCCGCCGCCGCCCTGCCCGCCTGGTGTCCGCCGTGGGCCGAGCGGCTCGGCGACGCCTATCTGTCCGGCACGAGCTGCCTGTTCCTGCTCCATGGCAACGTCCGCGATCTCGTGCCGCTCGGGCCCGCCGAAGCCCAGCCGCCGGCGGGTTGGGGAACGGCGACCGACTTCCTGGCGCGGGAGCTCTTCGGCCGCTGGGATGTCGTGCTCGGCTACGACGTGGGCAAGGGCTTGAGGCCGCTGGCGGGGGCCGATGCCGCCCGGCTGCGGACCATGGCCCAGTGGCTCACGGAGAGGCTCGGCAACGCCGCCAACTGGCCGCGTGATCCCGACCAGGCGATCGCCGCGATCGACGCCCTGCTCGAACGCAACCTGATCGACCCGCCCGAGCAGCGGAAGCGGATCGCCGTCGTGCTCGACTACGGCCAGTATCTCGCGCCGGCCGGCGACGCGGCGTCGAGCGCACGGGCAGGTGCCGGACGGCTCGTGCGGATGCTGGGCTGGGCGACGAATCCGCTCTTGCGACGCGTCAACGTGGCGATCGTGGTGCTCACCGACAGCCTGTCGGAGATGCACCCGCGGCTCGTGACCAACCCGGCCGTGACCGCGATCAACCTGCCCCTGCCCGATGCCGAGGAACGGGAGCGGTTCGCGGTGGCCACGGCTCTGGCCGCGGGCATGCCGGCCGCGCAGATGGACTCCGTCAAGCGGACGGCCGCCGTCGCGGGCGGTCTCACGCTCGAAAGCCTGCGGGCCGTGATCACGATGTCGGCCCGGGACGGCACCGCCCCCGACGGACCGGAGTTCGCCGCCAAGAAGAAGGACCTGATCGAACGGTCGTGCCAGGGGCTCGTCGAATTCATCCAGCCGCGGCTCACGCTCGACGCCGTCGCCGGGCATGCCGAGGCCAAGAATCGGCTGGAGACCGACGCCCGAGCGATCAAGCGCGGCCAGTTCGAGAGCGCCCCGATGGGCTACCTGATCTGCGGCCCCGTCGGCACCGGCAAGAGCTTCATCGCCGAGTGCTACGCCGGCAGCGTGGGCATCCCCTGCGCCATGCTCAAGAACTTCCGCAGCAAGTACGTCGGCGAGACGGAGGGCAACCTCGAGCACGCGCTCGACGTGCTCCGCGGGCTGGGCCCCGTCGTCGTGGTGATCGACGAGGCCGACGCGGCGCTCGGCAACCGTTCCTCGGACGGTGATTCCGGCACGTCGGCACGGGTCTTTTCCATGATCGCCAGGCAGATGGGCGACACGCGCTACCGCGGCAAGATCGTCTGGATGCTGCTCACGAGCCGACCGGACCTGCTTCCGATCGACCTCAAGCGGCAGGGCCGCGCCGAGGTGCACATCCCGCTCTTCTACCCGCACGACCAGGCGGAGATGGATGCGATGTTCACGGCGATGGCCCGCAAGAGCCGCGTGAAGCTCGCGGCCGGACTGCCGGGCCCCGTCGACCTCTCGCTCGGGCTTTCCGGGGCGGACATCGAGAGCGTGGTGCTGGCCGCCCGGCGGAAGGGCCTCGAGCGGGCTGCCGACGCCGGGCAGCCGAACCCCGACACGATCTCGGCGGAAGACCTGAAGGCGGCCCTCGACGACTTCATGCCCTCGGCACAGGGCCTCGAGAAGGAGATGCAGGAGATCGCCGCGGTGCTCGAGTGCACCGAGAAGCGGTTCCTGCCCGACCGCTGGAAGGAGCAGGTCGGGAAGCCCGGCGGGCGGGCGCACCTGCAGGAGCGGCTCGCGGCGATCCGCGAGGTCATCGGCACATGACCACCCGCACGGAAAAAGGTGTCAGGCACCATTTGCCGGTCGCCGCAGGCGACACGGCCCCCGCCGGAAGGCCGGGGTCTCCAGACAAATGGTGCCTGACACCTTTTTCCTGATCTCCAGACAAATGGTGCCTGACACCTTTTTCCTGATTCCCCCCACACCCCTTAGGAGACTTCCGTCATGGCAAAGGCATCAGCAGGCAAGACCCCGTGGTTCGACGAGGCGAGCGACGCGCCGCTGCTGGCGGAATACGCGCGGAAACTCGACTCGTTTCTCGACGTCGTGGCCGACGGTCGCGTCGACGCGAAGGAGATCACGGCGCAGGAGCAGCGCGTCGTGGCGCTCATGAAGGAGGTCGAGCCACTCCTCTCTCCCGAGGCCCACGAGAAGGTCACGCGGCTGCTCTGCGAGGTGACGGCCTACGACCTCATGAACGCCTTCTACATGGCCGGCAAGTCGCGGCCGCAGGCCAGGTTTCGCGGGTAGCTTTCCGGTGGCGTGAACCGGCGGGGCCCTTCCGTTTCCAGTCGCACACGAGGATTTTCGATGGCAAGTCAACCCAAGGCACCTTTCTGGCTCGCGGTGTGGGCCGTGATCCTCGCGCTCGTCGGCCTCGCGGCCTGGCGGGCCGGCATGCTGGAACAGTTCGGCCTCGGCCGGCCGGCCGGCGGCGGGGGCCAGGCAGCGGCCCGACAGGCCGGGGGCGGAGGGCCCGGCCCTGGCCCCAACGAGGGAAGTGGTGCGGGAGCTGGCGGGGCCGGTGCCGGCGGTGAGCCGGGGGCCGAGGGCGTGCTCTTCGAGGCCGGCGACTCCGCCGTGCCGACCACCGTGAAGGAATACTCCTTCAAGCCGGCGGAGAAGCTGCCGCCGGTGAAGGGCACGAGCGCCTACAAGCCGCTCGAGGACGAGACCGTCCGGTTCGCGCTGAATGTCTGGGCGGGCTGGAGCCCGATCATCCTCGCCAACAACGGCTTCAAGGCGGGGAAGGTCTGGCAGGCGCCGGGCGGCAAGCCCTTCAAGATCGAACTGGTGCTCATCGACAATCCGGTCACGATGCGCGACGCCTATGCGGCCGGCGAGGTGCACATCGGCTGGGCCACGCTCGACATGATTCCCCTGTTCCTCGAGGGACTCGTCGATCGCACCGGCGCGCCGAAGGACTCGCGGGTCATGCCCCGGGTGTTCCAGCAGGTCGACTTCTCCAACGGCGGCGACGGCATCGTCGTGCGCGAGGGAATCAAGACGGTCCGCGACCTCGCCGGCAAGAAGCTGGCGATGGCCCAGAATTCCCCCAGCCAGTTCTTCGCCCTGAACATGCTCGTGGCCGGCGGCCTCCAGCCGGGTGACGTCGACATGGTCTACACCGAGGACGCCTTCCAGGCGGCCGCCGCCTTCAACGCGCAGAAGGATCTCGCCGGCTGCGTGTCGTGGGCTCCGGACATCTACAACCTGGAGAAGGCCAAGGGCAACCGCATGCTCGTCACCACCCAGACGGCCAACCGGCTGATCGCCGACGTCTGGTTCGCCCGGGCCGACTTCGCCAAGGATCATCCGGACAAGATCGAGGCGATCGTGCGGGGCATCTTCGACGCCATGGAGGCGCTCAAGACCGAGTCGTCGCGGGCGAAAGCCGCCGAACTGATGGCGGCGGGCTACAACATCCCGGCCACCGACACGCTGGCGATGCTCGGCGACGCCCACAGCACCAACTGGGCCGAGAACTACCAGTTCTTCATCAACCGCAACAACCCGGCGAACTTCGAGCGGATCTGGAAGCAGGCCTACTACCTCTACCGCCGGGTCGGTGCGATCTCGAATCCACCCGTGCCGTTCGACCATGTGATGGACTTCTCGGTGATCCAGAAGCTGGGCGGCGAGCCCAAGTATGCGGAGACCAAGGACGAATACGCCAAGCCCCTCGCCCCGAAGACGCTCTCCCAGATCAGGGCCGAGAACGAGGAGATTCTCACCAACACGGTCGTGATCCACTTTTTCCCGAACAGTTGGGATCTCCGCAAGCGGATCGTGCGCCGCATCGACGGGAAGGAGGTCGAGGAGCCGTATGATCCGACGGTCGATCTCGTGCTCGACGAGGTGGGGGTGCTGGCCAAGCAGTTCGGAAACGCCCGGATCGTGATCGAGGGGCACACCGACGGGTCGATGAAGGGGTCGGTGCCGGCGTCGATGGTGAAGGAGCTTTCGCGCCAGCGGGCCGGGTCGGTGAAGTCGGCGCTCGTGGAGAAGTTCGAGTTCGACGAGAACCGGTTCGCGGTCGACGGAGTCGGCTGGGACCGCCCGACCGATCCGGAGCATCCCGACGATCACGCGAAGAACCGCCGCGTGGAGATCAAGGTCTATTCCGCGGAGAAGGAATGACGAGCCCATGACCACCGTCGCGGCCCCCGGACCCGAGCCCGCGGCCTCCCCGCCCTCCCGGCCCGGACCCGCCGTCGCGGCGCCGGCCCGGCCGCTGCGGGGCGAGGCGTCGGTCGTCACCGCCTTGTTGTGGGGCGTCACCTGCGTGGCGTGCGTGCTCGCGGCCTGGTTCATCGCCACGGCCGGCCAGGGCGAGGGCCGCTTCATCAGCCCCGCGATGCTGCCGAGCCCCGCCGAGACGCTCCGCGAACTGCCGCATGTCTTCGGCGAGCGGAAGCTCGTCGCCAACACGCTCCGCACGCTGACGCGGGTCTGCCTCGGCTTCGGCCTGACCGCCCTGATCGGCGTGCCGCTCGGGGTGCTCGCCGCCTGCTTCCCGGCGGTGCGGGCCTTCCTGGCTCCGCTGACCGTGTTCGGCCGCAACATCCCGGTGGCGGCCCTCATCCCGCTGACGTTCTTCCTGTTCGGCATCGGCGAATTCCAGAAGGTGATGTTCCTGTTCATCGCGAGCGTCGCCTTCGTGGTGAGCGACACGACCGCGGCGGTGCTCGAGGTGCCGCAGCGGTACGTCGACACGGCGCTCACGCTCGGGGCCTCGCGGCTGCAGATCATCCTCAAGGTGCTCGTGCCGCTGGCGGCCCCGGCCGTCTTCAATTCGCTGCGGCTGCTCTTCGGGCTGGCCTTCGGGTACGTGATGCTCGCGGAACTCGTGAAGTTCGGCAGCGACTCCGGGGGCTTGGGTGACCTGATCAACGTGTCGCAGCGGCGGGGCGAGCGGGAGCCGATCCTGATCGTGCTCGTGATCATTCCGCTGGTGGCCTACGCGATCGACCGGGCGCTCTGGTGGCTGCAGTGCGACCTCTTTCCCCATCGCTACGGCGGTCGTGGCCTGCTGCCGCGGCTCTGCCGTGGCCTGCTGCACGGGTTTGACGGACCGCGGGAGAAGGCGGCATGAGCCAGGGGACGCCGGTCGAGCGGCCAGCGGCGGTCGAATTCCGCGGGGTCACTAAAATCTACGGGGCGGGGACGCCCCGGGAATACACCGCGCTCGCGGACGTGAGCTTCACGATCCCCGACCTGCCCGAACATGGCGAGATCTCGTCGTTCCTGGGGCCCAGCGGCTGCGGCAAGAGCACCGTGCTGCGGCTGATCGCGGGGCTCGAGCCGCAGCACCCGCCGACGACGGGGTCCGTCTCGGTGCTCGGCCGGGAGGTGGCGGGTCCCGGGGCCGATCGCGGCATGGTGTTCCAGGATTACACGAGCTTCGACAACCGCACGGTGCTCGACAACGTCACCTTCGGGCTCGAATGCCGCGGCGTGCGGCGGCGGCAGCGGGATGCCGAGGGGCGGGAGTGGATCGAGCGGGTGGGGCTCGACCCGGTCCGCGACGCGCGGAAGTACCCGCATGAACTCTCGGGCGGGATGCGGCAGCGGGTGGCGATCGCCCGCACGCTCATCCTCAGGCCCCGGATCATCCTCATGGACGAGCCGTTCGGCGCCCTCGATCCCGCCACGCGGCTCGACATGCAGGACCTGCTCGTGAAGCTCTGGCGGGAGGTGCAGGCGACGGTGCTCTTCGTGACGCACTCGGTGGAGGAGGCCGTCTATCTCGGCGACCGCGTGTTCGTGATGGCCACCACGCCCGGCAGGATCGCCGGCGACATCCGCATGCCGGCGGCCTCGGCGCCCGCCCGCCAGACGCAGTCGGAGCCGTGGTTCCACGAGAAGGTGCACGAACTGCGGGAGCAGATCGAGCGGATCGAGGCGGCCGCCCACCACCATGACCGGGGGGCCGCGAGCGGCTAGGACCTGCATGAAGTATCTCCGCACGGCGTTCACGACCCGCTGGAACCTGCTCTTCTTCGGGGCGGGCGTGGCCGCCGCGTTCATCGGCGGGTTTCCGGGCGTGGTGCTGCCGCTGGTGGCGGCCGCGGAGATCTACTACCTCGCCAGCATGGTGACCAACGAGCGGTTTCGCTCCGCCGTCGACGCGCAGGACGCCAAGGCCCGCCGATCCGCGGAGGCGGCGGTTTCCCGCGAGTCGTACGAACGGATCCGCAGGAAGCTGCCGCCGGCGCTGCTGGCCCGCTTCGACCGGCTGCGCGACCACTGCCTCAAGCTCGTGGAACTCGGGGGCGCGATGCGGGGCCCCGACGTCTCCGGCCCCGACAGCGGGTCGCTCGAGTCGCTCGACCGGCTGCTGTGGGGCTACCTCCGGATGATCTGGGGAGCGGCGACGCTCTCCGAGTTTCTCGATCACACCGACGACGGCTCGATCAGGGCCCGGATCACCGACCTCGAGAAGCGGCTCTCGCGGCTGCCGACCGGGGGTGGATCGGACCAGCTGCGGGCCACGCTCGAAGATCACCTGAAGACCAGCCGGGAGAGGCTGTCGAACATCGACGACGCCAAGCGGAAGCTCGACGTGGTGGCGGCGGAGATCGAACGGCTCGAGTCGAAGATCGCGGCCCTGGCCGAGGGCTCGGTGGCGAAGCGGGACATGAGTGACATCGCGCAGCGGGTGGACGAGGTGGCCGAGGGAATGCGGAAGACCGACGAGACGATGCGGCAGCTGCAGCTGCCGCCCGAACTCGAGGAGTTCGAGGATCCGCCACCGCTGCTCCGCGAGGAGGCCTGACGGGACGTGGATGACGCAGGCTCGGGAAATGGCGGGTTCTTTGTGGCCCCGTCCCGTCGCTTCCGCTGCTTGCTTCACGGCAAGCCTCGGCATCGTGCCGAGCTTGCCTTGGCCGACGTCCGTCGGCTGGTGCTGATCCGGCCCTCCGGGCCTGGCGCATGGGGAACGTTTCATGGCCCCGTCCCGTCGCTTCCGCTCCGGGCTTTTATTCGAGCGTGGCGTGACCGTTGATGGTTGCGTGACGTTGGAATAGAAGCCCCGGGTGGTAACCCGGGGACGAGCGCCACCCAACGCGGTAGGGCACCGAGCGTGCCAGGCCCGGAGGGCCTACCCACGACCGCGTCGCATGGATGCGACGCTCGCGCCAGCGGGCGGAGGCCCGCCAAGAAAAAACGACAGGATGTCGTGTTTTTCGTGTAATCAGTCGAGCCAGTCCCGCTCCTCGAGCCGCTCGGGCGTGTAGACGTCGGTGACGTAGCTGATGTCCTTGGAGATGAGCGACTCGACCTCGAGCTTGAAGCCGTTTCGCAGCATCGTCTCGATCTCCTTTTGCCAGCCCTTCTTCTCCGCGAACCACGGGTAGGCCGCGATCTGCTTCGCCCGCTTGACGTCGGTGTCGTTCAGCGCGATCTGCACGCTCTGGCTGAGCTTGCAGCGTTCGTAGTCGCGGGAGCGGATGCCCAGGAACTTCGCGTCCGGGATCGCCATCCGCTTCGACTCGTAGGCGAGGTTGATCGAGCCCTGCTTGAGCACGGAGTAGATGTAGTAGCCCCAGGGATCGTTGTCGAGCAGGCAGTAGACGGGGAGCTCGAGTTCGTTGTGCAGCCGGTAGAGCATCCGCCGCACGCCGCGGGGTGGCTGGCCGCCGCCGTGTGTCAGCAGGCAGTTGTGCTTCCTCCAGAACTTGTCCTCGTTGAACCGCCGCCAGACCGTGTCTTTTTCGACGTGAAGGATGAACTTGGCGTCGCATGACTTGAACTTGACGATGTCGGCCTCGACGATCGACGGGATGCTGTAGCCGCCCGATCCCATGCGGGAGCAGTCGATCTCGTCGCCGGAATCGATGAGCGTGATCGGGCCCACCATGCCGCCGCGGTTGCTGGCGTAGACGTGCAACTCTTCGCGGAGGCTCTCGAGCGTGACCTCCAGGTCCTCGATGATCGGGTCGCACTCCTCCTGGGTGGCGAAGGTCTCCTCGCGGGTGCCCTCGATCGTGTGCTTGAGCAGGTAGTAGAGGCCTCGGATGCTGGTGGTCTTCTGCTGTTCGATGAGCTGCTTGCAGCCGGTGGCGACGAGCAGCGTCTGCATGTAGCTCTTGGCCTGCGAGAGGTTGAAGAGCTGCCGCCGGTTGGTCTGCCCTCCCATCTCGATGATCTTCCGCGACTTGTTGAAGCGGACGTTCGAGAGGCTGCGGGCGGGGATTTCCAGGTGCGGGTCGCGGCGTTTCTCGGCGGCGGTGGCGACCTCGTTGGCCAGGTCGACGATCAGCCCGCGGGTCTTCAAGTCGACGGGGGGCAGTTTGGCCGAGGCGGAGCCGCCCGACTTCGGGGCACGTTTCGTTTTCGGGGCCATGTGCGGTAGATTCTCCTGAGGCTGTCAGACGCGAATCTTACCCTGTCCCGTGCCCGGCCGAAAAAAGGTCCGCATCGATGTCGAAATACCTGCTTTCGTACGTGCTGATGGCGCTGTTGATCGGCATGGGCACGTTCATCATCTGTCGCCCGAAGCCGAGGGTGGACGCCAAGTAGGTGGCCTCCGCAGGGCGCCGCTTCGTCGCGTGAACGTACTCCCGCTGCGCCGGCCGGGGGCTCGTGCTCGCCGCCGGCGGATGGCGCAGGCTCGGGACATGGCGGACGTTTTGTGTGCCCGTCCCGTCGCTTCCGCTGCTTGCTTTACGGCAAGCCTCGTCCTCGTGGCGAGCTTGCCTTGGAGGGCATCCGCCCGCCGATGTGAACCCGGCCATCCGGGCCTGGTGCATGGAGAGCGTTTCTCGGCCCCGTCCCGTCGCTTCCGCTCCGGGCTTTTATTCGAGGGTGGCGCGACCGCTGTTGATCGAGCTGCCGTTGGCGAGAAGCCCCGGGTGGCAACCCGGGGACGGGTCCAAAACCGATTCACCATGTCGTCCGGGTACATCGCCGCCCCGCGCCAGGCGTAACCCAGCACCGCGTCGTATGGATGCGACGCCCTCGCCAGCGACCTGCGGTCGCCAAGCGCTTCGGCCGCGGGAGGCCGAGAAAGCCTGTTCGGCAGGATGCCGAGCCGTCGCGTGTATTCAGCAACGCACATCGTCGGCTTTGCCGACGGCGTTCATGCGACGCACGAAGTGCGGCTCTTCCACCACGGCTTCCGGCTGGTGGGTGCGGCGAATCTCGTCGGTCTGTTGCTGCGGCAGTCGGACCTCGAAGAACTCCGCGATCCGGCCGACCACCGTCCGCTGCTCCGCCTCCGTGAGTTCCGGAAAGATCGGCAGGGCCAGCGTCTCCTCGGCGGCCAGTTCGGTCCGGGGCAGATCCCCCTTCTGCCAGCCGAGGTAGCCGAAGCACTGCTGGAGGTGGAGGGGCACGGGATAGTAGATCTCGGTGCCGACTCCGCACGCGGCGAGATGCTTTCGCAGGGCGTCGCGCCGGCCGCCGGGGGCACGGATCACGAACTGGTTCCAGACGTGACGGCCGCGGGGTTCGTCGCCCGGCACGGCCACGTGGTCGGCCATGTCGTATTCGGCGAAGAGCTGCTGATAGCGGGCGGCGTTGGCCTGCCGGGCCGTGGTCCAGGCATCCAGGTGCGGCAGCTTCACGCGGAGCACCGCGGCCTGCAGCGAGTCGAGGCGGCTGTTGATGCCCACGACCTGGTGGTAGTAGCGCGGTTCCATGCCGTGCACACGGAGCAGCTTCAGCCCCGCCGCGATGTCGTCGCGGGTGGTCGTGAGGAAGCCGCCGTCGCCGACGCCGCCGAGATTCTTGGTCGGATAGAAGCTGAAGCAGCCGACGTCGCCGAGCGCCCCGGAGCAACGGCCGTGCCAGGTCGAGAGGATCGACTGGGCGGCATCCTCGACCACCGGCAGGCCGGCGGCCTTGGCGATCGGCAGGATCGCGTCCATGTCGGCGGTGCGTCCGAAGAGGTGGACGGGGACGATCGCCTTCGTCCTCCGGCTGATCTTCTTCTTCACGTCGGCCGGGTCGATCAGGTAGGTGACCGGATCGATGTCGGCGAAGATCGGCACCGCGTTCAGCCGCGTGACGGCGCTGGCGGTGGCGAAGAAGGTGTAGCTAGGCAGGATCACCTCGTCGCCCGGCTTGACGTCGAGTGCCATGAGGGCCAGTAGCAGGGCATCGCTGCCGGAGGCGCACGAGATGACGTGGGGCACGTCGAGCGCCCGCGCGAGTTCGGCCTCGAGGTCGTGAACGTCGGGTCCCAGCACGAACTTTCCGGAGTCGCAGACGCGGTCGAGGGCGGATCGGATCTCGTCGCGAAGCACGGCGTATTGCCGATCCAGGGCCAGCAGCGGGACGGCGGGCAGAAAGGCGGCAGTGGCATCGGCCTCGCGGGCGGGAGCGGCGCCGCCGCGTTTGCCGGCGGCCGTGGATGGGGTGCGGGGGAGGGTCATGGCGAGAGGATCTCCGGTGCCGACGGCGTGGCGGCGTCTTGGCAGGCAGTCGATTCCGCTGCCGCACCACGCTCGAGCGTCGAGATCGTCACAATTGCCACATCCACTACAGTCAAAATCGTGCTGAAAATCGTGTGGAAA
>JBIIYN010000035.1:0-17752 GCA_044346795.1 Pirellulales bacterium
CGGCTCACATCCGGAAATTGAACGTCTGCCAGAGCAGCCGCAGGAGCCACTGGCCCACCGTGCGGCTGCCCACCTGGATCCGGGCCGTGCCCCGCATGCCGGGCGTGAGCACGCCATCGGGGTCGTCGAGCGACATCATCGCCTCGTAGGAGGTCGAGATCGGCATTTCCCGGCCCGACTCGTCGGTCTTCGTCGGCACCTGGCCGCCCGCCTTCACGCTCAGCCGCTCCGAGCCGGCCTCGATATGCGTCTCCGCCAGTTCGTTGACGGCGCCCGTGAACGTCCGCCACGGGAAGGCGTCGAGCTTAAGATCGATCGGCTGGCCGCGGGAGATGAACTCCACCTCCGACTGGTCCACCACCATCACCCCCTCGAGCTTCTCCGCATCACCCACCAGGCAGAGCACCGTGCCCTCGGTGAACGTGGCCCCCAGGTTCTTCTTGTCGAGCGAGTTGCCCGACCAGGCCGGCAGCTTCCCGGTGGCCGCGGCCTCCTTCGAGGCGGGCACGCTCGTCGGCGGCAGGACGACGCCGTCGCGGGGCGCCACGAGCACGAGTTCCTCGCGATCCTTCCGCTTCTTGGCCAGCTGCTCCTCCACGCTCTTGAGCGACTCCTCGACCGTGCCGATCTCGAGCCCCGCCGCAGGATCGGTGAACCGCTCCCGCTGGAGGCTGTTGAGCCGGGCCCGCGACTGCGCGGCCTTCCCCTCGAGATCCGCGATCGCCAGATCGAGGTCGATGCTCGACAGCCGGGCCAGCTCCTGCCCCTTCTTCACGATGTCTCCGGCCTTCACCGCCAGGCTCTCGAGCCGCCCCGCCACCGTCACGTAGACCATCTCCTCGCCCCGCGGCCGCAGCTCCGCGGCACACCACACCCGCTGG
This sequence comes from Pirellulales bacterium, assembly GCA_044346795.1. Classification (GTDB taxonomy): domain Bacteria; phylum Planctomycetota; class Planctomycetia; order Pirellulales; family UBA1268; genus CAMCQY01. Next base: position 882 of record JBIIYN010000035.1, read on the forward strand.
GGCAGCGGAATCAGGGCGATCGCCCCCAGCACCGCCGCCGCCACGAGGCCCGACACCGTCACGTTGAGCGCCTTCACTTCGTCTCGCCTCCCGGGAACGTTGAGAAACTTGATCATCCCCTGCAGCGGCCGGATCACCAAGCCCCAGAGCGCGCCGGCCGCCAGGATCTGCCCGAGCACCTGCAGCCGATAGGGTTTGAAGACGCTCCAGGTGAAGATGAAGATCGACGCCGTCACCATCCACATGTAGAGGCTCGACGCCACCGCATAGAGGGCGAAGAGCGCCCGATTCCTCTGCGGCAGGAACGGATCCTCGGGCTGCTTGATGCCCAGGCACCAGCGGGTGGCGGCCCGGCCCAGGATCGACGTGGCCTTCTGCCGCAGGTTCGGGATCTCGAGGATGTCGGAGAGGATGTAGTAGCCGTCATACCGCATGAGCGGATTGGCGTTGAACAGGATCGTCGACACGCTCGACACGAACATCACGTCGAGACAGAGCTGGTTGAAGATCCCGGCGTGCGAGTTCCACCAGAGATAGGTGGCGATCGAGGCGATGATCACCTCGACGTACATCCCCGCCGCGCCGATCGCCGCCCGCTTCCACTTGCTCGGCAGCATCCAGCTGTCGGACACGTCGCAGTAGAGGCAGGGGGTGAACACGAGCAGCATCATCCCCATCTCGTGGCACTCGCCGCCGTAGTGCTTGCAGGACAGCCCGTGGCCGAACTCGTGGAGCACCTTCGTGACGGCCAGGGCGATCCCCAGGTAGAGCCAGTTGCCCGATGCGAAAAACTGGTGGAAATCGGGCAGTTTCGACCGGAAGACGTCGAAGTTCACGAGCACGAGCATGACGGCGCTCGTGACGAAGCTCATCGCCACCGCGACCGCCCACGGCTCGAAGAGCCAGCCGAACCAGGGGTCGAGCTTCTCGAGCATCCAGTCGGGATCGATGCCGCGGAACCGCAGCGACATGATGTTCGCCAGCCACGCCATCCACTGCTTCCAGATCCGTTGCCGCCGCCGCTCGAAGAGCTGGGGCCCCTGCCCCGGCCGGTCGCCGATCACGAGGCCGGAGCGGTGGAGCGTGGAGACGAAGCGGGCGAGTTCGTCGAGCGTGATCCGCCGCGGCGGAAACCGGGCCTCGAACTGCTCCTTGAGCTCGTTCAGGCTCGCCTTGCCGTCGAGCATGTCGAGCAGCGCGTATTCCTCGGGCCGAAACCGGAAGTACGAGAGCGAGATCGGATCCTTCACCACCCACCAGGCCTGCCCCTGGTGCACCTGCCGGTTCGTGACCAGATCGCCCCGCCGCCGCAGGCCGACCGGCCGCGTGGTGCTCGAACGAAAGGCGTCGGCGGTGGCCATGATCGAGCCGCCCTAGCGACGGACCGGGGGGAGCGCGGGCTGCTGCGAGTGGATGATGAGCGTGGCGGTCTGACCGGCCCGCAGGAGCCACTGCTGCGAGCCCTCCGACTGGCGGTTTTCCACCTCGGCGAACACCCGGTAGTCGCCGCCGCTCTCCACGATGGGGCTCGTGAAGACGATGCGGCCCTCGAACCGCTCGCGGCGGTTGTCGGCCAGCGCCACCTCCACCGTCACCGGCCGGTCGCGGACCTGCTCGGGATTCCACCGGGACGAATCGACGTAGCCCTCCACCCGCAGCTTGTCGGTGCGGATCACGCGGGCCAGCGGATCGCCCGGCTGCATCCATTCGCCCTGGTGCGGAAACACCTGCACCACCACGCCGTCGAGCGGCGACTTGATGAGCCGGCGCTCGATCGCGTTTTCGGCGGCATCGACCTCCACGCCCTTCGAAATCGCCGCCAATCCCGAGACCTTCTTCTCGAGCTGCGCCTGCTCGATCTGCAGTTCGCTCTTCTGCTCGTTGAGCTGCAGCCGGTTGAGCTCGACCCGGGTCACGCTGCCCGGCACCTTGCGGTCCGACTCGGCCGCCTTCTCGAACTCGATCTGCGCCACCTTCTCGGCCGCCACGGCATAGCGGACGTCCACGTCGCTCTCCGCCTTGGCCACCGCCTGATCGTGCTCGGCCTTCGCCTTCCGCCGCTCCATCTGCGGCTGATTGTCGTCGATCTTGGCGATCACGGTGCCCCGCTTGAGCACGTCCCCCTCCCGGATCAGGAGCTGCTCGAGCACGCCCGCCTCGCGGGCCGGCACCTTCGCCTCCTCCACGAGTGACACCAGGCACCGTTCGAGCACGGGCTCCGCGTCGGCCGCGCGGCCGACCGCCGCCGGCACCACGGCCAGTGCGACCACATGCATGCAAGCCCGAAGCGCAAGCGAGGGAACCATCGACGGCACGACCCACGTGATGCCGTACGACCGGCATGTCGTTTGCCGGTGCTGCGGGCTCGGATGTTTGCTGAAAGCCGAAATGCGTGCCATGAAGGCTCCTACCAGAGTCGGAACAGGATCTGCGACTGGATGAAGGCGAGCACGTCGTGGAACCAGACATAGCCCAGCGGCCGCTTGCCGCAGGCGATCCGGGCCGTCACCGTGGCGCCCGCGCCCAGCTCCTCCTTCTCGTGCCGCTCCGGATCGATCGTCACCCGCACGAGCACCGTGTTGCCCGCCTCCCCACGCACTTCCGCCTGCTCGTGGATCTCCTTCACGTTGCCATGGTGCCGGGTGCCGGGGTCGGTGGCGAGGATGTAGTCCACCGTCAATTCGCGGCCGGCCTGCTTCGCGGCCAGGGCCGCCCGGTTGACGTGCCCCAGCCGGTCGTCGGGCATGTGCACCTCGAGCTCCCACGGCCCCGTCTTGTCGGCGATGCTCATCAGCGACTGCCCCTTCTCCACCGGCCTGAGCATGAGCCGGTCGCGGACCTGCCAGGTGACGATCACGCCGTCGATCGGGCTTTTGACCTCGAGGTCGTGCTTCTTCGTCTCGTAGAGCTTCCGCTGCTGTTCCAGGCTCTCGATCTCCCGCTGCAGCTGGGCCGCCCGGCCGGCGAGCCGGGTCTTCTCGTCGGCCGAGATCTTCTTGTCTTCGAGCAGCGCCCGCCGCGTGGACACGAGCTGCTCCTCGCTCGAGGCCTTGCGGCCGAGCACGTCGGTGATCGCCACCTCCAGGTCGGTGTTGCGGAGCGTGGCCAGCAGCTGCCCCGCCTTGACCTCGGCCCCGTGCTCGAGGCCCGACTCCAGCTTCTCGACCACGCCGTCGATCCCGGCGAAGACGTCGCGGCGGTGCACCGGCTCCAGCGTGCCCTTCCCTTCGAGCCTCAGTTCGGCCGGAATGAAGACGAGGGCGGCGAGGGCGGCGAGGGTGCCGAGGGCCGCCAGCACCGTCCGCGGCAGATTGCGGGCCGTCGTCAGCACCCGCGACTTTCCGAGCAGGTCGATGAGCCCGTAGAAGGGCAGGCTCGTGTGGGTGAGCGCGTTGGCGATCGCCACCTTGCCGTGCTCGGCCACGAGATCCACGCGGGCCCGCTTGCCGTCGTCGAACGTGCTCGAGGAGAACCACTCGGCGACGATCGCGGCGATCGGCTCGGGCGTCGTCTGGGGACCGGCCTCGGCCTTCGCCACCGCCACGGCGTCGACCCCGCCCGGCTTCACCACCGGCGTGGGCCGCGGCTTCTCCAGGGGAATGATCGCCAGCGCCGTGGCGTGCGACTCGTCGATGTAGTGCTCGAGCTCCTCCTCGATCTGCGGCGGCAGCTCCCGGCCGGGATCGGGATGCCAGAGCGGATCGCCCGCCACCGCCACCACGCGGACGAGCGCCTCGATGGCCTGCACGGCCGAGGCCCGCCGCTCCACCGATTCCTGGCCGCTCACCGCCTCGAGCCGCAGCTTCCGCCGCCGCCGGACGAGCACGCTGACGCGGTCGCAGCCGATGATCCGCCGCGCCTCGTTGGCCAGCACGAAGGCGGTGGCCACGGGCTCGAGCGATTCGTGGACGGCCCGGCTGAACCGCTCCACCTGCGTGAGCGCCGTCTGCTGGGAATCGAGCGTCTTGAGCTGGCGGCGGCCGAGGTAGTCGGCGGCGACCGCCGACACCTGCTCGAGAAACGTGAGATAGCCCCGCTCGACGTCGGGCTGATTCTGCTGGTGGAAAACCTCGATCAGGCCGGCCCGCACCCCGTCCCGGTCGATCGGAGCCGCGATCACGAGCAGACCGGTGTCGTTGGCCGCCACGGTGCCGCCGGCGGCCCCCGAGCCGATCTCCGAATGCGGCGGTACGAGCAGGCCGGTGGGACTCTGCACGAGCGCCTGCACGAGGGCGCCGTGCGCGGCCTGCGTCTCGGGAGTGGCCGCGATCCCGGTGTGCTCCACGCCGGCGTGGCAGATCGGCTCGACCCGCCCCCCCTCGCCGACGAGCCAGACGAGCCCGGCCACCGCCTCCATCGCCATGAGCACCCGCTCGAGCAGCCCGCGGAAGAAATCGGCCTCGGCCAGGTCGCCCCGCGACAGCTGCTCGATCTCGGCGACGAGCGCCCGGATCTGGCTGCGTGCCCGCTCGATTTCCACCTGTTCGTCGATGCTCATCTTTCAGTCTTCAGCGTCTGCGGTGCTCATGAAAATGTGAACCGACGCCGGGGCGTTGGCAACGTGCGGCACGATCGGGCCGCGGGCCCGGCGGGGGCCGCGACCCGATCGTGTCCGCGTCGAGCGGCCTTCGTTCCGGCACGTCAGGCCCGGGCCGACGGCTGGTGAACGATCCGCCGCTGCACGTCGGTTTCGAGCACGCCGAAGGCCTGCTCGTGACGGGCGACGGCCATGGCCAGCGCCGCCGCCAGCCGCTTCGCCGTGAAGAAGTTGACGATGATCCGCTGCGTGAGCTGGATCGTGTCGGGCGAGGTGCCGGCCACCTGCTTGTTGAGGCCGAAGTCGACGATCAGCTCCTCGGGGGTTCCGGTCACGCGGCAGAAGTTGGCGTAGGTCGCCACGATGTGCGACTCATCGACGGGAACCTGCTGGGGCATCGACTCGGGACGGGATTCATCGGCCATGGAACGCTCCAAAGTGGGAAGACGGGAAAGAACACCTCGAAAGGCCCGCCGGCCTGCTCACCGCAAAGCCCGACGGGCCGATTAGTCTACCGCCCTTCGCTCGTGGGGGCCATGCGTGAGCGGCCGAGCGGCCATATTTTCGAGCGCGACAAGCGGTCGTCACGCCGCACAACCACGAGAGACGGCAGAGACGCCGCAGACCCTCGGGTCCCAGCAGACTGTGGAACAAGTCTGCCGGAGCAGGATGCGACGACTGCCGGCCGTGGAAACCCTCGGCGTTTCCACCGGTCGGCCACGTGGAAAAAGGTCAGGGATGACTTTTTCCACGTACAGCCGGATGCCCCGGCAGGCGTCACGGCCGTCACGATTCGGCGGCCCGCCAGCCGTGGCGGGCGAGCCAGGCATCGGAGACAAACCGTCTCGCCAGCGACCGAAACGTCCGCAGGGCATCCCGTTGCCAGGCTGGATCGTCGCCGGCCGATGCGGACGTCTGCTCCATCCGCCGGCCATGCTCGAGGCCGCCGAACCCGAGCCGGCAGGGCCAGCCGCGGCCGGCCGCCACCATGTTGAACCGCTCGGCGATCCGCAGCGTCCAGGCGGCCCCGAGCGTCTCCCGCAGCGCGAGAAAGACCGGATCGATCGCTGCGGCCACCGGCGCTGCCTGAGCCGCCGGCCCGCCCGTGCCGTCCCTTCCGCCTCGACGCCGGCTGCCCTTTGCCGCCGCCACGAGGAGCCCCGAGAACACAGCCCAGAGCATGCCCACGAGCACGAGCCCCGCGGCCGCGGCGTCGAGGCTGCCGGCCAGGGCGGGATCGCTTCCTCCATCCATCGCGACGCCGGGAAGAAATCCGCGCAGGAGCAGAAGCTGCCCGATGGCCACGCAGGCGGCGGCCGCCGCCCGTCGCGTGCCGGCGAAATTCATCCACCCCACGAGCACCAGGAGCGGCATGAAGCACCGCTCGATCATGTGCGGATCAGGGAGACTGCCCGGCCGCATGAGGACCGCGGAGGCCGCCGGCATGGCCAGCACGACGGCCAGCGTCGCCACGATCAATTGCCACACGCCGTGCTGCGGACGCTTCGCCCCCAAGAGCGACATCGCCGGACAGAGCGAGAGCGAAACGACCGCCAGCCGGGCCGCGGCGGCGGCAGCCGGATCGGTCAGGCGGCCGGTCGCCCGCGCCCCCATCTCGACAGCCAGTGCCAGACAGGCGACCACGGCCCAGAGCGCGGCCGGCACGGCGGTCGAACCACGAACGAGCCACGCGGCCCGCACGGCCACGGCCGCGGCAAGGTACGCCGCGGCACATGCGGCGATCGGCAGAAAAGACGCGACGTCGACGGGCATCCGTCTGAGCCTATGGGTCGAGGGAAAGGTCCTGCAACGTCCGGCAAAAAACACCGGTCGTGACGGTCGCCCGGAGTTCGGGGAAATTCCCGTCTCCCGGCAGGCAGCGATGCCGATGTCCATCCGATGGATCCGCCGTGGCCGGCCGTTCTTCACCCAGGACACCCTTCATGACTTCCGCATCCCTCAGATGGCCGCGATCCGCATCGCGACGGGTCCTGTTCTCCACGCTCGTGCTGGCCGGCCTGGCCGCGATGGCTCCCATGCCGGCCCGCGGCATCGAGATGTTCACCTACTTCGGCGACGGCAGCCGCATCGGTCTGCCGAGCCTCGAGGTGCCGGTGGAGGCCTATCCGGGCATCCCCCTCCGCAGCGACCGCCTGCGGGCCAGGCGACGGGCACGGCAGGGCGGGCCCGGCGCCACCGTGCGACAGGGACCGCAGGGCCTGCCGACCCGGCCCGGCGGCATCGTCATCCGCTCCATGCCGCGGCAGCCCCTGGCCACGCCGGTTCCGGCACCGATCGGGGAGCCGTAGCCGCCGGGAGGTGGTGGAGGACGTCAGCCGCCACCCTTCTTCAGCGTGGCAAGCAGGTCGGCGGCGTCGGCCCGCGTGGCGAACATGGCGTCGTTGGCGAGCACCTCCTCGAGAATCTTCCGGGCCCGGTCCTTCTCCCCCCGGTCGGCAAGCAGTTTGGCCACGTAGTAGGCGCCGTCGGTCGTGAGCTGATTGTTCTGCGAGATCTCCGCGAGAATCTTTTCGGCGTCCTCGCGGCGTCCCAGCTTGTAGTAGACCCACGCCAGGGTCGTCAGGGCGTTGACCTGGTGGGGCGACCCCTCGCGGTGCATGGCGACGTTCGCCTGGGCCATCTCCAGGGCCCGCTGCTGCGACTCCTTGTCGTCGGCCTCCACCAGCACCAGCGCCAGCGAATTGCTCGCCGGAAAGTTGCCCGGCGACTGCACGTGGGCCTCGTTGAAAAACCGCTGCGCGGTGTCGTAGTCGCGGGCGACCCGGGCGATCGCGCCGCGGACGACCTTGCCTTCGAGGCTCTTGGAGTCCAGCCGCAGGGCGTCGTCGGCGAGCTTGGTGGCGCCGGCGAGGTCGTTCTGCCCCAGATACCATTGCGACGACGCCAGCAGCACCCCGGCATCCTGCGGCGAAGCCTTCACCGCCTGCTCGATAAGCTGCCGCGCCGTATCCCGCTGCTTGGCATCGTCGTAGAGACGGGCCATCGCCAGCTCCGGATGTACCGCCTTGTCGTCGAGTTTTCTCGCCTCTCGAAATTGCTCGAGCGCCTCCTTGGGCTTGCCGATCTGGAACAGCACGATCCCCAGCCGTTGGTGGGCGCTTGAATTGTCGGGATCGAGTTCGAGCCAGCCACTCAGATGCTTCTGCGCCGCCGCCCACTGCTTCCGCGCCTCCGCCACGGCGCCGCTGCCGGCATGGCAGCGGATCTCGAAGTCGCGCTTGCGCTTCGAGTTTTCGGTGAACGCGGCGGTGAGTTCCGCCCCCTTCACGAAGAGCACGTCGGCGTCGGTGATCCGGCGTTCCTGGAAGGCGAGGTCGCCGAGCACGAGATAGGGTTCGGGATCGCCCGGAAACTTGACAGCCGTGTCCTCGAGTTCGGCCCGGGCCGGCCCCAGCTGGTTCACGCTCAGCCAGAGGACCGCCATCATCACGCCCGGGGGTGGAAGCTTGGGGTTGTTCGACTTGGCCCGCTCGAGGAGCGCCCGGCAGCCGTTGATGTCCCGCTCGCGAAATCGGCCGATGGCGGCGTTGATGTCGGCGTATTGCGCGTCGTCGGAGACCGCCTTGCCGACGAGCGTCTGCGCGGTGACCTGCGCTTCGGCGGGCGTCGAAGCAACCGCGCCGACGAGCAGGGCGGCCGCGAGGATGCCGGCCCCGAAACCGGAAGACCGGGAGGGGCATTCCGACGAATGCATCGAACCGCTCCGGCCCGGGGTGATCCAGCCCGGGGTGATCCGGCCAGAGTTGATCAGGGAGGCAATCATACCGCGGATCTCCAGCGACAGGGAACGCTGCAGGAATCGCAGCCATGCGGGATTCCGGCGACGTCTGGTAATGTAGCGGGTCGGGCTGGATGGTGCCACGCCCGAGCGGTCGGAAGCGAAGGGCGACGATGCTGGGAGCCGTGTTCGAACGCGAGGTGCTTGCCGTGCCGCGGGCCCGCGGACTGTTCGTCGCCAGGGCCGTCTATTGCGGCGCTCTGCTGGGCATCGTCGCCACCTGCTGGCTGGTGGTGACGGGCACCCAGGCGGTGACCACCGCCGGCGACACCGCCCGCTTCGGCGCGACGCTGCTGCGGATTCTCGCGCCGCTGCAGCTGTCGCTGGCGATGCTCGCCGCCGCGATGACGAGCACCGTGGCCGTCACCGCGGAGAAGGATCGCCGCACGCTCGAACTGCTGCTCATCAGCCGCCTCACCGACGGGCAGCTCGTGCTGGGCAAGCTGGCGGGCAGCCTCCTGCGGGTGCTCCTGCTCCTCCTGTCCGCGGCGCCGGTCTTCGTGATCGCCTCGCTCTTCGGCGGTGTCGACATGGCGCAGCTGGCCCGCGTCTTCGTGGTGACGGCGGCCGCCGCGCTGGTCGCGGCGAGCGTGGCCACGTGCGTCGCCTTCTGGAAAGACACCACGTTTCAGTCGCTGGCCATCACCACCTTCGCGCTGGTGGCGTGGGTGGCCGCCGGCGAGGTCGTGGCCGGACGATTCGGCCCCGCCGTCGGGGCCCAGGTGTCGCCCGCGCGGGCCGTGTTCGCGGCGCTGGCGCCCGCGGGCGGCGGCACGCTCGTGCCGTTCCTGGCGGTCTCGGCGGCCGTGATCCTGCTGGCCAACATCCTGGCGGTGAGCCGGGTGCGGGCCTGGAACACAGCGCAGGAGGTGCGGCGGCAGCCGGCGGCGGACGATGCCTCCCGGGCCCCCGTCGCCAAGCGGCCGGCCCGGGTGGTCTGGGACAACCCGGTGCTCTGGCGGGAAACCTGCACCCGGGCCCACGGCAAGGCGATGCTCCTGATCCGGCTGGCATGGCTGCTCCTCTTTGGCGCGGCGGTCGCCGGCATCGTGGCCGAAGCCCGACAGGCCCGCCCCGACGGGTTCGCCGTCGCGCTGGCCGTCGTGCCCATGGCGCTGGCGAGCCTGCTGGCGGTGGCGGCGATGGCCGTCACCAGCATCACCACCGAGCGCGACCGCGGCGCACTCGACGTGCTCCTCGTGACCGACCTGGAACCGTCGGAATTCGTCTGGGGGAAGCTGCTCGGCGTGCTGGTCGCAGCCCGCGAGATCGTGATCTTTCCCCTCCTGCTCTGCGCGGCGCTGGCGGTGGCGCGGATCACCACGGCCGAGAACGCCGTCTACATGGGGCTCGGCCTGGCGCTGCTGATCTTCTTCGCGGCGGTGCTCGGGTTGCACGCCGGCCTGTCGCACACAGCCTCGCGACGGGCGATCGCGGTGGCGCTCGGCACCGTGGCGTTTTTGTTCGTGGGCGTGGCCACGGCGATGCGGATCATGGTCGCCTTCGGATCGAGCTTCGAGCTGCAGCTGGCGCCGTTCCTGGCGGTGATCGTCGGTGGTGCGGTGGGGCTCTACGCGGCCCTCTCCGCCCGCAATCCCTCGCCGGCGATCGGCTGGGCCTCGGCGCTCCTGCCGGCGCTCACGTTCGTGGCGATCACGGGCTTCCTGCAGGGCAACGCGTTGCAGGTGTTCCTCGTGGCGGCGGCAGCCTACGGCTTCGCCACCCTGGCGATGCTCGTGCCGGCGATCGGCGCGTTCGACCTGCTCACGGGCCGGACGACCACGGGCGAATGACGCGGCCTACTTGACCGCGCCGTCCGCCGGCGCCTCGGCCACGACCGTCCGCGTTTCCCGCTGCGCCTGCTGCTCGAGCTTCGCGAGCCGGGCCGTGATGTCGGGCGACTCGAGCCCCCGCGCCATGGCGTGGCGGTAGCTCTCGATCGCGTCGGTGGGCCGTTCGAGCGCCTCCTGCGCCATGCCCTCGAGCGCGAGCACCTGGGGCGGCGTCTGGTTCGGCGGGTAGCTTTCGCCGAGGATGGCCAACGTCGCGAGCGCCCGCTGCGGCCGCCCCAGCCGACGGTAGACCTCCGCCGTTTCGAGAATGAGCTCCCGCTCGTCCGGCGCAATCGCCAAGGCCCGGTGAAAATCGGCCAGGGCCTGCTCGGGCATGCCCCGCGCGAGCGCCACCTGCCCGCGCAGCCGCCATGCCTTGTCGGACCGGGGCGCCATCCGCACCGCCTCGCGGGCGAGCTGATCGGCGTCGTCGAGCAGGCCGAGCTCCATGTACATGCGGCCGCCGTCGATGCAGAGGCCCGTGTCGCCGGGCGACAGCCGCAGCGCCTCGGCGATCTGCGTCACCGCCGCCATCCGCTCGCCCCGCTGCCAGAGCACGTCGGCGTAGTGCCTGCGGGCATCGACGTCGGTGGGGCAGTTTTTCACCGCCTGCTCCAAGAGCCCCTCGGCCCGCAGCAGGTCTTTGCGGTCCGCGGCCGACAGGCCCTCGTTGCACAGCCGCCGCGCATCGGCGACATCCTGCGGCACGGGGCCGCCGCGGGGCAGCAGCCGGCAGCCGGAGCCCAGCGCCATGCTCGCAAGCGCGACGCTCACCAGGCCGACGGCGGTGGAACCGGCTCTCACCATGACACCGACACGTGCTCGCTGGCTGTGGAAAAAGCCGTCGATGGACTGTTTCAGCCGCGAAGACGGTAGTTGTTCGGCAGCGCCGACACAACGGTTTTCTGCAGCGTGACACGACCGCGTCCGCCGGAGCCACGATCTCCCCGTCGCCGCGAACCGCCCACCTTGCCTTGGCCCGGCCGGCCACGGGAACAACCGACCTTGCCGCCCTCTCACGCGAGTTCTACTACTTCCTCGCCATCTGGCCGCTCCGTCCCCCGTTTCGCCAGCAACGCCATGCGCTCATCCACCGTTGCCCGCCTGCTCGGCCGCCTGCTCGCACCGGCGGCGGCGATCCTGCTGGCGGTCATCGTGTTGCGCGGCTTCGAAGTGCATGACGAGGCGGTCAAAACGCCCGCGCGGCGGCCGGTGCGACTGACCACGGCGTCGGAACCACGCAAGGCCATCGAATACGTCGAGGGCTACGAGGCCGGGCTGCGGCGGGCGACGGCCGAAAACAGGCCGATGCTCGTGATCTTCCGCGCCGCCTGGTGCCGCTGGTGCGCGGAGTTGGCCCAGGGACCGCTGCTCGACGAGCGGCTGGTGCGACTCTCCCGGCAGTTCGTCTGCGTCGGAGTCGATGCCGACCGCCATGCCGACGACTGCCGCAGGTTCGGGGTGAAGCGGTTTCCCACGGTGATCCTCGCGACGTCGGCCGGAGAAGAACTCCGCCGCTGGACGGGCTGCCCGACCGCCGACGAACTCGCGACGGCGATGACCGGCGTGGCCCCGGTCGCCCGGCTGGCCGAACTCGACGACGAAGACACGACGGCACCGCGTTGACGCCGTGCGAGCGGCCGTGTTCGCTCGCATCGGAGAGAACCGTCGCATTGACCCGGTGAACCAGAAGCCGCAGGCGAAGGGGTCGGCGACAGCTCGACGAGCATGTTTCACGACAAACACGACATCCTGTCACCCGACGGGCGGATGCCCGTCCATCGTCAGTGTCTTGGCCGGCCTCCGCCGGCTGGTTCTGCGCTTCGCATCCTGCGAAGCATCCCAGACGAGGCGCAGGGGTCGGCGACTGCTCGAGGAGCATTGGGCCGCCCCGGCCCACGCGACGAGACTGTTGCCGCCCCGAAGCCGGGACTACACGACAGGCACAGGCGGCGGTCTAAGCCGTCCGCCTGCGCTGCCGCTGCAGGAGCCGCACCTTCGGGTCGGCCTCCATGCTGCGGGCCTCGTCGGCGTATTCCGTCGGCGTCATCCGGATCCGCCGCTCGAACCGCAGCCGCGACACCGCCCACGTGCAGGCCGCCACGGCCGCGGCTGCCGCCACGAGCGGCACGAGCGCCCGGTGCGCGGCGGCCGACACCCGCGCCGGCTCGTCGGCCGGCTCTCCCGCCCCGACGAGCGCCACCAGTGGCCCGGCCGACAGCACGGCCACCGTCACGAGCAGGGCCAGCCCGCCGGCATGCCCCACGAGCGACACGAGCGTGGCCGTCGAGAAGATCCGCGACAGCCCGGCCAGCAGGTTGACGCGGTCGAGCGTGGGCATGGCCCGTGCGAGTTGCCACCGCGAGCCGTCGACGAGCACCCGCACCGTCAGGCCGACCGCCCCCGCGACGGCCACGAGCGCCACGGTGGGGAGCAGCACCGCGGCGGGCAGGAGCAGGTCGAGCCGCGCCGGCGCCACGGTGTGATCCATGGCCGCCGCCAGCGACCGCTCCATCATCGTGGTGGCCGCAGGCAGTGTGGCCCGCGCCCAGGCCGGCAGCAGGAGGAGCGTGGTGCCCACACTGGCCACCCAGGCCGGCAACGACGCGAGTGGCATGAGTCCACGGCGCCGGGCGAGTTCCCGGCGGCGCGGAGTGGCGGGAATCGTCCGCTCGGCCGAGTCGCTCATCGCGTCACCTCACGCTGAAGCAACGCTCGATCGAACGCATCATCATGGTGGCGCCACCGCCGGCCCAGGCATCAGCCCCCAGCCAGAGGCAGGCGAGGAGCACCACCGACGCCAGGCCCTGCAGGAGGCCGGGGCCGGGGGAGGACGGCACGGTCCGCAGGCAGATGCTGCCGGCGACATGAAAGGCCGCGACCGACACGAGCGCCGGCAGGGCGAGCGTGACGGCCAGCGAGAACGCGTTCGCGGGCGTGGCGACGGCGAGCCTCGTCAGCCACTCCTCCGCCGGTCCACCGAGCACCGTGCCGACAGGAAGATCTCGCACGCTGTCGATCACGCCGCCCACCACGGCCAGGTGGCCGCCCGCCGTGAAGAAGGCGGCGAGCCCCACCCACCGGGCCAGCCGCGCGATCCCCGCCGAATCGCCCGCGGCGGCGGGATCGAAGTCGTCGGCCCACGAGAGTCCCGACACGCTGCCGAGAATGCCGCCGGCCCAGCCGGCCGCAGCCAGCACCGCCGCCACCGCGATGCCCATCGCGAACCCGACGAGCAGTTCCCCCACCAGCACCGGCAGGAGCGGGCCGATCGGCCGCACCGCCCCGGAAGCCTGCACCGTCATCGCCATCGGCACCGCCACCACCGCGAGCGCGACGGCCAGTGCCAGGCGAATGCGGAACGAGCCCTCCGGCAGGATCGGCAGCGTGCCGGTGCCGACGGCCGCGGCGATGCGTCCGCACACCCCCACCGCGACGACGATCTCCGGCGAGAGTGCTTCAGCCATCACGAGATCCACGACGATCCTCTTTCCTGTCCGCAGATGACGAGGAGCCGGACGGAGGCACGCGCAGGAGCCGGTGCATTCTGCGACTCTCGAGCGATCCATCCACCATCCACGAGCCTCCTGTAGCAGAATCCGCCGGCGACGAGCATGCCGCAGCCGGCGACGGTGCGTTCACAACAAGCCCCGGCGGGTTGCGCCTAAGGCGGTGCTGCGGCACGAAACATCTCCACGAAGCGTTCCACCATCCACGGCATCACGAGCACGAGCGTGGCGGCCATCGCCACGAGCCTCGGCGCGAGTCCCACCAATGGCTCGTGGATGCCGGTGGCCGCCTGCACGAGTCCCGTGACCACCGCCACCGCGAAGCCCACGAGCAGCACCGGCGCGATCACGAGCAGGCCCGACAGGATCGCCTGCCGCACGAGTTCCACGAGGTCGCCGTCGGTCATGCCGCACCTCCTCAGGATGCCGTCTGCCGGACGCCGTCGAGCAGCGACCTGACCACGAGCGACCAGCCGTCGGCCGCCACGAACACCATCAGCTTGAGCGGCAGCGAGACGAGCGTGGGCGGCAGCATCACGAGCCCGGTGGAGACCACGAGCGTCGCCACGAGCACGTCGAGCACGAGAAACGGCAGCAGCAGCCGAAACCCGATGGCAAATGCCGTCTTCAATTCACTGACGAGGAATGCCGGGAGGAGGGTCTCCACCGGCACGTCGTCATAGGTGGCCACCCGCTTGGGAGCGGAGGGATGCCGCGCGAGGAAATAGAGCATCGTTTCGCGATTGCCGGCCTGCTCGATCTGGGTGGCCATCCAGCGGCGGATCGGCAGCGTGCCCTGCTCGCAGGCCGCGGCCAGTTCGATCCGGCCCTGCTGGTAGGGCTCGACGCCGTCGCGGTAGGCGGCCGTCCAGACCGGCCACATGACCAGCGCCGACAGGAACAGGGCCAACGACGTGAGAATCTGGTTCGAGGGAAGCTGTGGCGTGCCCAGGCCCTGCCGCACGAGCGACAGCACGATCGACATCCGCACGAAGCAGGTCGTCATCAGGAGCACGGCCGGCGCCAGGCTGGCCACGCCGAACATCACGGCGGCCGAGAGTGCGGCGTCGAGCGACCGCGTGCGGAAGAGCGACGCGAACATGCCGGCGACGCCCTGAGCATCGAGTCCCTCGGATCGGGGCGCCGGTCGCGACGGCGGCTGGTCCGATGGCGGCGTCGCCGCGGCCGGCGGACCGCCTGCGGGCTCGGCAGCCGCGGCCGCCGGAATCACCGCGGCCGGCCCGAAGCCCGTGCCGGCCGGCTGCACGGCCAGCGTTTCCTCGGCGCGGACGGTCGCACAGCATGCAGCCGCCGCGAGCGCGACAGACAGCCCCGCGACGAGGAAAGGGATCGCGGGACGACGACGCATCATGCCGCCTCCCCGCCGGCGCGGGCGATCGCCGCCGGCTGCACCTGCGGGCCGCGCGGGCGGGCTGCCGCCGCCGGGCGGATGGGCGGATGAACGCCCCGGCAGGCGGCGGCGATGCAGGCGGTGGCCTGCGGGTCGGAGAGTTCCGCGAGCGTCTGGCAGCCCGCCGACGAGACGCCGACGAGCAGCGTCTTGGGACCGAATCGCACGATCCGCACGGCATGCTGGCCGCCGAGCGAACCCTCGCCGAGCACCTCGAAGACATCCGGCGGAAGGATCGCCGCCCGACGCTTCGAGAACGCGGTCACCGCGGCCACGACCCCGAAGGCGGCCACGATCACGGCCAGGAGCTTCCAGTCGGTGAACTGCCCGGACTGTCCGACAAACATGCCCGCACCGGCCTGCGGGCCGGATGCAGGCGAACCGTCGGCGGCGGACAACGGCACGGCCGGAAGGACGTTCGGCGCGGCAGCGGCCGCGGAGACGGAGGACCGTCGGTGCGACGCGTCGAGCGAGGCGGGCCGCAGGGCGGTCGGCTGCGGCCAGTCGCCGGCGGATGACGGCTCGGCGACGATCGATTCGGGCAGCGGCGCGACGGCGCCGTTCGAGTCGGGGCCCGCGGCCTCCGCGACCACACCACCCGCGCAGAGGGCGAAGAGCAGCACGGCCGCCCGGCCAAATCCGGAACCAGCCGATGCATGGGCGGCATCGACGTCTCGCGGCTCGCCGACGCCGGACCAGTCGATCCGCGGCTGCTGCACGGCGGCGCATGGAGGTCGGCCCGCCCGCGGGGAATCACGGCGTCCCCCGAGCCACCAGAGCGCTCCCGCCAACAGGCCGACGCAGACGCTCGTGGCCGCCAGCCAGACCTGCCGTGGCACGTCGCCCAGGCGGCCGGCGGCGAGCACGTCGACGAGGTCGTCGACGCCGCCGGGCGTGCCGTTCGCCCCGCCCGCGACGACCGCCGCCGCGCGATCGGCGGAAGGCCGGCCGCCCACGGCGGTCCTCCCGGACTGTTCGCGGCGGGCCGTCGCTGGCGTGGCGACGGGGAAGCCGGTGATGACGACCCGCCGCTGCGCCGGATCGCGGGTCGCGGGCAGGAGACTCAGCACGTGCCTGCGGATCCGCTCCGTCTCCTGGGCCTCGATCGCGACCGGCTGCAGGGCGGGCTGACCGGCCCGCTCGGCGGCCGCGCGGCAGGCGGCCTGAAAATAGGTGTCGGGCACCGCGATGGAGACGAGTATCGACTCCGGCGCATCGGCCGTCGCGGCCCGAGCCGCCGGCAGGGCGACGGCCGCCGGCAGGGCGGCGGCGGGAGGCGCCGGCGCGGACGGCGGCGGCGGCGGTGCCGCCACCACGATCGCGGACCGGGGCTTGATCTCGGCGGGGGCGTTGGCGGCGGCCGGCTTCTGCGTGCCGCCCGCGCGGCCGGCATCGTCGCCCGCGGACCGGTCGGCCTCGAAGTCGTCGGGCCCCGGGGGGACGGGCATCGACGCGGTCTCGGCGGAGCCGAATTCGACCGACACGTCCACCGTGGCCCCCTTCAGAAAACCGAGCGATTGCCGCACCTTCGCGGCGAGATGCTGCTCGTGCGCGATCCTGCGGGCCAGCGCCGGGTCGGTGGCGGCCAGTGCCCTGGCCTCGGGATCGGGCTGGGAGGTGAGCGGGCCGGAATGGACGCGGCCGCTCCGCAGGTCGGTGACCGCCACGCGCTCCGGCGCGAGTCCCGCGATCGACGAGCTGACCAGCACCCGGATGGCCTGCACGCGGGCCGGGTCGAGCTCCATGTCGGGCTGCGTCCGCACGTTCACGCTGGCCGTCTTGG
>JBIIYN010000260.1:0-5701 GCA_044346795.1 Pirellulales bacterium
GGCCATGATGTTCCCGTCAGGTGATCGAGTCCGTCTGCATTCGCGGCACATGCCGTGAGCGTGGGAACGACCAGCGGGTCGCGCCTCGGCTCCCGCACCACCAGATTCGTGGTCAAAGGCAGCCCCCGATGTGCCGTGGCCGTGAGCCGGCCAAGCCAACGGCTGACCGCGTCGAGCTGACTGTTTGCGCTTGCGAACACACGGGCCATGCCTCCCTGCTCCGCCATGCGCCGCGACACGCCGGCGAATTGCAGCACTGGGTTTTCCGCCACTGGCGCCTCGCGAAAGCGGCGGTTCATCGCGGCCGCGCCCTGGAGCAATCTCACCACATCGATGCCCACAACCGCCGCCGGCAGCAGGCCCAGCGGCGTGAACACGGCGCCGCCCGCGCCGACATCCTCAGGAATCGTGAAGATAGTGGTGCAGCCAAGCGACGCGGCCAGGTTGGCCAAGCCACTGGCATGTGCCGTGATCGGCACCACTCGGTCGGCCACCTCGGCGTGATCTCCGGTCACGCTCTCGAGGAGCGACGCAAGGAGAAGCCGCGTGGCCGCGGCCATCCCGAGTCCATCATCGGTCGTGCCTCCCACGATGATCGCCCACTGGTCGAGCAGATCGCTGCCGCGAGGTTTTCCCGCGGGGGCAACAAGGTCGAGCAGTCCCTGCATGGCGTCGTTGTCGAGGGGCGAGCCCACGAACGAGAGCCGCGGCCTGCCGCCGCGTTCGCCGCGGGAGAGGTCGTTGTGGCAGGGATGGGCGCACGATTCGAAGACGGCCCGTGCGCCGAGCGGCCCGCAGCCGTTCCCCACCACGATCACGCGGTCGACCGTGTCGCGGATCCGCCTCGCGGCCTGCAGGACCGCGAAGAGCTGGCTGGAAGCCCGCGCACCACCGACGTTGTAGGCCTCGAGAAGACGGTCCGGCCGGACGGCATCGGCAGCGGTGAGCACGTCCTTACGTGCCCGGTCGAGCCCGGCTTCGGCCGCATTCTGGAGATCCGGCGAACTGCCGCCGAGCATGAAACCGGCCGCGGGTGCGTACTCGATCGGGTCTTCGGGGGGTTTTGGGCGGATGACACTCATCGGGGGATCAACCGGTCCTCGTGCGGTTTTGACTGGAGCCGGGACGCGGGTGGTGCCGTCCGTGGCGGGAACGGGTAGGCTCTCGCCAGAATGTAGCCCAAGGCCCGGCCGCCGCGGCCAGCCGTCTGACAATCATCCATTATCCGCCCCCGCAGGAGTTGGCAGCACCATGACAGAGCACGAGCTGGTTCGCGAACTGGCCGAGAAGAACGGATCGAAGATCGTGATGCTGGTGGCCGACGGCCTCGGCGGACTGCCCCTCGAGCCGCACGGCAAAACGGAACTGGAAACCGCCGGCACGCCCAACCTCGACAGGCTCGCCGGCCGCGGCACGAGCGGGCTGAGCGTGCCGGTGCTGCCCGGCATCACCCCCGGATCGGGTCCCGGCCACCTCGGCCTCTTCGGCTACGACCCGCTCGCCTTCAAGATCGGCCGGGGCGCGCTCGAGGCCACCGGGATCGGCTTCGAACTCGGCCCCCACGACGTGGCCGCCCGGGGCAATTTCTGCACGCTCGACCCGGCCGGCCTGATCAGCGACCGCCGCGCGGGCCGCATCCCGTCGGAGGAGAGCTTCAAGGTCGTCGAGCGGCTGCAGGCGGTGAGGATTCCCGGCGTGGAGACGTTCGTGAAGCCGGTGAAGGAGCATCGCTTCGTGGTGGTCTTCCGCGGCCCGGATCTCGACGGCGGGGTGGCCGACACCGATCCGCAGGCGACCGGCGTGGCACCGCTCGATCCGGCGCCGCTCTCCGCCGCGGCCCGACGGACGGCCGACGTGGCCAAGGAATTCGTGCGGCAGGCCCGCACGATCCTCGGCGACGAGACGAAGGCCAACGGGATGGTGCTCCGGGGTTTCGCGGCCAAGCCGCAGCTGCCGAGCTACCTTGACCTGTACGGCCTGCGGGCCGCGGCGATCGCGGTCTACCCGATGTACAAGGGGCTGGCCCAGCTGGCCGGCATGACGCTCGTGGGCAACGCCCAGTCGCTCGACGAACAGATCGACGAGCTGGCCCGCTGCTGGAACGACTACGACTTCTTCTTCCTCCATTTCAAGTACACCGATTCCACCGGCGAGGACGGCGCCTTCGAACAGAAGGTGAAGCGGATCGAGGAACTCGACCGGGCCCTGCCCCGGATCGAGGGGCTGAAACCCGACGTGCTGATCGTGACGGGCGACCACTCGACGCCCAGCAAGCTCAAGAGCCATTCCTGGCATCCGGTGCCGACGCTGCTCGTGGCCGACACCTGCCGGCCCGACGGGCTGGAGAAGTTTTCGGAGCGCGACTGCCTGCGGGGCGGCTTCGGCCAGTTTCCGGCGAAGCACCTGATGCTGCTGGCGATGGCCCACGCCCTGCGGTTCGGCAAGTACGGGGCGTAGAACGCAGGCCGGGCCGTTGAAGGCGGGCGACGGTTCGGGGCTGCCCATGCCCTGTTGCCGGACGTTCGCTGCGGGCATCCTGCCCGTCGCTTGAATCCAGATGCTGAGGAGCCGGTCGGGGGCACGCTTAGCCGCCGGTGAATTCTGCGACTCACGAGTGACCTACCACTTGCCCGAGAGCATCCTGTAGCAGAATCCGCCGGCGGCGAGCATGAGCCCCGCCGGCGAACCAATACGGCCCCCCTGCTCGTGCTGGCGTTCCGGCCAAATCCACCGGCAGAGAGGCCATTTTTGAAGTACAGTAGAGGGCCCGGGATTCACCGGACAATCAGGCACTTCCAGCCATGCCGCGACCTTCCGACGAGGACCTGTTTCAAAGCTCGACGATGACGTTCGGCGAGCATCTCGAGGAGTTGCGCGTCTGCCTGATTCGGGCGTCGCTCGGGCTGGCGGTGGCCGTGCTCGTCGGCTTCTTCGTGGCCCGCCCCGTGGTGCACCTGATCGAGGAGCCGCTGCGCCGGGCGCTCGGCAAGTACTATTCCGAGCGGGCGATCGAGACGTTCGACACCTGGCAGCCGCGGCAGTCCGGCGGCCCTCCCCTGCCCTACTCGCGGGACGAGATCATCGACGCCGTGGAGCGGCACGGGATGTCGTTCGAACTCCGCGAGGTGCATCCCGACCGACTGCGACGCGTGCTGGGTCAGCCGGCCGCCGACACGCTGGTCCTGCCCGCGACGCAGCCGGCCGGGCCCGGCCGGCCCGGTGACCCGATGGACTCGCAGCCACCGGGCGGTGTCGCGACCCCGGCCTTCGCGCTCGACGCGCTCGTGCCGATGCTGCTCTGGCAGCCGCTGTCGCGTGATCCGCGGGTGAGCATCACCACGCTGAGCGCCCAGGAGGCCTTCGGCATCTACGTGAAGGCGGCGCTCCTCACCGGCGTGGTGCTGGCAAGCCCGTGGATCTTCTACCAGCTCTGGACGTTCGTGGCCGCCGGGCTCTACGTCCACGAGAAGCGCTGGGTCTGGATCTTCCTGCCGATCAGCGTGGGTCTCTTCCTTGCCGGCGTGGCACTCGCCTTCTTCTTCGTGTTCGACTTCGTGCTGGACTACCTGCTCGAATTCAACGAGTGGCTCGGCCTCGACCCCGACCCGCGGATCAGCGAGTGGCTGGGGTTCGTGCTCGTCCTGCCGATCGGCTTCGGGCTCGGCTTTCAACTGCCGCTCGTGATGCTGTTCCTCGAGCGGATCGGGGTGTTCGATGCGGCCACCTACGCCTCGCAATGGCGGATCGCGGTGATCGTGATCTTCGTGGTCTCGGCCATCCTCACGCCCGCCGATCCCTACAGCCTGTTGTTTCTGGCGATCCCGCTCTGCCTTCTCTACTTCGGCGGCCTGGCGATCTGCCAATGGGCCGCGGCGGCGGAGGGCCGCCGCGACGCTGGTCAGCGGGTGGCCACGAAGGCCAGCCAGTAGAAGACCGTGCCCGTGCAGGCGGTGAGCACCAGGTCGACGGCGGCCAGCCGGGCCATGACGCGGTGCCGTGGGCCGTGGCCGCCGGGAATCGGCGGCGTCGGAAACCGCAGGAACGCCTCCCAGATCACCCAGATCCAGAGCACGAGGGTCGAGACGGCGAAGACGAGATGGATGGCCAGCGCCGTCAGCACGCCGGCCGGCCACCAGGGATTCCCGCCCCCGGCCGCGGCGCGAACCTTCCAGTCACTGATCAGCCGCACGTCGATCTCGAAAACGACGATCGCCGCCAGGAGTGCCGCCGCGATGAAGATCTGCAGCCGCTTGTGGGCGGCGTAGGCCCGCTGCGTGCGCACCAGGTGGATGCTCCAGGCCAGCACGGGCAGCAGGGCGATCAGGCCCACCAGCACCAGATCCATCCCGAAGGAGGCCCGCGTTCCGAGGAATCCGTCGATGCCGGGGAGCGGGGCGGGCGGGACGATGGGGGGATTCAAGACGGGCTGTCCTTACGAGGCGGGGGCCGGACCTGCGGCCCGAGGCGGGGTCCGAGCCGCCCGCAGTGTAATCGGTTCGCCGGCCGATCGCGATTTGCAGGGGGCGTTCCGCCGGCGATACCATCCCGGCAAGAAATCCCCCGCGCGAGCCGTATCAGGCGGGGCCGGGAAGCGGGGACGGCGGCCGAGTGGCGAAACAGGCAGACGCACGGGACTTAAAATCCCGTGGAGAGCGATCTCCGTGCGGGTTCGATCCCCGCCTCGGCCAGTAGGGGCACCAGCGGCCGCAACGAGACGGTACGTTCTTTCGCACCCCGTCCCCGGGTTTCCACCCGGGGCTTATATTCAAGGGCATCGCCACCAACGACGGGCGTGCCACCCCGCAATAAAAGCCCGGAGCGGAAGCGACGGGACGGGGCAAAACCAGCCATTCCGCATGCGCCCGCCGCCGGCCCGGAGGCCTCGAACCGAGTTCGCCTACTACCGCCGCGGGCTGAAGTTCCGGGCCGCCTGGCGGGCCACGAGGAACCGCCGCAGGCCGTTCACGAGGCGTTGCGGCGGCTGTGAGGCCGACTGGCTGAACAGCGGCGTCTGGCCATCGTCGGTGACGATCAGCTCCACGGCATCGGGCCCGAGTTCCACCCCGCCGAGCAGATTTTCCAGATTTTGGTCGGACTGGCTGCCGCTCTGCTCGGCCGTCGGCACCGTCGCCACCACGAAATTGTCGCGAGCGAACGACTCGAACTCGGGATCCTTGATGAGGGAGGCGACCCGGGAGGACGCCTTGGAGTCGCCGCTCTTGGAGACCAGGAGCAGGATGGGCCGCCGGGCCGTCTTCGCCGTCGCCACGGCCTCGTCGAGCGATGGGAGCACGCGATCGGGCGAGACACCGGCCGTAGATTCCGGAGCCGCCGGAACATGGCTGGAAAACTGGGCAATCCAGGAATTTGGCGACAGGCCCGTGTAACCGGATTGGATGGCGAGTTTTTGCCCGTCGGGGCCGATCAGGAGAGCGCTGGGAAACGTGCGAACCCCGTACTTGATGCAGACCTGGGACCGCTCCGAGCGGACCGCCGGGGAAATCCCCTGCTTCGGCAGGTCGATCATCAGGAGCACGACCCGGTCTTCCGCCCAGTCGAGGAAGGTGTCGGTCGCAAGCACATTGTCCTCGAGAGTGCGGCAGTGGGGGCACCAGTCGCTTCCCGTGAAGATCGTGAGCACCGGTCGGCCCGTATCCCGGGCCGTTTGCATGGCGACCTCGTAGCTCGTCAGCCACGTCTC
>JBIIYN010000261.1:0-5683 GCA_044346795.1 Pirellulales bacterium
GAATGGCGTGACGCTGTTGGCCACGCTCGACTCCGCTCGACAGGTCGGCCCCTACTGGAGCACGAAGGCCGTGGTGGCCCGCGGGCATGTCGACGACGCCGATCGCATCGTGGCGGTCATCTCACGGGTCGTCCCGCCGGTCGAGGCGGGTGAGCGGATCGTGATCTCGGGCGTCTTGTTCGACGGCGACACCGTCTGGGCCGCCGACTTCAGGCCGGTCGATCGACCCGTGCAGGAAGATTTCGGACGGGAGCAGGAGTAGATGCGTGGCGGGAGGCAGGCCCGGTGGCTCTTCTGCGGTGAGCATCGCGAAGAGCGTCGCCACCGGTGACGTCGGGCCGAGCGAGGTGCTCGCCGCGCACGTCGCCCGGCATGCCGAGACGGCCACGTTTTTGAACGCCCTCGTGCAGCCCCGTCTTGCGGCGGCTCGGTCGGAGGCCGCGCAGCTCGAAGCCGGGTGCCGCCAGGACGGGCTGCAGGGGCCGCTTCTCGGAGTGCCGGTGAGCGTGAAGGAATGCTTCGGCGTCTCCGGTCTGGTGACGAGCGTCGGCATCCTCACGAGGCGGCACGCGGTCGATGTCGCGGATGCGCCGCTCGTCGCCCGGTTGCGGAAGGCCGGAGCGATCGTCGTCGGCAAGGGAAACGTGCCGCAGGCGATGTATCTGCACGAGACGGACAACCCCGTGTGGGGCCGAACCAACCACCCTTCGGACCCTGCCCGTGGTCCCGGCGGATCCAGCGGCGGCGACGCGGCATTGGTCGCGGCCGGCGTCGTGCCGCTGGCCGTGGGCACGGATCTGGCGGGCAGCGTCAGGCAGCCGGCGCACGCGTGCGGCATCGCTGGATTCCTGCCACGTTCGGCGGTGCTCGGCGACGGCGGTGCGTTCGATACCCAGCCGCATCTGCAGGTCGTCCGCCCGCGGGCCGGACTCCTGGCGCGGGATGTCGACGACATCGCATGGGCGCTCGAGTCGTTGGCCGGGGAAGCGTCGTGCCATCCGGCGGTGCCGACCATGGAAAGCGTCGAAGCCGCTGCGTTGCGCCATCGGCACGCAGCGGCCGGCGCCGGCCTGCGGATTGCGTGGTGGGACGACGCCGGGCCGCTCGAACCCTCGCCGGCCGTGCGGCGGGCCGTGCACGAGGCGGTGGGCCACCTCGAGCGGATGGGCGCGGAGACGACCCGGCTGGACGGCAACCTTGCCGCGGAGGCGGCCTGGCTGCTCCTGGCGATCCTTTCCGCCGACGGCGGAAAGGACATCCGCCGGCTCTTCACCGGCACGCGACCGATTCCGCCGGTGGCCCGGCTGCTTCGTCTGGCCGCCCTTCCGGCGTGGCTGCGGCCGCTGGTGGCTCGAGCCTGTGATGCCCTGGGCGGCCGCATCGAGGCCGAAGCCCTGCGGGCCACCGGGCCCCGCGGCGACGCCGCGTTCGCGGCCCTCTGCGAGCGGCGGACGGACTTCGCGGCGCGATTTGCCGGACGGTTGGCCTCCCATGACGCGATCGTCTGCCCGGTGTCGGCGCTGCCGGCCCTGCCTCACGGCTCCGCCGCCCGGTTGGTTCTGGCGGCTGCTCCGTGCCTGCTGGCCAACCTGCTCGACCTGCCGGCGGGAACCGTGCCGGTCGCGCGGGTCCGGCCCGACGAAGAGGCCGGGCGGGGCCCGAGTCGTGATCGGGTGGTGCGGGCGGCCGCGGCCGCGGATCGCGGCAGCCGGGGCCTGCCTGTCGGCGTTCAGGTGGTGGGCGTGCCGGCCCGGCAGGCGGCCGCCGATCCGCTCCAGCCCGAGCGGGCCGTACTGGCGGTGATGCGATTGATCGAACGCGGCCGATCCCATCCGACGGAGGTGGGGTAGAATAGTCTGGAGAGTGACGGGCCCGGCCGAGATGCCGAGCCGGAAAGCGTGTCGCCGAGGAACAGCGAGGCGAGGCATGGCCGATGAATCCGAACACCGGCAGCCGGTGGCCCCACAACAGGGCTACCAGCATTCGGGCGGCCGGGAGTTGCCGCCCGTCGTCGAGCAGTTGCCGTCCGTTCGCCGCATCGTCGAATGGGTGTCGGAACCCGATGCCTACGGACGGAGCAGCGAGCCCAGGTATGCTCCCGAGGACAGCCACGACTTCCGTCCCAGCCTGCGGCCGCCCGTTCCGGTCCTGACGATCCTCGATGACGGCTCGATGGAGCACGGCGAGGACGTGCGGTTGCGTCGGGAGCGGTTTTCGATCGGCCGCACGTCGGGAGACGTGCAGCTTCCGAACGACGCGTCGATTTCGGGTGCCCACGCCGAGATCCGCCGCACGCCGTGGAAGGGCGGCTTCCAGTGGCACCTGCACGATCTCGACAGCGTCAACGGCACGTTCGTGCGTTGCATTCGCGCCGTGCTGCACGAAAACGCCATCCTGATCCTCGGCACGCGGCGGTTCCGTCTCAGGAATCCGCTGAAGCCCAGTGCGCCGCCGGTTTCGACCCGGGACACCAACCTCATGGACGGCAGGCTCATTCCGGATCCGGTGTGGCCCGTGCTGGCGGAGGCCTCGACGAAGCCCGGTGCCGTGGAGTTTTCGCTGCGAACCGAAAGGCTGGTGATCGGCCGCACGGGTGGCGGAGCCGACATCGAACTCGACGACCCCCTGCTGGCCAACCGGCATGCCGAATTGAAGCGGATGCGGGACGGCACGTGGATGATCGTGTCGGAGACGACCCGCAACGGGATCTGGGTGTCGGTTTCCGCCGTCGGCCTGACCCCCTTCAGTTTCTTCCGTTGTGGCGAGCAGCGATTCCGGTTCGTGATTCCCTGAGGGACAAGGGTTCCCGGCCGGGACGTCTCAGGACTCGAGCCGCGCCATGATCGCCCGCGGCATCTGTTCGATGGCGAGCACCTCGCACGCGGCCCCCATGTCGATGGCAGCCTTGGGCATGCTCCAGACCACGCTCGTGGCCTCGTTCTGGGCGATCGTGTGCCAACCGCGGGAACGCAGCGTGGCCATGCCTCGCGCCCCGTCCCGGCCCATGCCCGTCAGCAGGATCGCCATCCCGGCCTGCGGCCAATGGTCGGCCACGCTCTCGAAGAACACGTCGACGCTCGGGCGAAAAAAAACCTCACGCGGCTCCTCGCTGTACGCGAGGGTGCCGCGTTTCGACAGGACCAGGTGATCGTTGGTGCCCGCGAGAAGCACGCTGCCGGACTGCGGCCGCTCGCCGGCCGCGGCCACCCGGACGGCATGGCCCGTGCGCTCGCCGAGCCACTTGGCCAGGCCATGGGAGAAGGCGACGTCGACGTGCTGCACCACGACGACGGCCACGTTCCAGTCACGCGGCAGGGGCTGGAGCAGGTCGGCGACCGCCTTGGGACCTCCGGTCGATGCGCCGATCACCAGGAGTCGCGGCGCGGTTGCGGCTTCCGAGGCCTGCCGCGGCCGACTCGGCGCGGCGTGGGCGCCGACGATCTTCGAGATCGTCGCGATCTTCTCCGCGAGGCCGGTCGCTCCCGAAACTTCGCCGGAGGGGCCCAGCATGGGGGTGTCGACCGCATCCAACGCCCCGTAGCCCATCGCGTCGTAGACGAGCGAGATGTTGCCACTCACCGTGGCGGTCACGATCAGGATCGCGCAGGGGCTTTCCGCCATGATGTGCCGTGTCGCCTGCACGCCGTCCATGCGGGGCATGATCAGATCCATCAGGATCAGGTCGGGACGGTCGCGCCTCGCGTGCTCGACCGCTTCGATGCCGTCGGCCGCCAGCCAGACGACGGTGTGGTCGGGAAGGCTTCCGACCACGCGTCGCAGGGCCTCGCAGGCGGTTCGCACGTCGTTGACGATCCCTATTCTCACGGTCGATCCAGCCCTCGCGTCAGCGGAACGATCATCTCGACTCACTCGGCCGGCTCGCCGATCAGGTCGACGATCGTAGTGAGGAAGCTCTCGTCGTGGAAGCTCTTCTTGGTCAGGTAGCGGTTCGCGCCCGATTCCAGGCCGCGCAACCGGTCCTGCTCGCGGTCCTTGTAGGAGACGATCACGACCGGGATGTTCTTGCGCTCCGGGTCGGCCTTGATGCGCGACACCAGGCCGATGCCATCCAGGCGCGGCATGTCGACGTCGCTGACCACGAGGTCATAGTGCCGTTCGCACACCGCATGCCAGCCGTCGATGCCATCGACCGCCACGTCGACGTCGAAGCCGCGGGCCTGCAGCAACTGCCGCTCGACCTCGCGCACCGTGATGGAGTCGTCGACGACGAGAACGCGCTTGGTGCGCCGCCTCTGGCTGGCGATGCGGGCGAATTCCACCCGCGTCAGCCGCCGGCCGGCGAGCAGGGCGTCGATGGAACGCACCAGGTCCTCGACGTCGACGATCAGCACGGGGTCGCCGTTTTCGAGCAGCGAGGCGCTGCTGATGTCGGGCACGCCGCCGAGCCGCGGGTCGAGCGGTCGGACTTCCAGGTCGCGCTCCCCGAGAAAGGCATCGACGACGAGGCCGAACCGTTGGCCACGGTCGCCGACGACGACCACCGGCACCGGGGCGTCGATCGCCAGCGGGGGCGGTCGATCGGGTTGCACGTGCAGCACCTGGGCGGCCAGCACGAGGCCGATCGCCGTGCCGTCGCAATCGATGTAATGGCGTCCCTCGCAGGAGCGGATGTCGGCCTGCCGGCAGGAGATGATCCGGTCGATGCGGGGCAGCGGGAAGGCGTACGGCTCTCCGGCGATGGCGACGAGCAGCGCCCGGATCACCGACATCGTGATCGGCAGTTGCAGCGTGAAGACCGTCCGCCTGCCGGGCTCGGTCGCCAGCCGCACGGTGCCGCCGACGGCCCTGACCATCGTCTGCACGACATCCAGCCCGACGCCCCGCCCGGAAACCTCCGTGACGCTGCGCCTGGTGGAGAAGCCCGGGAGGAAGAGGAACTCCAGCAGTTCCTGCTCGGAGAGATGGTCGGCGATCTGTGCCGCGACGAGGCCGCGGTCGACGGCGGTGGCTCGCAGGAGGCCGACGTCGATGCCGGCCCCGTCGTCCGTCAGCGTGATGGTCAGCGTGCCGGCGTGGTGACGCGCCTCCAGGATGATCGATCCCGTCGCCGGCTTCCCCGCCGCCTCGCGCCGTGCGGGGGGCTCGATGCCGTGGTCGAGGGCGTTGCGGATGAGATGGGAGAGCGGCGCCTCGAGCTTGTCGAGGATGTCGCGGTCGACGCCGGTCTGATCGCCGCGGACCTCCAGTCGCACCTGCTTGCCGAGGGAGCGGGCGAGGTCGCGAACGAGCCGCGGAAGGCCGCGGATGCCGTCGGCGAGCGGCCGCATCCGGCTGACGAGGACCTCCTGATGCAGCCGGCTGGCGAGATCTTCGTTGCGACGGGCGAAGTTCTCGAGCGCCTCGCAGGACCGCGTCAGACCGGCGAGCACGGCATCGGCCTGTCCGCGGAGGGTCGCCAGCGCGGCAGCCCGTGCCGCGGCCGGATCGAGATCGTAGCGCGGGAGCCGCGTGTCGATCGTCGCGACGGCGGCGCTGAGTTTCGACTGCGCGGCCCGGAGTGCGAAAATGCCGTCGACCAAGGGACGCAGATGGCGTGATTCGACCAGGGTTTCTCCGGTCAGGCCGACCAGACGTGTCAGGCTTTCCGCCGACACTCGAACGACCTTGTCAGCCGGCATGAAGGCCGTGGGTTCCGGCGTGGGTTCCGGCGTGGGTTCCGGCG
>JBIIYN010000262.1:0-5668 GCA_044346795.1 Pirellulales bacterium
GGGGTCGGCGAAAGCTCGAGGAGCTGTCCCTTCCGCCGTCGGAGCGGCGGACAAAGCCAGGGCCGCCCCGGCCCACGCGACGAGCCCCTCCGCCGTCGGAACGGCGGACGCAGACTTTTGCCGCCCCGAAGCCGGAGCTCCACCAAAGTCGGATACGTTCTCGATGGCCCGGGCGGCGGAAAAAACAGCGAGGGTGACGGGACTCGAACCCGCGGCCTCCAACGTGACAGGCTGGCGCTCTAACCAACTGAGCTACACCCCCGTGCGCGATCGCCAGCCACGCCAGCGGTCACAACGGGCCTTCGCCGTAAGCCCCAAGTGTATCGGCTCTCGGGCCAATTCAAAAGAGCCTGTTTTCCGCGGCGCCACGGCCCGTCAGAAAATGCCGCGGGTGGGGTCGAAGCCCTTCCGCTTGGCCATTTCGAAATCCTGACCGGCCTGCTCGTCGAGGCCGATTGCCTCGCAGGCCTGGGCCCGGTGCTGGTGCATCACGGCCAGACCATGTTCGAGGCTCCGCAGCCGGCAGGCCAGCTGCACCGGATCGACCCGGCCCGCCAACAGCCTCAGCTTGCGGCGATTCTGCTGCATGCCCGTGATGGCGAGGTTGAGCTGATCCACCGCCTCCCGGTGGCGGCCGAGCAGATGCAAGAGGAAGCCCCGCGTGTCGAGCATCTCGGGGGACGACTGCCCCGGGGCCAGGCCCGCGTCCTCGTCCTCGCCGTCCGGAGCGACGCGGTCGGAGATGCCCAGCGCCCGATCGATGTCGGCGAGCGCCTCGGTGAGATCACGGCCCACCAGCCCCCGGATGTAGGCCCGATGGTTGAGGGCGTCGGGATCGCCGGCCGCGGAGAGCTGCACCACCATGTCGGCCGCGTCGAGCGCCGCCCCGACGTCGTCGAGCACCACGTTCACGAGCGCCCGCACCCGCCACGGCTGGACGGCCGTGGGGGCGATCTCGCTGGCACGCCTGGCGTCTTCGAGGCAGCCGCGGGCGTCCTCGTTTTCCAGCCGGAGCATCGCCCGCATGCAGAGCAGGTCGACCTGGTCGCCCTGCCAGTGAATCGCCCGGCTCAGGTCGGTCACGGCCCCTGCGATGTCGCTTTTCGCCTCGCACTCGGCCGCCTGTTCGAGCGACCACTGCACCACCAGTTCCCGCACGATCGGCAGCACCTGCGGCACGACGATCGCCGGCACCACCCCGCCCAGGATCGCGGCGATCAAAAGCCAGCGCTTTCCGGCACCCGGCCGCCGGCCACCGCCCGGCCCGGTGGCGGCCCGGCCGAACTCGACCGTCCCAGCCGCATCGTTCGCGGCCGCGTCGAATTCCGCCGGAATCGGAAAACCATGCCGGTCGTACCGCATGTGGTCGCCTCTCGATGCTGCTGTGGCGGTCGGTGCCCCGTCAATGGTAGCCAGAAGCCGGCGGCCTGAACAATTGACCGGCGCGGCGGACGTGGCGTAAGGTCTTGGGAAGCGATCAATCCCTCGGGAGACCCGCCATGCCGCTCTTCGAAATCGAAACCAGCGCCCACATCATCATCTCCTGGGCGGCCGACGAGCAGGCGGCAGCGGCCGTCGTCGAGGAGGCCTATCCGGGCGAACGGATCGTCCGCCTCACCCGCCGGCCGCGGGATACGTGGGTGATCTCGAAATCGGCCATCGGACTCTGCTCGGGGCCGAGCGACCCCCGCCTCGATCCCTGCAACACGGCCCGCGAATGCCTTTCCAAGGCGCAGGGAGACAAGCTCCACGCGATCCGGCTCTACATGCAGGAGACCGGCGACGACCTCGACCGGGCCCGCCGGGTGATCGAATCGAACATGGTCATGGGCTGGTAGATCGGGGGCCCATTCGTCAGGGGCTGGTGAGCCGGCCCACGACCAGGGCGATCGCGACGAGTGCGGCGACGGCGCCGAGCACGCCGGGCTCGACGGCGGGCGCGGGCGTGACGAGCGACAGGCCGACGAGCTGATTCGGCGTGCTGATGCCGCCGTTGTCGGCGATGCCGACCAGGCCGCGGCTGCCGTCGGCGAGCCGTGGCCCCAGGCACAGGCCCTCCAGATTGATCCCGAGGGAATCCTTCCACAGGAGCCGCTTCTTCACGAAGGCCTCGGGGCGGGATGCGAGATCGCGTTCGACCCCGGACACGTCCACGGCGGAAGCGGTGTCGACCAGATAGATCCGGCTCGCGAATGGCGGCAGGCCCGGCGCGCCGCTGCGCTCGAGCGTGAGCAGGTGTCCCTTGCCCAGGGCGACGAGCGCCGACAGGCCCGAGAGCGGTTGGCCGGACAGCACCCGCAGGAAGGTGTGCACGGGATCGACCTGGTAGGCCACCTGCAGGGCGGCCACTGCCTCAGCCTCGTCCGCCGGAACGGGCCGCTCGCGGGCATCCTGGCCGTCGGCGGGAAGGGGGAGCCGCGTCAGCCGCACCACCGTGCCCGCGTCGGCGGCGGCCGGCGGACCGTCGGCGGGCAGGGCCTCCTCGTTGGCCGTCCAGAGCGAGCGGCCGTCGGGCTCGATCGCCAGCGACTCGAGCCCGCGATTCGGCCGCCTGGTCATCAGGTTGTCGGGGAGCGGCACCGCACCGACCATGCCTCCATCCGGCAGGGAAAACGCCCTGATGGCAGGTGTGTCTTCCTCGCAGACGAGCACGAACTCCGCGTCGTCCCGGCGGTCGACGTCGCGGCTCTCCGGTCGACCCCGCCACCGCTCTCGCTCGATGCCACGGGCGACCGGGGCGGGGCACGGGACCACGTACTCGTAGTCATGCCTCTGCGAAAGCTTCACGGCCTCCAGCGACTCGACGGCCAGCGGCTTGCCGGTCTGCGAAAGCGACAGCCGAAACAGGAGGAGGTAGCGGCTGTTGTCCAAAACGGCGACATAGCGATCGTCACCCAGCCAGGCCACGCCGCTCAAGCCCGTGATTTCGACCTCATTGCCGGCGGCATCGCGGGCACGGTCGGGCAGCGGCATCGACCCTTGAAAGACGATCTTCTCCGCATCCTTCTCCGCGGCAGCCGCCGGCAAGACCCACGCCCACGCCATGGACGTGCAGGCGAGGAACAACGCCCCGCTGCGCAGCCACGTAACTCCGAGCCGCTTCATGAAAAGCGGGCCGGTGGGCAGGCTGTGGTCACGGATGCGGTCCATGCACCGCCTTGTACCACACCGGGCAGGTCACTGCTGAATCGTGCCCGCGAGCGGCTCGTCGTAGGCCGCCGTTCGGACGGCCGACGTCGCCGGTGCCGAGGCCGGCGTGGAATCATCCGCCAAGAGCGCCCGGCTGGGGCGGTAGCTCGTGGTGCCGCCCGGCCGGTAGAAGGGGTCGGGCCGCCGTACCGGCTGTGCGGGCGGCTGCATCGAAGGCTGAAGCAGACCGGGCGCCGCGGCGGGCAGGCCGGCCGGACCGGCGGGTGCCGGGGTCGCGGGCCCCGTCGGGAAAGCCGTGGCCGAAGGTGCGCCGTACGAAGCCGCCGGAGCCGCCGGGGGCGGGGAGAACGAAGCAGGCTCGGCGGCTCCCGAGAATCGGCTGCCGGTGCCGGACGAATACCGTCCGCCTGCCGCGGCGGCAGGCAACGCGGCCGCGGGCAGGGCGGCAGCCGGGTCCGCCAGGCGGGCATCGGCCATCCGGGCCGGCGGCGGCTCGATCGTGGCCGGACTGGCCCACTGACCGGCCGACTGACCGGCCGCCGGGGCGGAGAAATTCGAGTAGGCCGTGTTTGGCAGGGCGGTTTCCGCAGGCATCGACGGCATCGCGGCCATGGGCTGCATGCCGGCCATGCCCGAAGCCGCGGCCGGGCTTGGCAGCGCGGAGGGCGAGAGCGGGGGCAGGGGCTGGCCGGGCGGCGGAATCGTGTCGCCGGCAAGCGCTGCATACGGGCCGACCTGCGGCGCGATCGCCGAGGCGCCCGGCTGCTGCGGCAGGGCCGATGACTGCGCGGCTGCGATGGCGGCGGGTGTTGTCTGCGGCGCCGGCGTGCTGCCGTAGACGACGGGCGACTGGGCCTGCGCCGACTCGTACTGCGGAACCGTACCGGTCGGGCTGCCGGTGCCGGTGATCACGTACCCGCTGGGAGTCGAAGTGGTCGGATAGGGTTTGGCGGACGTGGACGGCTTCTGGATGTCGCCGCCATACGGGGGCGCGGATGCGAGAGAATCGGCCTCCTTGGCGGTGCCGCCGAAGCTCCACCAGGAGGGCTTGGCGAAAGAACTGCCGGTCTTGCAGCCCACCGCCGGCAGCACGCAGGCCAGCAGAGCGGCCGCGAACAGCCTGTCCTCGAATCTCCGTAACGCGGTCATGCAAATGCCTCCACCGTGATCCCGCCTTCAAACGCTGCCGGATGTATCGGTTCGCCGGCTGGGGGGGAGATAAGGATTTGCGCGAAGAAAAGTCAACGGCAGCAAAACGCCGACAGCCCAGCTTCACCATCGCGCCACGTTCACGGGGAACCTGGAAGGATGGGGAGCAAAGGGGACTGGCTCGTTTTGCGAAGCAAAAGGTGCCTGTCCCCTTTGCGAAGCAAAAGGTGCCTGTCCCCTTTGCGAAGCAAAAGGTGCCCGTCCCCTTCGTGGCTTTCCTGTGTGGCTCTCGGCGGCTTACTTCTTGACGGCCGCGAACCGCTTGCCGACGGCGTCCCAGTCGATCACGTTGTAGAACGCGTTCACGTAGTCGGCGCGGCGATTCTGGTAGAGCAGGTAGTAGGCGTGCTCCCAGACGTCGATGCCCAGGAGCGGCGTGTTGCCCTGCATGATCGGGCTGTCCTGGTTGGCCGTGCTCTCCACGAGCAGCTTGCCGTGCGGATCGGCCGAGAGCCAGGCCCAGCCGCTGCCGAACCGCCCCATGGCGGCCTTCGTGAAGGCCTCCTTGAAGGTGTCGAAGCCGCCGAACACGCTCCGGATCGCCTCGCCGAGGTGACCGGCCGGCTCGCCGCCCTTGCCCTTGCCGATCGTCTCCCAGAAGAGCGAGTGATTGGCATGGCCGCCGCCGTTGTTCCGCACCACGGTGCGGACCGCCTCGGGCACCTTCTCGAGCCCGGCGATCAGCTTCTCGATCGGGAGGGCCGCCAGGTCGGCATGCCCCTCGAGCGCCTTGTTGAGGTTCGTCACGTAGGCCGCGTGGTGCTTGTCGTGGTGGATCTCCATCGTGCGGGCGTCGATGGACGGCTCGAGGGCGTCGAAGGCGTAGGGCAGGGGAGGGAGCGAGTAGGCCATGGGGTTGATTCTCCGGGGTTCCGTCAGTGAGTGGCGGGATCGTACCGCAGACCGACAGGACCGGCAAATGGGCCGGTGACGACTCTGCCGAACCTGCCGGGCATGCGTCATAACCTGCCCGCGGTCGCGGCAGTGAATCCCCGGCGGAGGATCGGTCGAATTGCCCTGATGTGGTCCGATCGAGGTGCGGCAGGATGCCGGCCGCGGGCCGCGCGGGACGGCAACACGTCCCGTGGACTCCCGGGATGGAATCCGCGCCCCATGTCGCTCGCTGCCAGCCAGCGCCGAGATCAACGTCGGCGGCTGGTCATGTCGTGGAATCGCTCCGGCTCCACGACCTCGCCCACCGTGTCCGAACCGCGTCGCCTGGCCGACTACTCGCCCGAGGCGTTGCCGGAACATCAGCCGAGCCTGGCCACGCTCCTGCCCGTCGGCCTGGGAGGGTTCACGCTCGCCG
>JBIIYN010000263.1:0-5624 GCA_044346795.1 Pirellulales bacterium
GCTCGGTCGGGCGACCGCCGTCCCGGGCGGGCCCCGCCTGCCCCCCTTTGACGGTCGTGCGGGCCACCTCCACCATGCTGCCGGCGTCGTTCTCGGCCAGCAATTTCACGACTACGTCCCGGTCGGAGAGTCCCTCCAGTCGCACCCGTCCCGCGACTTCGAGCTGATTCTTGAGGTAGACCGTCTCGCCCACCGAGAGGTTCGCGACCGCGGCGTCGCGGCCCTGCCCCGCCCCGAGTTGCTGGCCGAACGTGACGCTCCAGAGCGGCACCCCCGCATCGCCGAGGGACCGGGCGGCCGTCTGTGGCGGCTCGTCCCGCGGCGGATAGGCATGCTGGCCCCCGTCGCTGAGCACGATCACGCCGGCGAGTTGCCGACCGGCCACGGCCCGCGTCGCCTCGGCGATCGCGGCGCCGATCGCCGTCTGATCGGTGGTCTGGCCCGCCTGCCACGCGGCGAGCGGAAAGGGGTTGCCGGCGACTGGAGCCACCGGCCGGAGTTCGCGATCGAAGACATAGGTGGCGATGTCGAAAGCGCCGCTCTCCATGACGGCCTCGGCCGCCGGCCGCGCCGCGGCGACCGCCGCGGCGAGCTCATCCCATCGCGTCCGACCGTTGGAACCGTCCGCCACGGTCATGCTCTTCGAGGCGTCGGCCAGCACCACGACGGTGCCCTGCTGCCGCGACTGCCGCGTCGCCACGAGGGTCGGCCTGAGCATGCAGAGCACGAGCGCCAGAAACCCGCCCAGCCGCAGGAGCGAGAGCAGGAGCACGCGGCCGCGCGACACGCGCGAGCGGTCGGGCGGCACGGCCAGCAGCACGGCCAGGAGCGCGACCGCCACCGCGGCCACGAGGAGCCAGGAGCCGACGGGGTCGAGCGACACCGACACTCTCTGCAGGGACGTCGCGGCGATCATGCTCCGGCCTCCTGCTCGACGGCGCCCGGCAGGGGCGGAGGCTTCCGGGGCACCGCGGTGGACCGGCCCGGCACGGGGGGCGGCCGCCGCGATCCCGCCGCATCCGTCGGCGCGGCCGCCTCCGCGGCGGCCTCCGCGAACTCTGTCGCCGGGCCGGCGCCGACGACGGAGTCCTCGCGGGGCGTGTAGAAGCGGTTGGCCACGATCCAGTCCGCCGCCATCACGGCGGCCGCCAGCACGATGATCCAGCCGAAGAGTTCGGCGCCGACACGTTCGAGATTGACGTCACGGACGAGTTCGGCCTCCGTCCGCGCGAGCCGCATTTCCCTTCCCCACACCGCGGCCAGGGCATCGGCATCCAGCCGCCTGAAGTCGGTGGCCGACGGATCGAGGTTCGCGCTGAAACCCGTCGCCGCGCCGCCGGCCGCGCCGCCGACCCGAACGGCATAGTTGCCCGGCTGTTGCGTGGCGGTAACGGCGACCGTGCCCCGCGCCTGATCGATGGCGACGGGAAACTCATCTCCCTCCGGAGGCCGCACGAACGCGGCGGCCGCATCCCGCCTCGCCACGTGCAGGCTGGCCGGCCGGCCGGCGACGATGTTGCGGTCGTCGGCCGTGTCGATCGCGCGCAGGAGCGTCTCGTTGGCGAGCATCACGAACGGCCAAGGCTCGAAGCCGGTGGCGAGCGTGTTCCAGGCGTCGGGGTCGTCTGCCGGCTGCGACACCGGCGTCGTGACGGTCACCACCATGCCCTGGCCGAGCCGATGTTCGATCACGGCGGGCAGGCCGTTGCGATACGCCGCCACCACGTGGGCCGTCGCGTCGTCGGCCCCGCCCGCCGGCGCCGCCGCACCTGCATCAGCCTCGAATTCCCAATGCCGCGTCACCGGAAAGTCCTGCCAGGGCACGGCGTCGCCGACCCGCCGGAAGGCCGCGAGCATCGGGTGATCGAGCGCCTCGGGCGCCAGGAAATTCTCCCCGCCGGCGGCCCGCCAGACCCGCACGATCCCGCCCCCGAGCACCCGCTGCGACGCGGCACTGTTGAACTTCGCCGCCTCCCCTGCCCGCGGCCCGAGCCACACCACCAGGCCGCGGCCCGCCGCCACCCATTGGCCGAGCAGGTCCCACGTGGCCGGCGGCAGTGGCGACGGATCGACCAGCACGATGCCGCGGAAGTCGTCCCAGGCGATCGACGCGAGTTCTGCCGTATCGGCGAGCGTGACGGTGAAGGCCGCCTTGCCCGCCTTCGCGAGCGCCACCGGTGCGATCGCCTGCGACATGAAGAGTCCCGTCCGCACGGCGGGCGCGGGAGCCGCGACGAGCACGCGCGCCGCGGCCCCCACCTCGACCGTGAAGCTTTTTGAATTGTCGGCCTCGAGGTCGTCGTCGCCGTCGATCACCACCCTTCCCTGCCGGATACCCGTCTCGAGGCCGGTGATCTCGAAATCGAGTTCTCCTTCCGCGGCCGCCTGCCAACCACCGGGCTTCATGGCTCTTCTCGTGGACCGGCCGTCGGCGCCGACCATCTCCACCGACACCGATCGACCGGCTTCGGTGCCGACGCGGCTCGTCGTCACGGCCAGCCCGAGCGACGCACCGGCGGGAATCCTGTCGCTCGACAGTTCGACCGCTTCGATCGCGTAGTTGCGGACGGCCGTGGCCCCCACGTCGACGATCAGCAGGCTCGTGTCGGGGTGCGTGGCGGCGAGATCGAGCGGCTGGGCATTGTCCCAGGCCCCGTGCGAGCAGTCGGTGAACAGGTAGATCTCGCGCCTCACCATGCCCGAGCCGGCCAGGAGCCGGATTGCCCCGGCCACCGCCTGGGAAAGGGTCGCCGTCGGCGTGGCCGCCGCGAGCCGGTCGATGCGAGCGGCGGCCGCCGCGACCGTCGGTGAAAAAGCGGCGGCTCCGCCCGCCGTGTCGAGCACCGCCACCCTGCTTTCCGCCGGCAGCTTCTTGAAGAGCGTCCGCGCCATGGCGACGGCCTGCTCCAGCCGCGTGCGATTGCCCTCGCGCAGGAGCATGCGGGGTGCCGTGTCGAAGACGAACGCCGCCGCCACCGGCCCTTCGCCGTCGGCCAGCCAGCCCGCCCCGCGGAGCACGGGCCGGGCGAGCGCGAAGGCGAGGAGCGCCAGCGCCGCCATCCGCAACAGCAGGAGCAGCAGATGGTTGAGCCGCAGCCGCCGCCGATTGGCGACCGCCCGTTGCCGGAGGAATCGCAGCGCCGGAAACTCCCGCTTCACCGGCTTCCTGCGCATGATCAGGTGGAGCACGAACGGCACGGCGACGAGCGCCATGCCGCCCAGCAGCATCGGAGTAAGGAACGAGAGGCCCATACCGGTAGTTTAGCCGGGGCGCCGTCAAAACCGGTTGCGGCGGCTGGAAAGATAGCCCAGCAGGGCCCGGTCGAACTGCATGCTCGTGTCGAGGGGCACGTAGTCGATGCCGGCGTGGAAGCAGGTCTTCCGGTACTCCTCCCGAAACGCCTCCACGCCCGCCACGTACTGCTTGCGGGCCGCGTCGGCGTCCACCACCAGCCGGTCGAGCGACTCCGGCTCCGTGAACTCCACCATGCCCTCGAAGGGAAACCGCACCTCCGCCTCGTCGAGCACGTGGAAGAGGATCACGTCGTGCCCACGGTGCCGCAGCCGCAGGAGGGCGTCGCGGATCGGCTCGGGGTCGGCGAGCAGGTCGCTGAACACCATCACGAGCGACCGGTGCCGGAGCATCGCGGCCACCTGTACGAGGCTGCGGGCGATGTCGGTGCGGCCGGAGGGCTTCACCTTCGCCAGCACCGAGAGCACCTGGGCGATCTGCGACCGCTTCGAGCGGGCCGGCAGGCTGGCGTGGAGCTTTTCGTCGAAGACCATCAGGCCGCAGGGGTCCTGCTGGTGGACCATCAGCCAGCAGAGGGCCGCGGCCAGCGAGATCGAGTAGTCGAGCTTGGTGAGCTCCTGCCGGTAGGTGTAGGCCATCGACGCGCTCGTGTCGACGACGAGGTAGCCGGTGATGTTGGTCTCGGCCTCGAACTTCTTGACGTAGTGCTTGTCGGTCTTGGCGTAGACCAGCCAGTCGATGTCCTTGGGATCGTCGCCGGCGGCATACTTGCGGTGCTCGCTGAACTCGACGGAGAAGCCCTGGTAGGGGCTGGCGTGGAGCCCCTGCAGGAACCCCCGCACGATGAACTGCGCCCGGAGGTCGAGCCGCGCGATCTGCCGCACGACCTCCGGCTTCAGGTATTCCTCGACCGCCCGCACCATCGCTCTGCTCCCGTCACTCCAAAAAAGGGGACATTCTGCTTTTCAGCGTTCGGTAAAAAAAGGGGACATTCTGCTTTTCAGCGTTCGTCCACCCATCCAACGCATGGTGATGGAAAAGCAGAATGTCCCCTTTTTTGCATGGTGATGGAAAAGCAGAATGTCCCCTTTTTTTACTTCACCAGCTTGGGGATCTCGGGCTCAGGGATCTCGCGGACGAGCCGCTCCACGATCGATTCGCTCGTCAGGCCGTCGGCCTGCGCCTGGAAGTTGGTGGCGATGCGATGCCTGAGTACCGGCACGGCGATCCGCCGGATGTCGTCGAGCGACACGCTGAACCGCCCGTCCATGGCGGCCATCGCCTTGCCACCCTGGATGAGGAACTGGCCGGCCCGCGGCCCGGCGCCCCAGTCGACGAGTTCCGCCACGTAGGCGGGGGCCTGCGGATCCTTGGGCCGCGTGGCCCGCACCAGCCGGGCCACGTATTTCACGACGTATTCGCTCACCGCCACGCTGCCGACGAGCTTCTGGATGTTGACGATCGCACGCCCCGACAGCACCTTCCGCACCTCGGGCTTCTCGGCCCGGGTCGTCGCCATGAGGATCTGCTCCTCCTCGCTCGCGGTGGGATAGCCCACCTTGATGTTGAACATGAAGCGGTCGAGCTGGGCCTCCGGCAGGGGGTAGGTGCCCTCCTGCTCGATCGGGTTCTGCGTGGCGATCGTGAAGAAGGGATCGGGCAGGGCGTAGGTCTCCTGCCCCACCGAAACCTCCCGCTCCTGCATCGCCTGCAGGAGCGCCGCCTGGGTCTTCGGCGGCGTGCGGTTGATCTCGTCGGCCAGGAGGATGTTCGTGAAGATCGGCCCCTCGACGAAGCGAAACCGGCGCCGCCCGGCCTCGTCCTCCTCCAGGACGTTCGTGCCGGTGATGTCGGAGGGCATCAGGTCGGGCGTGAACTGCACCCGCTTGAAGCCGACGTCGAGAATCCGCGCCAAGGTCGACACCATCAGCGTCTTGGCCAGGCCGGGCACGCCCTCGAGCAGGCAGTGGCCGCGGGTGAAGATGGCGGCGAAGAGCTGCTCGATCACGTCGTTCTGGCCGACGATCACCTTCTGCAGCTCCTCCTGCATCAGCTTCCGATGCTGGGCGAACTCCTGCAGAATCTCGTCGAGCGTCTTAGGACGGGCGGCGGTGGACACTCCTGCGATCCCTCCGATGTGAACGGGCGCGGCCGGACGCCGGCACTCTCTGTCAGTATCCGCCCCGGCACCGAAACCGGCAAACCCGCGGCGGCCCGCTTTCCCATCCCCGGTCGAATCTGCCGGTACGGCGGAAACCCGTTAGGATGATAGAATGCGACCGAAAGCAACAACGCACAACCAACGATCGGAGCCGGTCGGGGGCCGCGCGCAGCCGCCGGTGAACTCTGCGACTCACGAGCGATTCACCAT
>JBIIYN010000264.1:0-5614 GCA_044346795.1 Pirellulales bacterium
TCAGGAGGACCTGAGGATGAAGGTCTTGACGAACGCTCGAAGCATGCGGGCCGCCACTCCCTCGTCGTACTGAACGTACTTCTGGATCGGCCATCGGTGCCACCAGGGAAGCGAGGCGGCCGTGGCGACGGCCTGCCGGACCCGCCGGCTTTGCACGTGCCGGTCGTACTGGTGGACGATCATGCACGGCGGCGGCTGCGGGCCGCGCCGCTGGTCCCAGTCGATGCTGATCTCCTCGAGCGGCATGATGCCGATGGACCGCATCCAGCCCTCCTCCGCCGTGCTGATCGCGTATTCCGGCAGCTTTCCTGAATATGCCAGATGGGCGAGAAGCGGTTGATCACCGATGCGCTGCAATGTTTCTGCACCGATTCGGTGAGCCTCGTCCGACATCGCGATCAGGTAGGCGATGATCGACTGCCGCGGCCCGAAGATGGTGCCACAACAGAGAATCGGCCTGGTCGCCACGGCGGCCAGTCCCGTTTCTCCGTACCCCTCCACCATCCACCTGCGATTGAGGTCGTTCGCGGCGATGGCCGTCGTCGCGTGTTCCTGCGAAAGAACGAGACGCGATTCGACGACATGGTTGTCGAGCGGAGCTGTCACAATCGCGTCCCGCGTGTCGGTGAGTAAGAAATGGCTCTCGTCGCGAGCCTCGATGACCTCCCTGTAGAGGGCATACCTTCGGCAGCAGAATTCGAGAAACCATTCCCAATGTCGCTTCGCGGCGGCGACGCGATCCGCTCCGGGACGCGGGGGCGGATCGACACACTCGATCGCCTCCACGGCAAATCGCTTGAACAGCCGGCGATCCACGTTGCCAAGAGGGGTGGTCAGCAGCGTGACGGGCGTTCGCGGTGAGCGACTGCGGGCGCTACGAACCAGCAATTCGACCTTCGGCCAGACCTGGTTCTCCGGGTAGGCGGCAAGTCCCAATAGAGCAACAGACATGATCGCAGTGCCAGCATCGTGGAAGTAGGGGGGGGCGGCGCCCGCGGGTGCAAGCGGACGGCCATGGTCGAGTCTCATTCGGCACCCTTCGCCCGTCAAGCCGGGGCTACGGCTGCCGTCCAGTCTCGCCAAACGGCCGATCGGGCCGTTCGATCAGCCCCGGATGCGATCGAGTGCTAGCGGAACTGACTTCGTGCGGCCGCCTGGAGCCGCAGGTCCTTCACGGGGTGATAGAGGTTTTCCGGCCGGAACTCGTCCGGTTTCCACCGCTTGTGGAACAGGATGGAGGCGAGTTCCTCGATTCCCTCGAACCGCAGTCCTTCCCGGACGGCCAGCGAGGGGAAAAAGCTCTCGAGGAAGATGAGTCGTCCATGGGACGCGGCATACGCTGCGACCCGGGCGATGAATGTCTTGCCGGCCCGGATCGCGCTCACCTGGCTCCGGAACCGGGGCAGACTCCGGTCGTGGTGCTTGTGCCAGAACGGCCAGTTGGGCACGTCCGCGAAAGCCTCGAATCGCTGGCTCAGCAGATCGGCTGCATCGCCATACTTCCGATCGATCGCCGGAAGCGTTTCGGTCGAGGGCACGAACACGTCGCTCTCCAGGAACCAGACGTGTTCGTGGCGGTCGGGGATGACTTCGCAAAAATAGCACAGCGCCTTGTCCCAGGAGCTGGGCACGCCATTTTTCACGAAGGCGTTGAGCTGGCGGAATCCCCTGCGGTGACAGTGCAGTTCGTCGATCCGCACGAAGAGGAAGTCGTGGTACCGCGCACGCAGCGGCTCGATGTCGGCGGTGTTGTCGTCGCAGACGACATAGATGTCATACCCCGTGAGCCCGCGAAAGAAATCGAGCTGTTCGGTATCCGGCGTCACGGTGAGGAGGCAGATGGCGTGCCGGTGGCGGACGTCGCCTGCGGGCCGCTCGATCATGACACGCCGGCCGAACCGGGTGAGAAAGTACGTGGCCCACCAGCGCCAGCGAAGCAGGCGATTGCGCAAGGCAAGTCGCACTTTCATCGCAAGTTGCGGCAGCTGTGCCACGGTTCAGCACTCCGTGAGGATAGCCGGGGGACAGTCGAATTCGTGGGGCACTGGCGACGAATTCTGCATAGAGAATACCCTCGCTCCCGTGGCTCGGCGAGAGATCGATGCGAACAGGGGCCTGCGTTCGAAGCTGCCCGAAGAGAGAAACACGTGGTCGAAGGCCGCTGGCTTCGCCACGAAGTCCGACGACGTCGTGATATCACTCTTGACCATATGAACATCCACGACCCGCGAGCCATCAGGCTAGGAGTTGTCGGCCGGGGCGATGCATCCCGCCCGGCGGGTGCGAAACTCATTTTCGCCACGCCGCCAAGCGTCGTCGAAATCGCCGGTGGCGGCGGCAAAACTCTTCTCGCAGCCGGGCTTCATGCGATCGTGCAATTCCACGATCAGGGCGTTGGTCCGCCCGATCCATGCTCCGGAATCCTCGAACAGCTCCTTTTCGGAACCCTCGATGTCGATTTTGAAGATGTCGATTTCCTGGATTCCATGCTCGTCGAGCAGCGTGGGGACGGAGATCCCACGGGTCACCTGCGTGATCGTGCCGCCCGTCGGCTGCGGCCCGGCTGCCGCCTCGGTCATGAACCCCCATTTGCCAAACTTGCGGTCGACGACATGGAGGGGTTCGTCGCGGCCCCAGAGTGCGCCTTGGAAAACCGTCACGTTCGGGTACGCGCGGGTATTCAGCCGGAGAAGTTCCACGTTCGTGTCCTCCGGCTCGATGGCGATGATCCGGGCTTCGGGGAATCGGCTAGCGAAATAGATCGAAGCCAGCCCGATGTTGGCCCCGGCGTCGATGATGACCCGTGGCGGACGCCGGACGTGGAAGTCGTATTCCTGCGTCAGGAAAATCTGCTCGTAGGTCGGGATGTCTGAAGACGGGCAACGAACAACGAAGGGATGGCGGGCCAACGGATGGCGCAATCGCATGCGAAAGGATCTCTTCAGAGCCTTTCCAAGAGCGGCGTAGGCCACCCCCCGGAGACCGAGCAACCGCAGGGTCCAGAGTGCGCGTTCGTAACGGTCGATCGTCGCGGGATTCGAAGCGTCGGTCATGTATCTTTCCAGGAGGCCGTCTTGCGGGATGCCGCTCACGCCCCGCAGGCAGGTGCTTCCATGTCATGGCTCGCGGACGAGCCCGGCCTGCCAGAGAAGCCTTCGGTAGATGCGGCGCGGATGGAGGCGGGGCAGCCAATACGACCAGTAGATGCGGTTGCGCGTGTTCTTCAGGATGAATTCCCTATCGATCGACGGCGGGCGATCGACGAACTGATTGGGAACCATCGCAAATGAGAGAATATCGGGCGTGGAAACCAGATTCAAGGTCATGCGGCGCCGGCAGAAGTGGATGTAGAGCAACTCTTCGGAGCCCGTGCCCTCGGGCGTGAGGAAGTGCCTGAGGAGGCGGCCATCCTCCCACGTGAAGATCTGCCTGCCACTGGTGGGGTCGGCGCCCTCTGGCAGATGGAGCCGCCGGAACAGAAAGCTTCGCTGGGCGAAATCGGCGAAGACCACCCCCTTGTAGATGCGGCGGCCCTGTCTCTCCATGATCCTGTTGATGCCGATTTCGTCGAAGCACGACACGTTGCCTTTGACGAAGGCTCGCTCGTAGAGGATCTCGCCATCGGTCGACTCGCCCCTGTAGGCGGCGTTGATGGCAGGCTCGTTGCGATACAGCGACAGGTGGCCAAGCCACAGGATCTTGTCGTGGGCGTCGAGCACCTCGTCGGTGAGGAAGGTGCGCAGCGTGCCGAAGATCACGTCGAGGTCGCAGTATCCCCACCAACGGAAGCCGGCGAAGCGGTCCGCGAGCACGTGGCCGAACGCAGGCCGGAAGCGGCAGAAAT
The DNA here is from genome assembly GCA_044346795.1 of Pirellulales bacterium. Lineage (GTDB taxonomy): Bacteria > Planctomycetota > Planctomycetia > Pirellulales > UBA1268 > CAMCQY01. Next base: position 3,845 of record JBIIYN010000264.1, read on the forward strand.
CCCAGCCGTTCTCGAGCAGGATGGGCAGCTGCAGACGCTCCGCGAAGATCTTCCGCATGGCGGCGAACGTCATGTACTCCACGCGGACGTTCGGGGGGTAGGCGTAGGGTGTGCGGTCGTCCGTGAGCAGCAGCCACGTCACGTCGGGATTGCGGCTGCAGGACGCGAGCCAGAGGGGAAACATGGCCGGCAGACGCCCGAAGTAGGGGACGACGACGCAGATGCTGTGGGAGGACGGCGTCATCGATGGCTGCCCTGCAGGGGTTGGCCGCGGAGGGTTGCGGGCCGCGCGAGTTGCTGGATGAAGTCGAGGATGCGACCCGCCTCCCTCGGCCAGGTCACACCGTCGACTGTCTGTCTGGCCCGGGCTCCGATCCGCGCCCTCTCCTGTGCCGGCCGGGACAGCGTTTCTTCGATGCAGCGGGCCAGGCCTTGCGGCGATTCATCTTCGACCACGACGAGGGTGTCGCCGTAATGCTCGGCCACGTCCGACGTGGCCGTGGAGATGATCGGCCTCCCCGCCGCCAGATACTCCATCAGTTTTGACGGGAAGTTGTAACGGTTTTCGAGCAGCCGCGAGGGCCGCGGATTGACGAGCACCGCGGCCTGTTGCAGCATCGCGCCATACTGCTGGTCATCGACGAAGCCATGAAACCTGATCCGGGAGTCTTGGGCGGCCTGGCTCCGGATCCGCTGTTCGAGCGGGCCGCGGCCACTGACCCAGAACTCGATCGTGGCGTCCTTCACGTACGGGATCGCGTCGAGCAACAGTTCCACGCCGGCGGCCTCCGAGAGGGCGCCCGCGTAGTAGACGGCACGGGCGGCGGGTTCCGCAGGGGGCTGTTGCAAATCGAGCAGCCACGATGCGGGCGGCCGCACCATCCGCATCGAAGGTTTGCCGCGTCTGAGCCGGGTGGTCGTGTGCCCGGAAAAGACGATGGTGCCCGTCGAGAGGCGAATCATCCATGCCGCCAGCCAGCTGCGGAACCTCCCCATCGGCCGCTGTCCGGGCTGAGGCGGCGTGTGATCGGCCACGATCGTGGCGACCGGTATCCCGTACCACCAGCCCGCCAGGAGTGCCGGTGCCGTGAATCGGGAGAGCGGATTGGCGACCAGAATCGCGTCGGGCCGTCCATCGGGCCAACGGGCGAACAGGCGGCGCAGGAGCGACCAGACCTGCGTGAGGATCTGCACCGGCCCCAGGGCGAACGAAGGCAGTTGCTCGATGACCACGCCCTCTTCGATGACGTCGCGTTTGGAGGGCCGCCGTCGAGGCCGGGTCTTGAACGCCGAGCAGCCCGGCAGGCTGAGGCCCGTCACGCGGACGCCGCCGACCTCCCGCAGGGCATGCATCAGTTCCAGCTGCGTGGTGTTGTGCGCCGCCGACGCCCAGGGGTTTTTTGCGCAATCCTCGATGGGCTGCATGGCTCCGATGAAAACGATGTGATGCATGGTGCCTGTCGTGGCGGGGGGCTCGGGCGGATCGGTATCAGGCTTCACCGCGGATGACTGACTCCATAGTACTTCGGACAGTCGAAGGTGGCCGGGCGGGCGGCGAGCCGCTCACAGAGGGGGGTCAGCCCGGTCCTGGCGGGCTGAGCTGCCGCTCCGTGCCGGCCAGGCTTGCGTAGAGATCGGCGTATTGCCGGGCCACGACGGTGGCGTCGTGGAGCCGGCAGGCCCGGTCGCGGGAGGCGGCGGAGAGCCTCGCGGCCGCGCTCGCATCGGCGAGTACCCAGGCGATGCCGGCCGCCAGATCGTCGGCGTCGA
>JBIIYN010000036.1:0-17541 GCA_044346795.1 Pirellulales bacterium
CGACGAGCAGAGGAAGTATGCGAAGGAAAGCGACGGCCAGAAGAACGAACTGGAAACCCAGAAGCAAGCCGCCGACGCCCGCGCCACGAGACTGCAGGATCTCAGCAAGTCGATCGAGGACATCGCCGCGGCCACCTATGACGACGGGCCCGGCAAGGAGAGGATCTCGGTGCTGCCGGAGGCACGCAAGGCCGAGTTTCTCGGCAAGGAGGACAAGGAACGCGTCGAGTTGCTGCGAAGCGAACTGATCGCCCGCAACAAGCAGATCCGCCGGCTGAACGACACCCTCGCCAAGCTCCGCGTGGCCGATCCCGCGCTGCAGAACACGGTTCGGGCCGCGACCCCGAAGGACGACCGCGTGGACGGGTTCGACGGCCGGATTCTCTCGGTCAACGAGCTTGACCGCACCGTGCTCGTCTCCTGCGGCACCACGACGGGACTGCGGGCCGGGCTGATGTTCGACGTCTACGATCCCACCGATCCCCGGCCGCAGCTCGGCAGCAACAAGGCCGTCGTGGAGGTGGTGGCCGTGGAGAGCGATTCGCTCGTCCGCTGCCGCGTCCGCGAGGATTCGATCCAGGACCCGATCATCCCCGGCGATGCCGTGGCCACCAACCTCTGGTCGCCCGGCACGCCCCTGGAGGTGGTGATCGTCGGCATGCCGACGTTCGGCGGCAGCGCGGAGGGCGACCGGAAGCGGCTCGAGCAGCTCGTGCAACGCATCGGGGGAACCGTCGCGGAGTCGGTGAGCCCATCCACGACGATGGTCGTGGACGCCGGCGTACCGAAGTCCCGGGGTACCGATGCCGACGGCGCCGCGTCCCGCCGCAAGATGACGGACAAGGAGAAAAAATTCCGCGACGAGCAGATGAAGGATGCCCGGCAGATGGGCATCAAGGTGCTGGCGATCGAGCCGTTTCTCGAGAGCCTGGGGCTGCAGGTCGAGTCGGTGAGGTCCGATCGCCTGCCGGTGCCGCTTGAGTCGCTGGCCCCCCGCGGACGTGGCGAGGGCATCGCGTTTTAGGCGGGCGATGCCGCGCTTCCGCTTTGCCCCACTGTTCGTCCCACGCTTGGGCGGGCAGCTTTTGCCTGCGGCGGGCCGGCCGCGTTAGACTCTGCGGCGAGCGGCCGCTGACTTCGTCGGCCGAAGCATCGTCGCCTTTTCAGGAGGGACTCTCGTGATCGCGTTCAATCTCCGCCGTGCCGGCGTGGCCGGCGTCGTCTGCCTGGTCATGTCGCTCGGCATTCCCGGCCCGGCGGCCGAAGCGACCGACGCGGCCGCCGACGCGGGATTCGTGTCGATCTTCAACGGCACTTCCCTGGACGGCTGGGAAGGCAAGCCTGATTTCTGGTCGGTGCAGGACGGCGTGATCGTCGGGCAGACGACGGCCGAGAAACCGACCAAGGGAAACACCTTCCTGATCTGGCGGCAGGGAACCGTCGACGACTTCGAACTCACGCTTTCGTATCGGATCGCCGGCGGCAACAGCGGCGTCCAGTACCGCAGCAAGGATCACGGCGACTTCGTCGTCGGCGGATACCAGGGCGACTTCGAATCGGGCACGACCTACTCGGGGATCCTCTACGAGGAGAAGGGCCGCGGCATCCTCGCGAAGCGCGGGGAGCGGGTCTCGATCGCCGCCGATGGCACCAAGACTTCGGGCGAGCCGATCGGCACCGCCGAGGAACTGCAGCAGCGGATCAGGCCGGGCGAGTGGAACGACGTGAAGATCGTGGCCCGTGGGCCGAAGCTCCAGCACTTCATCAACGGGCAGCTGATGTCGGAGACGGTCGACGAGCAGGTGGGCAAGCGGGCAGCCGAGGGGATTCTCGCCCTGCAGCTGCACGCCGGGCCGCCGATGAAGGTCGAGTTCAAGGACATCCGCCTCAAGCGGCTGAAGCTGGCCGACGGACGGAAGAAGCTCGTGCTCGTGGCCGGTCGGCCCAGCCACGGCCCCGGTGACCACGAGTTTCGGGCTGGCTGCATGCTCGTGGAGAAGTGCCTCGACGCCGCCTTCGAGACGGGTGCGAAAGGGCCACGGCTCGTGACGGCGACCTACACCGGCGGCTGGCCGACCGACCCGACGGCGTTCGACAACGCCGACGCGATCTTCTTCTTCGCCGACGGCGGCGGCGGCCATCCGGTGCTGCAGAGCAACCGGCTCGCCCAGATCGGCGCCCTCGCGAAACGCGGCGTGGGTATCGCCTGCCTGCACTACGCCGTCGAGGTGCCCAAGGAGAAGGGCGGCCCCGAGTTCCTCGAGTGGATGGGGGGCTACTTCGAGCCCCACTGGTCGGTGAATCCGCACTGGACGCTGGCCAAGACGGAACTGGCCGAGGGACACCCGATCACGCGGGGCGTGAAGCCGTTCGAGACCAACGACGAGTGGTATTACCACATGCGATTCCGCGAGCCGATGACCGGCGTGACCGCGATCCTGTCGGCCGTGCCGCCCGACGAGACCCGGGAGCGGCCGGATGGCCCGCATTCGAACAACCCGGTCGTCCGCGACGGCAAGGGGAAGGGCCTGCGGGAGGTGCTGGCCTGGGCCTATGAAAGGCCCGACGGCGGCCGCGGGTTCGGCTGCACGGGCGCCCATCGCCACAAGAACTGGAACAACGACGATTTTCGGCGGCTGATGCTCAACGCGCTGGTCTGGACCGCCGGTCTCGAGGTGCCGACCGCGGGCGTGGCATCGGCCGTGACGGACGACGACATGACGGCGAACCTCGACGACAAGTCGCCGAAGCCGAAGCCGGCGACCGCCCCGCAGCCCGCATCCGGCGCGACGCCGCCCGCTCCGGCCAAAATCTGACGTCTGGCTCCGACGGCCAGCCCTTGCGATCCCTTTACGACGACAACTCCCGAGGAGCGATGCACATGCCCAAGCTGACGGTTGAAGGCAAGGGAACGTTCGACTTGCCGGCCGGCAAGCGGCTGGTCAACGCGCTGGTGGACCAATGCGGCGTCGACCAATTGCACGCCTGTGGCGGCGTGGCACGCTGCACAACCTGCCGCGTCGAATTCCTGTCGGGCGAACCAGCCGCGATGACGAAGGCCGAGCGGGACGTGCTCGCGGCCAAGGGGCTCGCGGGCCAGAAGGGCCTCCGGCTCTCCTGCCAGATCGCCTGCGACGGCGACATGACCGTGAAGGCGACGAGCCGGCTGGCCGGCTCCGGCCGCCTCGACTCGGGCAAGCGGCCCGCGGACGCCATCGAGCCGCCGGCCGAGTGGGTGTGACGCCAAGCCACCGGAACGGCCGTGCCCGGCGGCGAGGCTACGGCACGGCGTCCAGCAGCGGCTCCCACTCGGCGACGTATCGACGCAACACGTCGTCGGCGTCCCCGGGCGTCATGGCGGTGGCGTCGTAGCGGAAGGAGATCGTCATCCGGCCCGCGTACTCCGAGATCCCCACCCCCCAGCGTGTGCGCGGACGCAGCGGCGGCGTCTGGATCCGGATGTCGATGCATCGCGCCTCGTCGATCCACATCAGGCCGTCGGCATCGATGTGCAATCGTTTCCGCAGCCGCCAGGAAGGATCGCCGAGGTTCGTGAGCACCGCCGTCGTGAAGCAGGAACCGCAGCGAACCAGCCACTCGAGCAGCCGTTCGTGTCGGGCGGCCAAGCCCAGGCCATCCAGGAACTCGAGCCCCCGCTGCGTCTGCCGCTGCATCTGCATGTCGCGCTGGACGTCGGCGAGGATCGACGGCCAGCGACCGCAGTCATCGACGCGACGATCGAGAAACAGATAGGTGTAGCGGTTGGTCGCCGGCATCCGCTCGTCCTCCCGGCTGCGCAGGTCGGTGGGCACGGCGATGCGAACGCGGCTGCGTGGTGCGACCGCATGGACACGCTGCCAGTCACCGATGATCTGAAAGAGCATCGCGACGGCGAGGTCGTTGAAGGTCGCGCGGTACGCCTGGCGCCCACGATTCATCCGCGTCACCTGCGCGGGCGAAAACGTGTGAAAACAGACGCCGAGAGCGCTCTCCACGTCGCCCGGACGGGACGCCGGCGGGGCGACGGCGGCGGCGACCGGACTCGGTCGGCAGAGGGCGAAGAGCACCGCCCTCCGCAGCCGCCGCCACCACGCCTGGTCGGGCCCCCGGGCGGCGGCGAACTCCCAGCGGCGATCGAGATGAGCGATATCCGCCCGGAAAAACGGGTTGGCATGCCGCGAGTTGCCACGCAGGACGACGTAGGCCAGAACCAGATCCTGCAAAAACATCCTCGCCCCATGGCCGTCGCAACAGGCATGATGGAAGCGCAGCCGCAGATCCCATCCGGCCGCCGTCTCGCACAACGAGCCCGCCAGACCTCCCGTGTGCCGCAGGCTGAGCCGCTGCCGGGCAGGCGGCAGATCGCTGCCGGCCGCGGCCACGGCCAGTTCGCCCCAGCCGTCAGCCGGGGCATGCCAGGCCAGCTTTCCCGCCTGTGGCCGAATCGTGGATCGCAGCAGCGGATGGCGGCCGAGCGCGAACTGCCAGGCGTCGCGCATGGCCTCCGGATCGATGGTTCCGGTGAAGCGCAGGAGAATCTCGTAATCGAGCGGGTAATCCTCCCGATCGTCGAGCCACATCAGCGTTTCGAAGGGCGTGAGGGGCCAGCAGCGGTCGACGAACGCCCCCGGCGCGTGCCGCGACAGAAGCTCACGGACTCGCGACATCTGCCTCTGTACGCCTGCACCCTGACGGAAGCCATCGCTCCGGACGCCCGCCCGATCGCCGACGAATCGACGCCGAAGCGATCGCCCCCGCAGCTTCTGGATCATAGGGCGTGAGTCAGGAGTCCACAACCGGATGCGCGAACGCCTCGATGCGCATCATCGAACGGGCATCCGGGACAACAGCGGGAAGAGGAATGCGGCCGATTCCCGGGCGGTCTCCGCCCAGCGGTGCGACTGCCGCGGCAACTCGACGTGGAGCCCCCCCGTGTAGCCGCCCCCGGCGAGGGCGGCCAGGATCGGTGGAAACTCGACGTCACCACCGCCCAACGGCAGGTGCTCGTGACGGCAGCAGAGCATGTCGTCGACGTGGACGTTGACGACGCGTTCGACCCAGGGGCGGAGCACGTCGGCCGGCGGACGCTCCCCCATGCACTCCATGTGGCCGATGTCGATCGTGAGCCGCAGGTGGGAGGGATTCCCCAGACGGCCGAGCAGCTGCCGATAGCGGGCGAGCGTGTCGATCGCCATGCCCGGCTCGGGCTCGAATCCCAGCGGCATGCCCCGGGCCGCGGCATGCTCCAGCACGGGCGCGAGGCTGCCGGTCAGACGGCTCCAGACAGCCGTCTCGTCCGCCGCATCATGGACCACGCCCGACCAGAGCGAAACACAGGTCGCCCCGAGCTCGACGGCGACGTCGACCGCCCGACGGAGAAAATCGGTCCTTCGCCCCCGGGCCTCGCGATCGGCCGTCACGAGCGTCGGCTCGTGCTTCCGCACGGGATCGAGCAGGTGGCGGGCCCCGGTCTCGACCACGCAACCCAGCCTGGCGCGGCCGAGGGCCTCCCGCCAGCGGGCGATCCGCGCGGGCAGGTCGGCCGCGAAGGGATCGATCGTATGCCGGTCGAGCGTGATCGCGAGCGAACGGTAGCCGAGTTCGTGGAGCGCGGGAAGGGCGTCGAGCGGATCGACGTCGCCGATGCCGTTGGTGCCGTAGCCGAGCAGCATGCCGGGTTGCGCCGGAAGGCGTTGCAGGGGGTGAAGAGGCTTCAGGTGGGGCTGACGAACCGCCGGCCCACGAGGAAGGGCACCAGCAACAGGAGCACGACGATCGACCACGGCTCGCCGCAGACAGCCAGCACGAGGACGGCGTCGAGCGTGATGATCGCCATGATCGCATTGCCCACCGCCTGCTGCACGCGACCGCTCGCCGGATCGAATATCCCGAGCAACGCCCGCAGCAGGATCGAGGCGGTCAGCATCGCCCAGAGCAGGAGCCAGTTCGACAGTTTCGCCCCCTCGAGCCAGGCCCCGGCGTCGCCGGCGCGGGCCGCGAGCCACGGAAACAGTCCCGCGGTCGCCAGGCCGACGAGCATGATGAGCATCCCGACCGCCAGCGTGCCCGAGCGGCTCTCCTCCGCCTCGTCGCGGGCATAGACCGTGATCCCCATCACGTAGACTCCCATGCCGATCGGGAGCAGCCACTGCTGCGGCGCATGCGGGCCGCCCGCCGCCGTCATGCCCAGCAGCCAGTTCAGCGACCGGCAACTCCCCATCACGGCCGGGCCCAGGCTCGTCGCCTTGGCATGCCGGTTGTACCCCCAGACGGCCGCGGTGAGCAGGGCCCCCACGAGCGCCGGCCAGGGAGTCTGCGCCGCAAACGCGGTCGCGCAGGCCGCGGCGCTGCCGCCCGCCATCAGCATGATGCCGGCGGTCACGGCGGCGCGCACGCCGATCCGACCGCTCGGCAGCGGCCGTCCCGGCCGCTCCTCGCGATCCACCATCACGTCAAAGACGTCGTTGAACACCATGCCGGCACCGTAGAACCCGAGCGACGCGACGATCGCCCACCACAACTCGTGGGGCGGCCATTCGATCGCCCGCGCCTGCGACACGATCAGAACGCCGGCGAGCACGTCGGCCACGGCCGTGGCGTGGTTCGGCAGCCGCAGGAGCCTCGCCCAGTCGAGCAGCGACGCGAGCATGTGCTGATCCTGCCCTTTGCCGGCGTCAGATGATGGTGACAGCGGCCGCGGCGGCCTGGCCCAACAGGTGCTCCCGTGCCGCCCGGGCCGCCTCGTCGGGCCCGGCCCGATACGGGTAGAGCTCCACCGTGATCCAGATGTCGGGCGTGTGCGCGGCGATCGCCCTGAACACGCCCGCGAAATCGATCGCCCCCTCCCCCGGCACGAGGTGGTGGTGCACGCGGGAGGCCGCGATGTCCTCGAAGTGATAGTGCCGCGTGTGCTTTTTCATGCGTGGCACCCACTCGGCCGGATCCTCGCTCACGCAGTAGGCGTGGCCGATGTCGAAATTGAGTCCCAGCGCCGGGTGGTCCACCCGCTCCGCGAACTCGAGATACTGCTCGAAACGCTCGATCAGCAGGCCCGGCTCCGGCTCGATCAGGAGCGTCACGCCGCACTCGGCGGCCACGTCGAGGCAGGGCATGATCTCGTCGTAGAAGATGTCGGTCGCGGCGGCCCGCCCCTGCCCCTCCGCCAGCTCGCCCCCCGGTTCGGTCGAGATCGCCGGGGCGCCGAGTTCCGCGGCGAGCCGCAGGGCACGCTTCGTGTGTTCCCGCCGGATGGCCCGGTAGTGCCGGTCGGGATCGGTCCAGCCCGGATGCCAGTAGGGCTGCCGGGGATCGGCGATGGCGTTCATCATGAACGCATTGATGTTCGAGATCGTGAGGCCATGCTTCCGGAGCGCCGAGCGGATCGACTCCTTCTGCACCGGCAGCAGGCCGGCGGGCCAGGCATGCGGCACGTCGGCCAGCAGTTCGATGCCCCGGTAGCCGAACCCGGCGATCCGCTCGATCGCCTGCTCGACGGGCACGTCGAGGTAGGCATTGGAACTGAAGGCGAGCTGCAGCGGCATGGAGGCATACCCTCGGGACGTATCGATCCCAGAGTTTAGTCGCGACGACCGGCGTGGATAGGGGCGTCGACTGGCACGCCCCGCCGGGCGGGCTGCCCGGAGACGCTCCGCTCGCTTCGGCGGCTCCTCGGTGGTCCCAATGGCCGTGGGTGGTCGTGGGCTCGGAGGCGCCTGAGGCTCGCTCCGGTGTCCGGGCAGCCCTTCCTCGATCTTCTCGACGGCGGCCGCGCTCTCGTCCAAGACCGCTTCGCAGGATGCGAAGCGCAGAACCAGCGACCTGCGGTCGCCAAGCAAAAATGGCAGGATGCCATGTTTTGCGTGAAGTCAGCTGCTGGCGCTGCGGTATTTCACGAGCGCCGCCTGGAAGACGAGCCGCGAGATCACCAGTGCCGCGGCGGCGGCGACGAGGGCGGCAGCGACGAGACTCCACGATTCGCCCGTCAGTGGCTGGGCGATCACCCGGGCGGGCACGTTCACGACGAGCAGGATAGGGATCACGAAGGTGCAGAGCGTCCGCAGCGGCCCGCCCCAGGGCCCGGCGTAGATCTCGGCCGGGTAGCGGGAGAAGTTGGTGAGATAGAACCAGAAATCGTAGAGGCTCTGGTTGCGGCCCAGCAGGATCGTGGCGGCGGCGAGCATGATCACGAGGCTGTAGAGGATCGCCACGCCGCAGAGAATCAGGAGCGGATAGAGCAGCCAGGCGACCGGCGGGGGTGCATGGTCCATGCGGGAGACCGCCCAGCCGAGCAGCGCCATGCCCACGAGACCGTTGGCGAACGAAGAAAAATCGACCCGGTGCATCGAGAGCAGAAACTGCGCGTCGAGCGGCCGCACCAGCACCGCGTCGAGGCCTCCGGTGCGCACCATCTCGGTGAGTTCCTCGGCGCTCGGCATGAAGAGCGCCTGCACGATCGAATTGATGATCAATCCCGTCGCCACGAAGGCGAAGAAGGGCTCCCGCGACCAGCCGGTATGCCTGCCGATCTCCGGGGTGAACGTGAAGATCAGCAGGTAGAAGGCCAGATTCATCGACATCCAGCCGAGGCTCGTCACGCACTCGAGCAGGAAGTTGGCACGAAACGTCATGTCGCGGACGAGACACGCCCGCGCGAACGTCAGAAAGATGGATATGTATCGTTGCATCTTCGGTGATACAGATTGCCAGCGCGATGACGCATTGGTCGCCGGATGGCAGAAGTCTCGTCGCGGGGCGAGGATACGCCCAAGCTCCTCGAGCTTCCGCCAGTCCGGCTCCTCAGCATCTCAAACACAAAACCGGTCTGCGTCTACCCTCCGAAGGCGCTGTAGCGCCGCGTGCCCCGCCACCAGGCGATCCGGCAGGCGACGGCCATCACCACCACCCAGGTCGCCTCGATGGCGAGATCGCGGGCCAGCGTGGCGCCGCGGATCTTGCCGAGCCAGACGGCGGCGGGGAAATACGCGGTGTATTCGAACGGCAGCCAGCGGACGATGTCGGCGGCCGACACGCCGGTGATGCCGCTGGGAATGCCCGCCAGCATGTCGATCGGGAACATGTGGCCCGAGAGCAGGTACTGCACGAGCATGTAGGCGAAGATGATGCTCGACACCTCGAGGAACCAGAAGCCGAGCATGCCGAGCGTGGCTTCCATGAAAAAGCCCAGCAGGAAGGAGAGCACCAGCGAGAGCCCGTAGGCGGCGATGGTCACCGAGTCGGGGGGCGGGGGAAAGTAGCTCCCGCACAGGTAAAACACGCCCGCAAAGGGCAGGATCGCCACGATGTAGTAGACGAGCTTGTGGGCGATCCGTGCCGCCAGCAGGTAGGAAACGTAGTCGACGGGCTGCACGAGGTATTTCTTGACCGAGCCGTCGCGGACGCTCCGGGCGATGCCGCCCGAGAGGCCGGGCATGCTGGAGAAGGCCCGCGTCACCATCGTGAGCAGGTAGTAGGCGACGATGTCGTTCCGCGAGTAGCCGGCGATGTCGGCCCGGCTGGTGGCATTGAAGACCGCGGTCCAGAGGAAGACCTGCGTCACGATCGGCAGGAACCGCATCACCGTGCCGATGATGAAGTCGCCCCGGTAGACGAGCCGCTCCTCCAGGCAGATGGCGAGCATCGTGCACCAGGTCCGCAGGCCGGCGAATGGGCGGCCCGCAGCCTGCATCGGCGGGACGGCGGGGTGCGACGAGGGGCTCATGCGGTCGCCTCCGCGGCCACGGGGGAGGCCCCGGCGCGAAACAGCGTCGCCACGATCTCCTCGAGCGGGACGTCCTCCACCGACACGTCGCGGACGCTCTCGCTCCGCAGGATCTCCGGCAGCACGTCGGCGATCCTGCCGCGGTCGATGCGGAGCGTGACCCGTGGCCCCCTGACTTCGCAGGGAAACCCGAACCGTTCCATCCTCCCCGTCGCCGGCGTGTCGTCGAGGTCGAGCGTGACGATCTTGTGCGTCGTGAAACGGTCGACGATCTCTCCGAGCGGCCCGTCGTGGAGGATGCTGCCGTGCGTGATGACCACCACGCGTTCGCAGAGCGCGGCCACGTCCTTCATGTAGTGCGTGGTGAGCACGACGGTCACGCGACGGTCGGCCTGCACGACCTTCAAAAAGTCGTGGATCGTGTGCTGGGCGACCACGTCGAGCCCGATGGTGGGCTCGTCCAGGAAGAGCACCTCGGGCTCGTGCAGCAGCGCCGCCACCAGTTCCAGCTTCATCCGTTCGCCGAGCGAGAGCTCGCGCACGGGCTGGAGCATGAGCCGGCGCACGCCGAGCAGGTCGACCAGTTCGTCGCGGGTGCGTTCGAAGCGGGCGGTTTCGATCCGATAGATCTCCTTGTGGAGCCGGAAGCTCTCGGCGGCGGGCAGGTCCCACCAGAGCTGGTTCCGCTGGCCCATCACGAGGGCGAACCGGCGGCGGAAGTCGTCGGCGCGTTCCCAGGGCACGTGGCCGAGCACGCGGGCGGTGCCCCGGGAGGGGGTGATGATCCCGGAGAGCAGCTTGAGGAAGGTCGTCTTGCCGGCGCCGTTGGGCCCCAGCAGGGCCACGAACTCCCCCCGGCCGACCGAGAGGCTCACGCCGCGCAGGGCCTCCACCAGCCGGCTTGGGCGGTGAAAAAGCCCCTTTACGCTGGCCAGGAGGCCCTCCGGCTTGTCGTAGACGCGGTATTCCTTGGCGAGCGAGTCGACCGCGATGACGGGTTCGCCGGCGGGCCCGGGCTGCCGGCCACGATTGGAGTTGTGCATGCGGGAAGTATAGGGGAAAACCTTGACGCCCCCTTCCGTGGAGACGTTTTCAGCAATGCCCGCAACCGCGACGATCCGCGTCGGCCTCGGCCACGACACCCACCGGCTGGGCCCCGGCACCGGCCTCGTCCTCGGTGGCGTGACGATCCCGCACGAGCGGCGGGCACTGGGCCACAGCGATGCCGACGTGCTCCTCCATGCGATCACCGACGCCCTGCTCGGCGCCGCGGGCCTCGGCGACATCGGGGAACTCTTCCCCGACGACGACCCGGCCAACAAGGGGCGGGATTCGGCCGAAATGCTGCGGCTCGCGGCGGACCGCGTGGCCGGCGCCGGCTGGCGGGTGGTGAATCTGGATTGCGTGATTTTCGCCCAGCGGCCCAAAATCCTCCCGCATCGTCAACGGATCCGGGCCCGCGTCGCCGCCATCCTCGGGATCGACCAGGGAGCCGTGTGGCTGAAAGCCAAGACCGGCGAAGGCGTCGGGCCCATCGGCGCCGAGGAGGCGATCGCGGCCGAGAGCGTCGTGCTGCTCGAGCGGGCGACGACGGACTGAGCCGCCGGCCTTGGCAAGGGCGGCCGCGACGGCACCTGGACGACCACCCAAAAAACCCCGAACCCACCCCCGAACCAAGAACCCCAGAGACCGGAGCGGAAACGAGCGATGGCGACGATCGAGGCGAAACAGGCGGCGGGCAGGGGCGAAAGCCTGCCGGTGATCGAGGTCTACAGCACGCTCACCAAGAAAAAGACGCCCCTGGTCACCGTGAAACCCGGCCATGTCGGCATGTATCTCTGCGGTCCGACCGTCTACAAGCCGAGCCACATCGGTCACATGGTCGGCCCGGTCATCTTCGACACGGTCAAGCGCTACCTCGAGTATTCGGGCTGGAAGGTGACCTGGGTCGTCAACATCACCGACATCGACGACAAGATCATCGCCGAGAGTGCGGCCCGCGGCACGACGATGGCGAAGCTCGCCGCGGAAATGACGGCCGACTACCTCGAAAACCTCGCCGTGCTGGGCGTCGAGAGCATCGACGTGATGCCGAAGGCGACCGAGCACATCGGCACGATCATCGCGTTCATCGAGGGGCTGATCGCCAAGGGCTGTGCCTACGCATCGGACGGCGACGTCTATTTCGACGTCACGAAGGACGCCGACTACGGCAAGCTCACGAACCGGTCGGTCGAGGCGATGCAGGGCGAGGGCGGTTCCACCGCCGAACGGAAGCGTTCGGCCGCCGACTTCGCCCTCTGGAAGCAGGCGAAACCGGGCGAGCCGTCGTGGGAGAGCCCGTGGGGCCCCGGCCGGCCCGGCTGGCACATCGAGTGCTCGGCCATGAGCCGGGCAATCCTGGGAGAACGCTTCGACATTCATGGCGGCGGGCTGGACCTGATCTTCCCGCACCACGAGAACGAGATCGCCCAGAGCGAATCCCTGCACGACTGCCCGATGGCCGGCTACTGGATGCACAACGGACTCATGCAGGCGGCGGGGGCCGCCGGAAAGGTGGGCGGCCGGCCGCGGGGCTCGGAGACCACGCCCGAAGATGCCGCGACCCAAGCCGCAACCAAGATCTCGAAGTCGACCGGCGCCGAGCCGTTCAAGAACCTGCTCGCCCGGCACCGGCCGGAGGCGATCCGCCTGCTCCTCCTCTCCACGCACTACCGCAGCCCGATCCACTTCGGCGAGGAACCGCTCGGCGAGAGCGCCCGCGCCATGGAGGCGTTCGAGCGGCTGTTCACGCGGTATCGGCGGATCGCCGGCAGATCGTTCCATGCCCTGCCCCGCCGCGACCGCCGGGCCGGGGATGCGGCCGTCGGGGCGGCCGGGGAAGACGTGCGGGCACTGCGGCAGAAATTCCTGGCCGCCATGGACGATGACTTCAACACGGCGATCGCCATGGCGACGCTGTTCGACTTCGTGCGGACCGTCAACAAGTTCATCGATCAGCAGGGGCTCGAGAAGAAGGCCTCCCCGGAGGATCTCGCCACCCTCGACGCCATGATGCTCGTGCTCCGCGAACTGACCGGCACGCTCGGCATCTTCCTCGAAGAGCCGCAGGCGAAGGCGAAGGCGGGCGGCGCCGACGAGGGCCTGGTGGCGAAGCTCATGGAACTGGTCATCGAGATCCGGGCCCGGGCCCGGGGAGCCAAGGACTTCGCCACGGCCGACCTCGTGCGGAACAAGCTCACCGAGGCGGGCATCGTGCTCGAGGACCGGGCCGACGGCACGAACTGGTCGCGGAGGTGACCGGCCCACTCGGCCCGCAAGATCACCGGCGTGGCCGCCACGGCTTCATCAGCCCCCGTGCATCGGCTCCGCGGACGGTTCTTCCCGCTCGGCGGCGGCGTCGCCGTCTTCGGCCACGATCTGCCACGCGGGAAACGGGTCGGCAAAGGCCGACCAGCCCTCCGGCCCCAGTTCCATTTCAGAATCGGTAAGGCAGCAACAATGAAGCTGGTCGGTCAGTGAATCCGTGAGATTCGCACCGATCACGACCAGTTCCTGCCGGCGGTCTCCCCAGGGTTCCATCCAGATCGCGGCCACGTCAGCGTCGTCAAGATCCTCGGGCCATTCCCGCGAATCGGCTCCGGCCAGCCATTTTCCGGCAGCCTGCAGACTCGAAACCACGCCCGCGCTCGACCAGACGCCAGCCCAATCGTGCCGCGTCGCCAGCCACGCGAAGCCCTTGGAGCGGATCACGCCCCGGAACGAGGCCCCGGTGACCAGATCCCAGAATCGCTGTGGATGAAGCGGCCGCCGAGCCTGAAACACGCGGCTTGAGATTCCATATTCCTCAGTCTCGGGCGTGTGCGTCCCTGGTGCCTCGGCGAGCCAGCCGGCATGCCCCGCGGCCTGCTCCATGTCGAACGCATGCGTGTCGAGCAGCGCATCGAGCGGCACCCGCCCCTGCTTCGCCAGGACGATCCGGGCGGAAGGATTGAGCTTTTTCAGGATCGCCTGCAGGTAGACCAGATCATCCGCATCGACGAGATCGATCTTGTTGATCACGATCACGTTGGCGAATTCCACCTGATCGACGAGCAGTTGCACGAGATCGCGGGAATCATTTTCATCCAGGCCGATGCCGCGTTCCCGAAGCTCGTCGCGTGAGCAGTAATCATCCAGGAAATTCCTGGCGTCGACGAGCGTGACGAGCGTGTCCAGCCGGGCGAGCGAAGAGAGACTCTCCCCCTTTTCATCGGTGAAGGTGAAGGTCTCCGCCACCGGCAGCGGTTCGGAAATGCCCGTGCTCTCCACGAGCAGGTAGTCAAACCGTTGTTCTCGGGCAAGTTTCGCCACTTCTTCGAGCAGGTCTTCGCGAAGCGTGCAGCAGATGCAGCCGTTGGAAAACTCGACCAGCTTCTCCTCGGTGCGGCTGAGACGGCTGGCGGCAGGTGCCGCCAAAGGATTGGCGACCAACTGGGCGTCGATGTTGACCTCGCTCATGTCGTTGACAATCACGGCGACACGGCGGCCCTCGCGATTGGCCAGCACATGGTTGAGGAGAGTCGTCTTGCCCGCACCGAGGAAGCCGGAGAGCACGGTGACCGGCAGACGGGCGACACGGTCCTCGAGGGTCCGAGCGTCGAGTTGACCAAGGTCGCTGTCGCGGCGGCTGCGGGCAGACATACGTCGATCTCCTGGTGATGTGCGAGTTCGCCGGAACCAGAATACCACACATGCAATTCAGTTGCAAATAAGCCCGCGTTTGTCGCCGCCACGAATCCTCGGAAAACGCGAACCGCCTACGACTGACTCGATCTGCCCACACCGCCCAAGTAGCCTTGTCTCCAGAGCGCCACGTACCCGAAGGAGATTTCCGTGGTCACTTTCGACACCCCGAATGTTGAGATCGAGCTGTCGGGCTCCCGGATCGCCAGTTGGTGCCTGTGGATCGGCGGCGTGCTGGCGGCTCTCGGCATCCTTTCGATCGCCTCCCCCTGGGTGGCGTCGACGGTGATCGACTATCTCTGCGGCGGCACGCTGATTGCGGCAGGCCTCTCCCAGCTCGGCATGGCCGCCGGCACCTGGACCTGGCGAGGCTTCTGGCTCACGCTTGTCTGCGGGGCGCTGTCAGTCGTGGCCGGGGCGGCGATGCTCGCGATCCCGGTCGAGGGGATCCATGCGCTCGTAACGTTTTTCGGCATCGTGATCCTGCTCGAGGCCGCGGCAAAACTGACCGCGGCGTTTTCCGTGCCCAGAGATTTCCCCCGGGGCTGGATCCTCTTCGACGGCATCGTCACTGCGGTGCTCGGCGGGATCCTGCTCACGAGCCCGGTCAGCCAGGCGGGCGTCTACCTGGGCGTGCTGATCGGCATCAACCTGCTCTCGAGCGGAATCGCCTCGATCGCCGCCGGGCTCGCGCTCCGCCGGTCGCAGGGCTGAACGCTACGGCAGTTGGATCGCCACCGGCTCGCTTTCCGTGCCGCCCGCAGCCTCGGCGGCGGCCATCTCACGGATGTCCTGTGTGATCTTCATCGAGCAGTACTTCGGCCCGCACATGCTGCAGAAGTGGGCGCTCTTGAAGGTGTCCTGCGGCAGCGTCTGGTCGTGATACTTCCGCGCTGTCTCCGGATCGAGCGCCAGCCGGAACTGCTCGTTCCAGTCGAAGTTGAACCGGGCCCGCGACAGCGCGTCGTCCCGCACTCGGGCGTTCTTGCGGTGCCGGGCCAGGTCGGCAGCATGGGCGGCGATCTTGTAGGCGATCACCCCCTGCTTCACGTCCTCGGCGTCGGGGAGCCCCAGGTGCTCCTTGGGCGTCACGTAACAGAGCATCGCCGCGCCGCTCCAGCCGGCCAGTGCCGCGCCGATGGCGCTGGTGATGTGGTCGTAGCCGGGCGCGATGTCGGTGACCAGCGGCCCGAGCACATAGAAGGGCGCCTCGTCGCACTCCTCCATCTGCCGCTTGATGTTCATGTCTATCTGGTCCATCGGCACGTGGCCGGGCCCCTCCACCATCACCTGGCAGCCCTTCTTCCAGGCCCGCCGGGTGAGTTCGCCGAGCACGTGCAGCTCCGCGAACTGGGCCTCGTCGCTGGCGTCGGCGATCGAGCCGGGCCGCAGGCCGTCGCCCAGGCTCCACGTGACGTCGTATTCCCGGAAGATGTCACAGAGATCCTCGAAGTGCGTGTAGAGCGGATTCTGCTGGCGATGCGTCATCATCCAGCGGGCGATGAGCGAGCCGCCCCGGCTGACGATGCCCGTGATTCGCTGCATCGTCAGCGGCAGGTGCTCCTGGAGCAGCCCGGCGTGCACGGTCATGTAGTCGACCCCCTGCTTCGCCTGCTTCTCGCACATGTCGAGGAAGTGCTGCGGCCGCATGTCGTCGATGTCGCCGCCGAGCTCCTCGAGCATCTGGTAGATCGGCACGGTGCCGATCGGCACCGGCGAGGCGTCGATGATCGCCTGGCGGATGGTGTCGATGTCCTTCCCGGTGGAGAGATCCATCACCGTGTCGGCACCGTGGTGGACCGCCATGTGCAGTTTTTCGAGCTCCGTCTGCTCGTCGCTCGTCACGGCCGAGTTGCCGATGTTGGCGTTGATCTTGGTGAGGGCGGCGATGCCGATGGCCATCGGCTCGAGCTTCTTCGTGAGGTGCACCGTGTTGGCGGGAATGACCATCCGGCCCCGGGCCACCTCGGCGCGGATCAGCTCCTCGGGGAGATCCTCGCGCTGGGCGACGAACTTCATCTCGGGGGTGATCTCGCCGCTCTTGGCACGTTCGAACTGCGTCATCGGTGGGTCTCCGTGGAGGCTCTTTTCAGTGCCTCCATACGGTAGCAAAACTTCGCGGCGCCGTCTGGCCTTGACGGCGTTTCCCCCGAACGCGGCCAGCCGCAGCACGCTCCGCCGGCCGGGCCGGACACGCTCCGCTCGCTACGGCGGCTCGGCGGCAGCGTCACCGATGGTGGATCGTTCCTTCCGCCGAGGCGCCTGAGGCTCGCTTCGCGTATCCGTCCCGGCCTCGTCAGGCGGTGCCCAGGAAGGCCGTGTTTTGCGTGACTTTTGATGCAGAGGAGCCGGTCGGAGGCACGCGCAAGAGCCGGTGAACTCTGCGACTCACGAGCGATCAACCATCACGCAAGAGCCTCCTGTAGCAGAGTCCGCCGGCGATGAGCATGCCGCAGCCGGCGAACCAATGCGTGCCGAGCCAGCGTCATGCGCGAGATCACCGATCACAGCGTCTTCAGGTATTCCAGCACGGCGGTCTTTTCGGCTTCGTCGAGCGCGTCGGGGAAGTCGTGCCCCTTGCCGCTCTTGCCCGGCCTGGTCGTGTCGAAGTGGCGGCGGCGATCGGCGGCCGTGAGTTTCCTGCCGCTCGCGTCCACGGGCAGCGCCTCCATCTCCTCCACCTCGAGGCCGACGCGTTCCCGGTCGTAGCCCGTCGCCGTCCGCTTCCACACGGTCGGCCGCTCGCCGGGATGCAGCACGTGCCAGAGCGTCGGCACCGATCCGTTGTGGAAATACGGGGCGCTCGCCCAGATGCCGTCGAGCGGCGGCGCCACGTAGCCGACGGGCGACTCGCGGTCCCGCATCGCTTCGGCGGCCTCTCCGGGATGCCCGACGCCCCCGTGCCCGAACCAACTGCGGTTCAAGTCGCCCCGCTCCTTCGCCGTGAGCGAGTCGAAACGCACGCGGTCGGTGCCCACTTCGTCGATGGCGACGACGCGGTCGGGATAGGTTTCCTGCTCCGCTCCGGCACCGTCGTAGGTGCCGTGGCACTCGGCACAGTGCTGCAGGAAGAGCGCCCTGCCCCGCTTCGCGAGGGC
>JBIIYN010000265.1:0-5589 GCA_044346795.1 Pirellulales bacterium
GACCCCCGCGTGCTTGCGGGTGGAACCCGCTCCCGCGTTGCCCCGTGCGGAAGAGCGACCAAAACGCGGCTCATGACGCACAGGGGACCGCGGCGCCACGAATGGCACGGGCCTGGCAGCGTCATCCCTAACGCTTCGACCGTCATCCGTCGGGACCCCACGGCGGGCGGGTGCCATCCGGGCACCGGGCCGGCACCCCACCGGGGCACCGGGCCATTACCGTCGTTCGAGCCACGATCCGATCAACTCAGCCGATCGAACGGATCCATCCGTTCGGTCGCGTCCTGCGAACCACCTCGCGGCGTGCCGCAGACGCAACGGGCGAGAACGTATCGGGCTCACGACACAAGGCAAGGATTTTTCCGATTTTGTGGTGGCAGGGCCGCCTCGACCCCACATCCGGTGCTAGCACACGCGATGCTAGCACTCGGAGGGGCCGTCAGCCCCCGATCCAGATGGCCGACTTGAAGCTCCGCAGCCAGGTGAGCTGCCGCTTGGCGAGTTGCCGCGTCCGCTGCTGGGTGAGCCGGATCGCCTCGGCCGTCGTCATCCGCCCCGCCAGCACGTCGAGCGCCTCGGCATAGCCCGCCGCCTGTCGGGCCGTGGGGCCGATCCCTCCCGGCCTGGAATCGGCCGCCCGGGTCTCCTCGACGAGACCCTCGGCAAACATCGCCTCCACCCGCCTGTCGATCCGTTCACGGAGCATGTTCCGCGGCCGATCGGTGACGAGCATCTGCGCGTCGAACACCGCGGACCGCGGCCGCCCCTCGAACCACGAGGAGGGCGTCGGCCGCCCCGTCGCATGCACCACCTCGAGCGCCCGGATGATCCGCCGGGCGTCGTTGGGGTGAATCCGGGCGGCGGCGACGGGATCCACGGACTCCAGCCGGTCATGCAGGGGGCCGGACCCGGTCACCCGCACCTCCTCCTCGAGCCGCCTGCGAAACGCCGGATCTCCGGCCGGCTGCGGGTCGAGGCCGTCGCGGAGGGCCCGCAGATAGAGCGGCGTGCCCCCCACGAAGAGCACCCGTTTGCCCCGGCGACGGCAGTCCTCCACCGCCGCCGCCGCAGCCGCGAGCCACCGCGCGACGGTGTAGCTCTCGCCCGGTTCGACCAGGTCGACGAGGTGGTGGGCCACCTGCGCCCGCTGGGCCGCCGTCGGCTTGGCGGTGCCGATGTCGAGGCCCCGGTAGACCGCCATCGAGTCGGCGCTGAGGATTTCCGCGTCCAGTTGGCGGGCCAGGAGCAGGCCGAGGGCCGTTTTCCCGGCGGCCGTGGGCCCGGCGAGGATCCAGCAGTCGTCGGCCAGAACCGGACTGCGGGGGACCGCGGGCTCCGGCTGCGGCCGGTAAAACGAGCCGCTCGGGCATGCTAGAGTTGAGGACCCAGCCGGACCGACCGGCGGGCGTGCCTCGTGCTGGTGACGGTCTGGAGCCATCGATGCGTCGGCTGGGAGAAACGCTTCAAAACCTGGAACAGGTGGTCGCCTCGCGAAAAGGCGACCCCTCGGCCCGATCCTACACCAGCCGCCTGCTGGCCGGTGGCGTGCCCGCGATCGGGGCCAAGGTCACCGAGGAGGCCGTTGAGCTGGTGGCGGCCGCGGCGGGCGAGACGGACGAACGGGTCGTCTCCGAGGCGGCCGATCTCGTCTACCACGTGATCGTCCTGCTCGCCTGCCGCGACGTCGGCCTCGCCCGCGTGGAAGACGAACTGGCGCGGCGGTTCGGCGTCTCCGGTCTCGACGAAAAGGCGGCACGCACCTCCGGTCAAACACGGCACGCGGCCTCCTCCACGTCTCCCCGCACCGACGGAGCCTCGTCGTGAGCAACCAAGCCGGCGCGAGGCCGCCTTCCAAGGAGCAGCCGCTGCGGATCGGCGTGCCCAGCAAGGGCCGTTTGGCCGAGATTTCGGCGGAGCTTCTCAATGACGCGGGCGTCTCGTTTCGTCGCAACGAGCGCAGCCTGTTCGCGCTGTGCCGCGGGATCCCGGTCGAGGTGATCTTTCTGCGGACGGACGACATTCCCGTGCTGACGGCCGAGGGCGCCATCGATCTGGGAATTACCGGCGCCGACCTGGTGGCGGAAAGCGGCGTTCCGCTCGTGCACCGGCTCGATCTCGGCATCGGCTCCTGCCGCCTGGCCCTCTGCGTCGCCGACAGCTCCCCCGTGACCGACGCCAGGCAGCTCGCCGGCAAGCGGATCGCCACCAGTTTCCCCCGGATCACGCGGCGCTGGCTGGCGGAGCGGGGCGTGGAGACCCATTTCGTGGAACTCTCCGGCAGCGTGGAGATCATGATCACGCTCGGCGTCGCCGATGCGATCGTCGATCTGGTGGAGACGGGCAGCACGCTCGCGGCCAACCGGCTCCGCGTGCTCGACGAGATCGGCCGCTACGAGACCGTGCTCGTGCAGAACCACGCGGTCCGCGACGCGGCCACGGCCGACCGGATCGTGCGCCGCCTGGAGGGCATCGTGATCGCCCGCAACTGGTCGCTGCTCGAGTACAACGTGCCGCGAACTCGGCTGGCGGAGGCGGAGAAGATCACGCCCGGCTTCAACTCGCCCACGGTCAGCGGCCTGGAAGACCCCGAATGGTGCGCCGTGCGGGCCATGGTGAAGCGGGGCGAGGCCCACGCGATCATGGAGCGGCTCGACGCGATCGGCGCCTCGGCGATCATCGAGACGCAGATCGCCAACTGCCGGCTGTAGCAGAGGGGGCGAACGTCGGCGGAACGCACCCGACGGCCCTAGTCACCGTGGGCAACCTCACCCCCCGCCACGCTTGCCATCGCCGCCCAGGTGACACGGTCGATGGATGCCGAGATGAATCGGGTCGCCCCGTCCCCGAGCACGACATTCGCACCGGCCGGGTGCTGCGAATACATCTGATCGCAATGCCCCGCCGGATCATTCGGCACGTGAATGATTCCGGCCTCGCCGGCGGCCGGGCCGCTGTGTGAAAGAACGAGGGCGGCGGCCCGTTCGGGATCGGTCGTCCCGTGCGCCGCGTGACTGGATCCGCCCGCCACGATCCCGGCCCAAGCCTTCTGGCAGAGCGACTGGGAGTGTTCGCCGATGAACACGGTCTTCGACAGACCATCGGAGACCTCGGCCGCTCGCAGCCGAGAGTTGCGATAAAGAGGACCGTTGGCGACACCTCGCCATTCGAGTCGAGCAGGTCCGTCCCACGGATCCTCGTGGCCGGCATTGGCGACGTAATCACTGCGCCCGAGAACCGCGCCGGAAGCATGGGCCACCCCGGCGGCGTCCAGTACGGCGAAAGCGTCACGCGGCCCGGTCGAAGACGGGCACAGAAAGGTCTTGAGGGGTCGGGAAACAATCGGCCGATTGGCGACGGCGGCCACGCCGGCAACGGCATCGTAGGCCGCGGTCGCTGCCGCCTCCTCGAGCAGGGGGGCGATCGCGAGCCCCCAGCCCGTGCCCGGCGGGGCGTCGAACGTATCGGCATCGCGGGTGGGAGATGTGGTGTCGGCCTGATACCCCGAAGGAAAATGCCGCCGGCCATCGACGTACGTGTGCATCGCGATGCCGACCTGCCGGAGGTTGTTGCTGCATTGGCTGCGACGGGCCGATTCTCGTGCCGCCTGCACCGCGGGCAAGAGCAGGCCGACGAGCCCGCCGATGATCGCCACCACGACCAGCAGTTCCACCAGCGAGAATCCACGCCGTCGCATTGTGAGGCTCCTCAAAACTATTTTTTTGAATACCCAAAAACAATTGTTTTGATTTCCCAAAAAAAGTCAACCGGCAGGGTCTTCGCGGGGCTGCGGTGCGGGGACGCTCTCCGGCGGCCGGTTTCCCGGCCGGGCGGAAGATCCGCAGGGACGGCACCGCCGACGCGTTGGAAATCACGCCCGATCGCCCGGCCACGGGCCGGCAAGGGCGATGACACGGCCGCGACGCAGCGTGGCCGCGACCTCCGTGGCGGGATCGAGCGCGGCTTCGCACGGATCGGCCTGCTTACCGGCCGGCCGGAGGATGGCGAGATCGGCCGGCCGCCCCGGCGCCAGGATGCCGCAGCGCCGCTCGAACGCCAACGCCCACGCGCCATGCAGCGTCGCCATCGCGAGCGCCTTGGCGGGACGGACGAGCCCGGCCTCGACGAGCGCCCGGCATTCCGGCAGCACCGCGAGATCGGGATTCGACGCGCGGCTGTCGGTGCCGATCGCCACCCGGATCCCGGCCGCGTGAAACGCCTGCACCGGCGGCAGCCGGCCGCCGAGCGACCGCGTGGTCCGCGGGCAGACCACGACCCCCAACCGATCGCGATGCCGGGCCAGCCGCGCAAGCGCCGGCGGATCGTCGGGCAGAAACGTGCCGTGCACCACCAGGCCCCGCGGCGCCCGGGCCAGCAGCGTTATCCAGTCGGCCACGGGCAGCAGCTGCGGCGGGGCGTCCGGCCGCCAGGCCCCCAGTCGTTCGAGCAGAGGACGGAAGGCCCCCCCGCCCGTCGCGAGCAGTTCCGCTTCGTCGGGACTCTCGGCCAGGTGCATCGCCACCGGCAGTCTTCGGCGGGCGGCCTCGCTGACCGCCTGCCCGCCGAGCAGCCGGCCGACGGAATAGGGTGCATGCGGGGAAATGCCGACTGCCACGCCGCCGCCCGCCAGGCGATCCAGATCACGACGGAGCCCCGACGACGCCCCTGCCATCGCCGCGGCCGACAGGCCGAGCGTCTCGCGAAACACCCGCACGGCCGGCCCCGTCGCCTGGGCCGCGGGATGTGGAGCCGTCGCGATCTCACCGATCGCCGTCACCCCCGCCGCCGCCGATTCCGCGAGGCCGGCTGCGACGGCACCCGCCAGCCGTCTCGCCTCGTCGGCGCCGCCAGCGGCCCGCGCCTTCCGCAGCGCCACCACGCGCTCGATCCACCCCGGCAGCCCGCCCCCGCCGGCCAGCGGACGATCGATGTCTGAAAATTCCAGATGCGTGTGCGCATTGACGAGCCCCGGCAGGATGATCGCATCGCCGAGATCGTGCACCGGTCCGGTCGGGCGGCCACGACCCATCGCCCGGATGAAGCCCCGTTCGATCCGCACCCACCCGTCTTCGATCGGATTCGCGGCGATCGGCAGCACGTGCCGCGCCCGCAGCGTGATCGACACGGGGCGTGGGCGGCCGCCGCTCACGGCCTCGTCGCCGCGACCGGCAGCGGCACGGCGCGGACCCTTGTCCGCTCGGCATCTGCCGGCGTCACGACCTCGTCCTCCTCGAAGAGTTCGTAGAAGACGTTGCGCCGCCGCGGCACCCAGCCCAACTGCGAGATCGCCGACTTCATCTGCTCCAGCGTGAGGTGATGCACGGTGCCGGCGGCGCTCACGACGTTTTCCTCGATCATCAGGCTGCCCATGTCGTTCGCGCCGAACAGCAGGGCGAGTTGGCCGATTTCCCGGCCCTGGGTGACCCAGCTCGACTGGATGTTCCGCACGTTGTCGAGATACAGCCGGGCGACGGCCTGGGTCTTCAGGTATTCGAACGGGCCCGCGGGCGGAATGTCGGCCATCTCGGTGTGGTCGGGCTGGAAGGACCAGCAGATGAAGGCGGTCAGTCCTCCCGTCTCGTCTTGGAGTCG
>JBIIYN010000266.1:0-5574 GCA_044346795.1 Pirellulales bacterium
GCGCGTGAGCGACAACCTCGGTGACCTCTACTGCAAGGCAAGCCCCCCGGCGCGTGCGGGAAAACGTCGGTGACCTCTACTGCAAGGCAAGCCCCCCGGCGCGTGAGGGAAAAACTGGGGAACTAGGATTCGAACCTAGACTAACTGGTTCAGAGCCAGTCGTGCTACCGTTACACCATTCCCCATCGGAGGGGTCCCTGGCGGCCGGGCATCGCCCATCGTGCATTCTCGGAAAGCACACGATCGCGACGATCCGGGTATGCTGTCGGCCGGCCGTTCCGGGAAAGATTACCCGGCGGGCTCGACAGTGGCAATTCCGCCCATGGCATTGCCTCGTCCGCGCACGAGAGCGAGCAGTCAGTGGCTTTTCTCGAACTGAAATCCGGGCCCCGGAGCGGCGAACGGATCGCCGTTCGCGCCGGCCGGCTCGTGATCGGCCGCCATCCGGCCTGCGACCTCGTGATCGATACCTCGGCCGTCAGCCGGCAGCACGCGGCCATCACGCTCGAGGACGGTCGGGCGACCGTCGAAGATCTGCGGAGCCGCAACGGGACGCTGCTCAATGGCAGGCCGCTCGCGGCCCCCCACCGTCTCTCGGATGGCGATCAGATCCAGATCTGCGACCAACTGATCGGGTTCACCAGTGGCAGCGCGCCGCCGCGGGTGGGCCCGTCAGGGGTTGGGAGCAGTTCGATTTTCGGCTCCCAGACCTCCCTCTTTGACGAGGTGGTGGAAGGAGGCAGCCACGACTCGGTCATCGTTTCGCAGTTGTCGGTGGCCGAGCCGGAGGACGACGTGGCGGCGGACGGGCATGCCGAGGCCAAGCTTCGGGCCGTGATCGGTCTGAATCGGGCCATCGGCTCGTCGCTCTCGCTCGACGAGGTCCTGCCCCGGCTCCTCGACGGGCTGTTCGAGGTGTTTCCCCGCGCCGAACGCGGCTTCGTGCTCCTCTCCGATCCCACGTCGCGGCGGCTGCTGCTGCGGGCCCGGAAGATCCGGGGCAGCGTCGAGGGAGGGCCGCTGCGGCTGAGCCTGTCGCTGGTCGACAGGGTGGTGCAGTCGCGGCGGGCGATTCTCTCGGCCGACGCAGCCAGCGACAGCCGCTTCAACGCCAGCCAGAGCATCGTCGACTGCCGCATCCGTTCGGTGATGTGCGTGCCGTTTCTTGGCGACGATGGTCGCGTGCTCGGCGTCATCCACGTCGATTCGCTCGACGTGCGCAACGGGTTCGACCAGTCCGATCTCGTGGTGCTGGCCGGCATCGCCGGGCAGGCGGCGCAGGCCGTGGAGCAGGCCGCGGCCCACGATCGCCGGGTGCAGCAGGAGCAGATCAAGCGGGATCTCGAGCTCGCCCATCGCGTGCAGCAGGGACTCTTGCCGACGAAACCGCCCGAGATCGAAGGCTACGAGGTGTTCGACTTCTACGAGCCTGCCCAGCACGTGGGCGGCGATTTTTTCGCCTACGTGCCGCTTTCGGAAGGGAGGCTGGCGTTCGTGCTGGCCGACGTGTCCGGCAAGGGTGTGTCGGCCGCGCTCGTGATGGCGGCGCTGTCGGCCGACGTGCGCTACTGCCTGGCCAGCGAGCGGGATCTCGCCAAGGCCGTGTCGCTGATCAACGAGAGCTTCCTGCGGGGCGGCTGGGACGATCGGTTCGCGAGCATGGTGGTGGCGGTGCTCGAGCCGCGGTCGCACCGTGTCACGCTCGTGAGCGCGGGGCATCTGCCGGTGTTTCTCCGCGAGGCGGGGGGCCGGGTGCGGACCATCGGCACCGACCTGGGATGCCTGCCGCTCGGGCTCGACGCCAGCCGCGGGTACAAGTCCTGCGAGTTGCAGTTGGCGGCCGGCAGCACGCTCGTCTTCTACACCGACGGGATCAGCGAGGCCCTCGATCACGAGCAGCGGCTCTACGGCCTCGAGCGGATCGAGAAGGTGCTCGCGGAGCGGGGCGGTGCCGCCGGCGACGTGGGCCGCCGTCTGCTGGCGGACGTGGAGCGGCATGCCGCCGGCCAGATCCGCAGCGACGACATGTGCCTGGTCTGCGTCGGCCGCCTGGCGGCCAACAGGCACCCGGCAGAGTCTGCCCAGAGTCCGAGGGCCGTCCGCGGCAGGGCGTCCGTGCAGCCGAAGGCGTGAGCGGTCGATACCACTGGCAGCCGAGGAACGGCCGGAAACACCGGCTTCCATGGCGCGACCGTGCGTGTCCGCGAATCTGGCAAGGCAAGGGGAGATTGACCATGAGCTTTTTTCACTGGCTGCGGGAAGGTGTGAGGCAGGCCGTCGTGCTGGGGTTGGCCGACGCCGTCGAGGACGTGGGCACGCGGCACCAGGGGGAAGACCTGGGCGCGACGCTGGCCCAGTCGCTACGGGAACGGCTCAGCGTGCAGCGGGATGCCCCGCAGCCGGCCACGATTCTGGAATCGAAGGCGTCGCCCATCGCCGCGGCCCCGAGTCGCCGCCGGCTCGGCCGCTCGCTCGACCAAGCCCGCGACGGCCTCCGCAAGGCGGCCTGACGAGGGGCGGCCGCTCAGCCGTCGGTCGGCAGGGTCACGCTGACGGTCGTGCCGCGGCCCGGAGCGCTCGTGATCGTCGGTTCGCCGCGCATCAGGAGGGCACGCTGGCGGATGCCCTCGAGCCCGAACCGGTCCTCGGGGATGCCGGCCGGATCGAAGCCGACGCCGTCGTCCTGCACGATGATCCGGATGCGGTTGTCGCCGTGGCGTTCGAGCCGGATGATCGCCGCCTGTGCGCGGGCGTGGCGGCGGACGTTCGACAGCGATTCCTGCACGATGCGGAAGATCGTGGTTTCGACGTCCGGCGCCAGGCGATGCGGGGGGAGACTGTGGGTGAATTCGACCCGCGGCACGTCGGCGCGGGCGTCGGCCGCGAGCGATTCGACCGCCTCCACGATCCCCAGTTCGTCGAGCGCGGGGGGCCGCAGCCCGCCGATCAGCCGCCGGGCCTCGTCCGCCGCCGCCCGCAGCAGCTTCAGTCCCTGCGCGAGTTCGCGGCTCTCCGCCAGACCGGCCCCGGCATGTTCGCAGGCCTCCAGGTGCATCATCGCCCCGGTCAGGTACTGGGCGAGTCCGTCGTGGATCTCGTAGGAGACGAGCTGCCGCTCCCGCTCCTGGATCGTGAGCAGCCGTCTCAGCAGGTTCCGCTCGTGCTGCAGCGTCTTCTCCGACGTCTTCAACGGCAGGATGTTTTCGCAGCAGACGAGGACGGCGGCGGTCTGCCCGCCGACGAGCACCGGGCCGATCCGCACGGAGAAATAGTCGAGGCTGCCGTCCGGTCGTCTGACGGTCGTCTCGAGCGCCTGCTCCCGGCCGCTGGTGAACACCTCGGCGAGTTGCCGGAGGAGGTGCGGCGTCGACTCCGGCATCGTGAAGTCGAGCATGCTGCGTCCGATCACCTGGTCGGGCGCCCAGCCGCTGTCGACCCGGTTGCAGAACCGGATCGCCCCGGTCCGGTCGACCACCGCGATGTAGTCGGCCGACACCCGGCAGACCGCCTGCCAGAGGGCGGCGGCGTCGATCTGCGACACGTCGGCCTCGTCGGCCGCCGGGGGGCGGACCGGGGCCGGCTGCTGGTCGGCATCCGGTTGGTCGGCCTGCTGCTGTTTCCGGTGCGGCATCTGTGGCTCCCCCTCGTCGTCTCCTTGGCTGGTGGTCATCGCTTCGGCCGGGGAATGCGGCCTGTGAAGGCCCCGCCCTTCGCGCCGCGGCCGCGGGCCCCGCGGCGGCCGCCCCCCTTGCCGGGGCCCGATTTTCCATCCCGCAGCCCGGCGATCTGGTCGCGGAGCCGTGCGGCCCGCTCGAAATCGAGTTCTGCCGCCGCCTGCATCATCTCCGCCTCGAGCTGTTCGAGCAACTCGGCGGCGCGGCGGCGGGAATCGTCCCCCTGCCCCACGGCCTCGAACGCCAACGCCCGCGAGGCCTTCTCGGACTCGATGCCGGCCCGGATCTCCTTGCGGACCGTGGCGGGCGTGATGCCGTGGGCGGCGTTGTATGCCTCCTGCAACGCCCGGCGGCGGACGGTCTCGTCGACCGCCTGCCGCATCGACTCGGTCACCGTGTCGGCGTAGAGGATCACCCGCGCGTCGACGTTGCGTGCCGACCGCCCGATGGTCTGCATGAGCGACGTCTCGTTCCGCAGGAACCCCTCCTTGTCGGCGTCGAGGATGGCGACGAGCGCCACCTCGGGCAGGTCGAGCCCCTCGCGGAGCAGGTTCACGCCGACGAGCACGTCGAAGCCCCCCTCCCGCAGCGACTGGAGCAGCTCCACGCGCTCGAAGGCGTCGAGTTCGCTGTGCAGCCAGCGGCACCGCACCTTGCGATCCTGGAAGTAGGCGGAAAGGTCCTCGGCGAGCTTCTTGGTGAGCGCGGTCACGAGCACGCGATTCCCCGCCGCCACCGTCTTCTCGATCTCGCCGAGGAGGTGCGTCACCTGCTGCTTCGCCGGTACGATCTCGATCACGGGGTCGAGCAGGCCGGTGGGCCGGATCACCTGCTCCACGACCTCGCCCGCGGTGCGGTCGAGTTCCCAGGGGCCGGGCGTGGCCGAGACGTAGATGGTCTGGTCGAGACGCTTCTCCCACTCCTCGAACATGAGCGGCCGGTTGTCGAGGGCGCAGGGAAGCCGGAAGCCGTGCTCCACGAGCGTCGTCTTGCGGCTCCGATCGCCCGCGTACATGCCGCGGACCTGCGGCACGGTGACGTGCGATTCGTCGACGAAAAACAGGAACTCCTGCGGGAAGTAGTTGAACAGCGTCTCCGGCGTGCTGCCCGGTGCCCGGCCGCTCAGCGGACGCGAGTAGTTCTCGATGCCCGGGCAGAAGCCCGCCTCGAGCAGCATCTCGATGTCGAACCGCGTCCGCGCGGAGAGCCGCTGCGCCTCGAGGAGCTTGCCCTGCGACTTGAGTTCCTCCAGCCGCTCCTCCAGTTCGCGCTTGATCTCGCCGACCGCCGCGCGGATGCGGTCCTCCGGCATCACGAAGTGGCGGGCGGGGTAGAAGTAGGTCTCGTCCTTCTTCGCCGCCACCTCGCCGCTCGTGGGGTGCGTGATCGCGATCGACTCGATCGTGTCCCCCCAGAATTCCACGCGGGTGGCCAGCTCGTCGTAGGGCGGCCAGACGTCGATCGTGTCGCCCCGCACCCGGAATTTGCCCCGTTCGAGCGCGATGTCGCTGCGTTCGTACTGGATCGACACCAGCTTCTCGAGCAGCCCGTCGCGGGTGAGCGTCATGCCGCCGGCGAGCCGCACCACCATCGCGCGGTAGTCGTCGGGCGAGCCGAGGCCGTAGATGCACGACACGCTGGCCACCACGATCACGTCCCGCCGGCTGACCAGGGCGCTGGTCGCCGCGAGCCGGAGCCGATCGATCTCCTTGTTGATCGCGGCGTCCTTCTCGATGTAGATGTCGCGCTGCGGGATGTAGGCCTCGGGCTGGTAGTAGTCGTAGTAGCTGACGAAGTAGTGGACCGCGTTGTGGGGGAAGAAGTCGCGAAACTCGGCGTAGAGCTGGGCGGCGAGCGTCTTGTTGTGCGACAGCACGAGCGTCGGCCGGCCGACCCTGGC
>JBIIYN010000037.1:0-17433 GCA_044346795.1 Pirellulales bacterium
AGCCGGTCTACACGCCGCACATCGGCAAGGTCGATCTCTACAAGATCTCCGGCCACTATCCCTACTACGCCGACAGCCAGTTCAAGCCGATCGTGATGAGCGACGACGAGCAGTACCTGCTCAAGCCGATGAACTGCCCGCACCACACGATGATCTACAAGTCGCGTCCGCGGAGCTACAAGGAGTTGCCGCTGCGGCTGGCGGAGTTCGGCACCGTGTATCGCTACGAGCAGTCGGGTGAGCTGGGCGGCATGACCCGGGTCCGCGGGTTCACGCAGGACGACGCCCACATCTTCTGCACCCACGAGCAGGTCGAGCAGGAGGTGGAGGGCTGCATCGACTTCACGCTCAAGGTGCTCGAGAGCCTCGCCTTCGACAACTTCCGCGTGCGGCTCGGCTTCCGCGACCCGAAGAGCGACAAGTACGTCGGCCCGCCGGCGCGGTGGGACGAGGCCGAGGCGGCCATTCAAAGGGTGGCCCGCCGCATGAACCTGCCGGGCTGCGAGCCCGAGCCGGGCGAGGCGGCCTTCTACGGGCCGAAGATCGACTTCGTCATCAACGACTCGCTCGGCCGCGAGTGGCAGCTCGGCACCGTGCAGCTCGACTACAACCTCCCGAGCGCCGAGCGGTTCGACCTCGAATACATCGGTGCCGACAACGCCAGGCACCAGCCGGTGATGATCCACCGCGCGCCGCTGGGCAGCATGGAGCGGTTCGTGGGCGTGCTCATCGAGCACTTCGCGGGGGCGTTTCCGCTGTGGCTGGCGCCGGAGCAGGTCCGCGTGCTACCGGTGAGCGAGAAGAGCGAGGCCTATGCGCAGCGGGTGCGGGAGCGGCTCGCGGCCGCGGGGCTCCGCGTGGGCATCGACCTCGCTGCCGAGAAGCTCGGCGCCAAGGTGCGGACGGCCCAGCTCGACATGATCCCGGTGATGATCGTCTGCGGTCCGCGGGACGAGGCGGCCGGCACCGTGAGCGTCCGCGACCGGATCGACGGCGACCTGGGCGCGATGAGCCTGGAGGCGGCGGTCGAGCGGCTGCGGGACGAAAACGCCCGCCGTGCGGTCCGCCACAAGCCCAAGCCGCTCGCCGCGGCCGGCTCGAGCGGCGCGGGCGAGGAGTATTGATTCGCATTTTTTCGCGTCTTCCTCGCGAAACATCCGGCCGGACAACTTGACGAGGGTGCGGGAGGGGTTGCCCATGCTCCGGGAGCCGGCGTATGCAGACCAGCGAAGCAAGGATTGCGGAGCGCCGTCTGCGTCCGAGTGAGCGGAGGGCAGGATGTCCTCCGCGAACGTCCGGCGACGGGGGCATGGGCAGCCCCGACCAGCGAAACGCCCGACTACCGTCGCGGAACCCATCGGTCACGCCGGCAGAGCCGCGGCGTGCCAGCTTCACATCCATGCCACGCTTCGCCGTTCTCGAACACCTGGGCGCCCCGGACGATCCTGCGGGTCGGCATTTCGACCTGCTACTCGAGGCGGCCGCCGCCTGCCGCACCTGGCGGCTCCTCTCGCTGCCGACGCCCGGCGGCGACGCCGTGGCGGCGGTCGAACTGCCGCCGCACCGGCTGGTCTGGCTCGACCGGCTCGAGGGGGAGGTGTCGGGCAACCGCGGGTTCGCCCGCCGCGTCGACGCCGGCGGCTACGAGCTGCTCTCCTGCGATACCGCCGACCTGGCCACCGCCACGATGGTCGTGGTCGAACTCGGCGGCGCGATGCTCTCCGGCCGCCTGCGGCTGGAGGCCGTGGCCGCTGGCTTTGCCGTGCGGTTTGCGAGCCGGCCTTGAGTATGATGGCCGTCACGTTGTGCCATCCGTCCACGCTCCCCAGCCACGCTCCCGAGGAACACCCTGCGATGAAACCCCGTGAAGTGCTCGCGATGTGCCGCGAGAAGGAAGTGAAGGCGGTCGATCTGCGGTTCGCCGATTTTCTCGGCGCCTGGCAGCACTTCACGATCCCCGTCGGCAAGCTCGAGGAGGACACGTTCGAGGACGGCCTCGGCTTCGACGGGTCGAGCATCCGCGGCTGGCAGGCGATCAACGAGAGCGACATGCTGCTCGTGCCGGTGCCCGATTCGGCGTTCGTCGATCCCTTCGCGAGAATCCCCACGCTGGTGATGGTCTGCAACGTGCAGGACCCGATCACGCGGGAGGATTATTCCCGTGACCCGCGAAACGTCGCCCGCAAGGCGGTGAACTACCTGAAGAGCACCGGCATCGCCGACACCTGCTTCATCGGGCCGGAGGCGGAGTTCTTCGTGTTCGACGACGTGCGGTTCGACCAGAACGCCCACGAGGGCTACTTCCATCTCGACTCGGTCGAGGCCGAATGGACGCGCGGCCGGGAGGAGGGGCCGAACCTCGGCTACAAGCTGCGGCACAAGGAAGGCTACTTCCCCTGCCCGCCGTCGGACCAGCTGATGGATCTCCGCAACGAGATGATGCAGACGATGATCCAGTGCGGCATCGACGTGGAGGCGCAGCACCACGAGGTGGCCACCGCCGGCCAGTGCGAGATCGACATGCGGTTCCAGGAACTGGTGCGGATGGCCGACCAGATGTGCCTCTACAAGTACGTCGTGCGGAACGTCGCCCGGCGGGCCGGGAAGACCGTGACGTTCATGCCCAAGCCCATCTTCGGCGACAACGGCTCGGGCATGCACACGCACATCTCGTTGTGGAAGGGGGGGCACCCGCTCTTCGCCGGCACGGGCTATGCGGGGCTCTCCGAGATGGCGCTCCACGCCATGGGCGGAATTCTCCGCCACGCCCCGGCGCTCCTCGCGCTCACCAACCCCACCACCAACAGCTACAAGCGGCTCGTGCCTGGCTACGAGGCGCCGGTGAACCTCGCCTATTCGCAGCGGAACCGCTCCGCGAGCTGCCGGATCCCGATGTATTCGACCAGCCCGAAGACGAAGCGGATCGAGTTCCGCTGCCCCGACCCCACCTGCAACCCCTATCTCTCCTTCGCGGCGATCCTGCTGGCGGCGATCGACGGCATCCAGAACAAGATCAACCCGGGCGAGCCGCTCGACCGCGACATCTACGACATGCCGCCGGAGGAGCTGGCCCAAGTGCCGAAGGCGCCGGGCTCCCTCGCCGAGGCCCTCGACGCCCTCGAGCGGGACGGCGATTTCCTGCTGCGGGGCGACGTCTTCACGGAGGACGTGCTCGCGACCTGGATCAGGTTCAAGCGGGAGAAGGAGATCGCCCCGATGCGGCTGCGGCCGCACCCGTATGAGTTCTGCCTGTATTTTGATGCCTGACCGGGCCGTGTGCACGGCAAGCCTCGGCATCGTGACGAGCTTGCCTTCTCGGCCACCCAGGGCCCATGCCCTTGGCCGACCTCCGTCGGCTGGTGCTGACCCGGCCCTCCGGGCCTGGCGCCCTGTGTGAGTTTGATGCCTGACGATTCATCCACCGGTGTCGCACCATGCTGTCCGCATCCGATCGAGATCTCGTTCGCCGGTCGCTCGAGGAATTGCTGGCGTCGAGCCCTGCGTCCGATGTCGATGCGCTCGTCGCCACCCTCGGCCGGATGGACGTGCCCGTGGGGGAGGTGCTCGTCACGGAAGGCGACCCGGCTGGCGACGCCTACGTCCTGCTCTCCGGCCGATTCGGGATCTATGTCCGCGGGGCGGATGCGCGGCTCGAGCGGGTCGATGCCGTGGAGCGTCCCGGTGCTCTGCTCGGCGAGCAGGCGTTCGTCGGCGGGAGGCACTTCCGCTCCGCGACCGTGATCGCGCTGGAGCCGGCGGTGGTCGCCGTGCTGCCCGGGGGCATGTTCGGCGCGAGCATCGCGGCCGATCCGCACGCGGCTGCCGCGATGCAGCGGCAGTCGGTCGACAACGCGTGGCGGAAGTGGAGAGCGCTGGCCGCGGAGTTCGCCGGCGAAACGGTGGCCGGCCCGTCACCGCCCCGGCAGCTGCGGGCCGGCGACGTGCTGTTCGAGCCCGGTGATCCCTCCACGCACGCCTACTTCGTCCTGTCGGGCGCGATCGGCCTGTGGCCCCCGGGCTGTGCCGAGCCGAGCGAGACGATCGGGCCCGGCCTGTTGGTGGGTGAGCGTGGCACGCTGGCCGGGCGGCCGCGGCTGCTGCGGGCTGCCGCGCTCACGTCCGCCGAGGTGCTCGTGATCGATGCCGGTGTGCTCCAGGGATCGCAGCGATCCACCGGCCCGTTCGCCACCATGCTCAGCGGCCTCGCCTCGGCGCACGCGTTGCCCACCCTCGGCACGGCCTACCGCTACCTGGCCCAAGTCGGCGAGGAGTCGTGCATCGTCACCGATTATTCCGGCTCGGCCGCAGGCCGGGTCCGCGTGCGGCACTTTCCGGTCGGCCAGCGGACGGAAGCGGTGCGGGCGGGCGCGGACGCGCCGCGCGATGTCGTCACCGCCCCGGACGGATCGGCGACGCTGATGATCGGCGTCGCCGATCGGCTGGTCGGGCTGTCGGTCGGCGGGCCATGGCCTCACCTGCCGGAGCTGATGGGGCTGCTCCTGCGCGGCGGCGTCGTCGCGGATTGGCAGCGGCGGGCGTTCGTCGCGACCGGCAACTGGCTCGCCGAGGCCGCCGCGGAGCGGGCTCCCTCGGGGGCCGAGATCGTCTGCAGCTGCACGCAGGCGACGTCCGCGGCCGTCCGCACCGCCACGCGGCAGGCGGCGACCGTCGAGGATCTCATCCGGCTCACGGGCGCGGGCGGCATCTGTGGCGGCTGCCGGGGGCGGCTCGCCGGGCTGCTCGGTGGAGCCGGGTTCACGCTGTGCCGGGTGAGCATCACCCCGCTGGCGGCGGCCGCCGTGCGGGCGCGGCTCAGGCCGATCGACGACACCGCGATGGCACCGGCGCGGGTCGGGCAGCACGTTCGCGTCGAGGGGTTGATCGACGGTCGCTGGGTGGGTCGGCCCTACACGCTCACAGCCGCCGGACCTGACGGCTACGAACTGGGTGTGAAGCTGGAGGAGGGTGGGCTCTTTTCGCGCTGGCTCGCCGCCGCGGACGACGGCACGATCGTGCGGGTGCTGCCACCGCAGGGCGAACTCTGTCCCGAACCAGCCGACCGGCGACCGCTGGTCTACGCCGTCGCCGGCATCGGCGTCACTCCCGCTGTGGCCGCGGTGCGACGCCTCGCTGACCGGCGGCGGGTGACGGTGGTCTATGCGGCGCGGTCCCGCGAGGCGGCCGCCTACCTCGACGAACTCGAGGCCGCCGCGGCGGAAGGCCGCATCGGCTTCGAACTCTGGCCAAGTGGCATGAAGGGAAGGCTGCCACCGGCGGAACTCCGCCGACGGGTCGCTGCGGAGGCTCCCTGCGAGGTCGTGCTCTGCGGGCCGGCGCGGTTCAATGCCGACATGGCCGCCGCGCTCGCGGGGCTGCCCGATGTGACGGTGGTCAGCGAGAGCTTCGATCATCCGCTCCGCGGAGAAGGGAGCGTGGGCCGCCCCGGCGGCTGGAGACGGCGTCCCTTCACGCCCGGCTGTCCCGCCGCCGGCGAGGTGCCGGTCGCGACGACCATGCCTGACGAGGAGCAGGCGGAACGCTTTCTGCGGCAGTTTTTCGCGGAGCAGCGGCCGGATGACGACCCGGCGCCGCGGATCGCGGAGGTGCGGGAGGAGTTCGCCGCCGAGGGGACGTGGCGGATGACGATCGACGAGCTGGGATTTGCGGCGCGGGTCGCCTGGCGGAATGCGAGCCGCTGTGTCGGCCGACTCTACTGGCAGGGGCTGCATCTCCGCGACTGCCGCCATCTCACCGATCCCGACGCGATGGCCGAGGCCCTCTTCGACCACCTGCGGTTCGCGTTCAACGGCGGCGACATTCGGCCGGCCATCACCGTCTTCGCGCCGGAGACGGCCGGCCGGTCCGGCCCGCGGATCTGGAATCCGCAGCTGCTGCGGTACGCGGGCATCAGGCTCCGGTCGGGTCGGCAGCTGGGCGACCCGGCACAGAACGAGTTGACGCGATTGATCATGGACCTTGGTTGGGAGCCCGCAGGCACCGAGTTCGATCTG
Source organism: Pirellulales bacterium (assembly GCA_044346795.1). Classification (GTDB taxonomy): domain Bacteria; phylum Planctomycetota; class Planctomycetia; order Pirellulales; family UBA1268; genus CAMCQY01. The sequence continues at coordinate 6,012 of JBIIYN010000037.1, forward strand.
CTCCCCCTCGTCATCGAGACGCCCGAGACCGGTCCGCGGCTCTATCACCTTCCTCCCGACTGCCGTCCGGAGGTGCCCATCGCCCACCCCGATCACTCCTGGCTGGCCGGCCGCGGGCTCAAGTGGTACGCCGTTCCCGCCGTGAGCGACATGGCCCTCGACGCGGGTGGCCTCGTCCACCGGTTCGCTCCGTTCAACGGCTGGTATCTCGATGCCGAGATCGCCGCCCGCAACTTCACCGATGCGGATCGCTACAACCTGCTGCCCGAGATCGCCGAGCGGATGGGGCTCGACATCTCGAGCGACCGCACGCTGTGGCGCGACAAGGCGCTGCTGCTGCTCGTCGAGTCGGTCGTCCGCTCCTTCGACAAGGCCGGCGTGCGGCTGGCGGACCACCACGCCGTGGGCCACGAGTTCCTGGAGTTCTGCCGCAACGAGCAGTCGGCCGGCCGCGAGCCCTACGGCCGGTGGATGTGGCTCGTACCGCCGGTATCGGCCTCGACATCGGTGCTCTATCGCGAGCCGTTCAGGGACGTGTCGATCAAGCCGGCCTACCGGCATCAGAAGCCTGTCTGGGAGCCGCGGCCGACGCACCGCGTCAGGTGACCGTCTTGCCGCCGTTGACGGCGATCGTCTGGCCGGTCACGAAGGCCGCCTCGTCGCTGGCCAGATACGCGGCCGCCCAGCCGACTTCTTCGGGCCGGCCCCAGCGGCCCATCGGCACCGTGGCGAGGTAGGCATCCTTGTCGGCCTGCGGATCGTCCTTGTGACGCTCCACCGGGATCCAGCCCGGCGCGACCATGTTCACCGTGATGCCGTGCGGGGCCAGTTCGTGCGCCATGCTCCGCGACCAGCCGGTCTGGCCCCCCTTCGCGGCCACGTAGGCCGAGAACGGCGCGACGCCGAGATGAAACACCTCGCTGGTGATGTTGATCAGCCGGCCGTGGCGGCGGGCCTTCATGCCGGGCAGTGCCCGCCGGGCCAGCAGGTAGGGGCTCCTCACGAAGAAGTCGAGCATCTGCTGATGGAACGCCCAGTCGTATTCCTCGATTGTCTTGAGCGGCTGCGCGGGCGTGGCGTTCACGACGACGATGTCGACGGGCCCGAGCGACCGCTCGATCGCCGCGAACATCCCGTCGACTTCGCTCTCGCTCGTGACGTCGGCGCGAAACAGCTCGGCCGTGATGCCGGCGGCGCGGATTTCAGCCAGCGTGGCTTCGGCACGCGGCAGTGAGTGGGCGTAGTTCACGGCGACTGTCGCACCGGCCAGGCCGAGGCATCGGGCGATCCCCTTGCCGAGGCCCGTGGACGAACCGGTGACGAGTGCGACGCGGCCGGCGAGGGAGAAGGGCCGCGGGGACGCGGGCGTGGCGGTCGTCGTGGCGGTCATGGTGGGTGGCAGCTCCGAAGCGTGTCAGCGGATGGACGGGGCCCAGGCATTGGTGAGGTGGTGCATGATGCCGGCGATGGCGGCCTGCCGCTTGCTCGATCGTGTCGCCAGGATCGTGCAATCCGCCAGCGACGCGGTGAGCGCCCGCTGCTTCACCCGTTCGAGCACGCGGGCGAACCGCTCCCGGGAGCCGGCCAGCAGCGTGCCGTGCACGAAGAGCGTGGTGGGATTGAAGATGTTGATGACGGCGGCGATCGCGATGGCGAGGTATTCCGTGGCCATGCGCAGCTCGTGCTGCACGTCGCCGGGCCGCTCGTCGACGACCGCCGCCGCCGCGTCGATCGACAGCGGCCGGCCCACCTTTTCCGACAGCATCCGCACCAGCGCCGAGTCGGTGGCCAGCGTCTCGAGGCAGCCGCGGTTGCCGCAGCCGCAGCGGATGCCGTCGGGCACGACGGTGAGGTGGCCCAGTTCACCCGCCATGCCGCTGTGGCCCGAGAGGATCTGGCCGCCGGTCATCACGCCCAGGCCGAGGCCGGTGCTCACGTCGAGCAGCGCGAAATCGCGCACGCTGCGGGCCTCGCCATACGTCCTCTCGCTCAGGCAGAGGGCGTCGGTTTCCTGGAGCAGCAGGCATTCCACGCCGAGGCGGGCGGTGAGATCCCGGGCCGGGTTCCGCTTGTCGAGCAGATGCAGGTTGGGGCAGAAGACGATCTCCGCGAGCCGCTCGTTGACGAGCCCCGGCACGCTCACGCCGATGCCGTGCACGCGGCCGGTGATGCCGGCGAGCAGATCGCGGCAGTGCCGCTCCAGGGTGTCGAGCAGGTCCGCGTAGCTCGTGGGCGTCGGGAATCGCCGCGTCTGCTCTTCCGACACGGTGCCCTCGAGGCCGGCCGCGACGACGCAGCAGGTCTGGGCATCGATCACCACACCCAGCACGGCCGCCGAATCGGTGGCCATCCGCACGAGCCGGCCGGGACGTCCCGGTGCCGGCTCCGGGGGATCGAGTTCCTCGACGAAGCCGCGCTTGAGCAGGGAATCGACAGCCTTCGAGACGGTGGGTGCGGTGAGGCCCGACACGCGGGTGAGCGTCGCGCGGGACGACGGGCCATGTTGCTGGATGGCTTCGAGCAGCCGCCGTTCGTTGATTCGGCGGAGGAGCGTCGACTCGATTCGGTTGTGGTGCGGCATGGAGGAAATGAAGTGAAGCGCAGCCGGTCGGCCAGACCGGCGGTTTGACAGTTTGTAAGCGACGTTTAAAATCAGATCGTATCCGATTCGAGGGACCACGTCCACGAGCGAAGGCATGGTGTGTGACATTTCCTGCTTCGGCCGTGGCTGGCGGACGCTCGATCGCATCCGACTTTGGTGTCGCACCGGCTTCGGGGCGGCAACAGTCTCGTCGCGTGGGCAGGATAGCCCAATGCTCCTCGAGCTGTCGCCGACCCCTTCGCCTCCGTTTCCCCGGTTCCCGGTGTATCGCTACGGCTCTCGCACATGCGATCCGGTGTGGCTGGCCGTCGCTTGCCACGCGGTGCTGGCGACGGCAGTGGGGGCGACGCCCGTCGATTTTTCGCGAGAGATTCAGCCGCTCCTCGCCAAGCGGTGCTTTTCCTGCCATGGCCCCGACACGCAGGAGGCCGGGCTGAGGCTCGACCAGCAGGCCGCCGCGACCGCCGTGCTCGACAGTGGCCAGCGGGCGATCGCGGCCGGTGCTCCCGCGGAGAGCGAGATTCTCGCGCGGATCACGGCCACCGCCCCCGACATCCGCATGCCGCCCGAGGGTCCGCGGCTGACGGCGGCGCAGGTCGACGCGCTCGAGCGCTGGATCGACGAGGGCGCCGCATGGAAGGAGCACTGGGCGTTCCGGCCGCCCGTGCGGCCCGCGGTGCCGGCCGTGCCCGACGGCGACCAGCCACGCGCCAATCCGATCGACGCCTTCATCCGCGCCGGCCTCGCCCGCCGCGGGCTCGCCGCCCCGCCACGGGCCGACAGGCGCGTGCTGCTCCGCCGGGCCACCTACGGCGTCACGGGCCTGCCGCCCGCGGAGCAGGAGATGCGGGACTTTCTCGGCGACGAGTCGCCGCAGGCGTGGGAGCGTGTGATCGACCGGCTGCTCGCCTCGCCCCACTACGGCGAGCATTGGGCGCGGCACTGGCTCGACCTCGTCCGCTATGCCGACACCAACTCCTTCGAACGTGACGGCGACAAGCCGCACGCCTGGCGGTATCGCGATTACGTGATCCGCTCGTTCAACGACGACAAGCCCTACGACCGGTTCGTCACCGAGCAGATCGCCGGCGACGAACTCCCCGAACCCACGAACGACGCCTTCATCGCGACGGGCTACTACCGGCTCGGCGTCTGGGACGACGAGCCGGCCGACCGCGAGCAGTTTCGCTACGACTGGCTCGACGACATCGTGGCCACCACCGGTCAGGTGTTCCTCGGCCTCACCGTCAACTGCGCCCGCTGCCACGACCACAAGATCGATCCGATCCCGCAGCGCGACTACTACAGCCTGCTGTCGTTTTTCGACAACATCACGCCGATGGCCAACGGCGGCGATTCCGTCGAGCGGGCGATCTTCGCGACCGCGGCCGAACGGGAGGAGCATGAGCGGAAGGTCGCCGACCTGAAGCGCCGCCGCGACGAGGCACAGCGGGCCGTGACGGAGATCGAGCAGCGGTTCCGCGCGGAGTGGGAGCGGCAGTCGCAGAAGCGGATGCAGGCCGGCGATCTGGACGATCTCACCTACCGGTTCTATCGCGACTCCTGGACGCGGCTGCCCCCCTTCGACGAGCTGAAGGCCGAGGACACCGGGCCCGTTCCGGGCCAGCTCTTCGACATCGCCGTCGCGGCCTCGCTGCGGCCCGATGACTTCGGCTACGTCTTCACGGGGGTGCTCAAGGTGCCGACGGACGGCGACTACACGTTTTCGCTCGACTCGGACGACGGCTCGAGGCTTTCCATCGATGGCCGCGTGGTGGTGGAACATGACGGCATCCACGGCGAGGGGATGCCGCGGCAGGAAACCGTCAGCCTGCAGGCGGGCCGCCTGCCGGTCCGGCTCGACTATTTCCAGGGACAGCACGGCAAGGGGCTTACGGTGTCGTGGTCGGGGCCGGGATTCGCCGGACGGATGCTCTCGGCGCGGAAGGGCGGCCAGCGGGAGTTCAACCTCGCGGCGACGCTGCGGGCCGACGGCGAACGGATCCTCGGCGCCGCCGGCAAGCAGGACTACGACGCGAAGGTGGCGGCCCTCGAAGCGCTCAAGAGGGAGGTGGTGCCCGTCGACAAGGCGCTCGTCGTGACCGAGCGCGGTGCCGTTCCCGCCGACACCTACGTCCTGCACCGCGGCAACCCGCGGGCGGAAAAGAGAGATGAGAACAGGGTCGGCCCGGCGTTTCCCTCGATCCTCGGGGCGCCGGAGCCGGTGATCCCGACTCCCGCCGCGGGGGCGAAGACCTCCGGCCGCCGCTCGGCGCTGGCCCGCTGGCTCGTCGCGGCCGACAATCCGCTCACCGCCCGCGTCATGGCCAACCGAATCTGGCAGCACCACTTCGGGCGGGGCATCGTCCGCAGTTCCTCCAACTTCGGCATGCTGGGCGATCCCCCCACGCATCCGGAACTGCTCGACTGGCTCGCCACGGAACTCGTCGCCGGCGGCTGGCGGCTCAAATCCCTGCACCGGCTGATCCTCATGTCGGAGGCCTACCGAGCAGCGTCAACCGGCGACCCGGAAGCGTCTGCGCACGCGGAGGCGTCGACACTGGACCCGCTCAACGACTCGTTCTGGCGGTTCGACATGCGGCGGCTCTCGGCCGAGGAGTTGCGGGACTCGATCCACGTGGCCAGCGGGGCGTTCAACCCGAAGATGTTCGGGCCGGGCGTCTATCCGGCCATCCCCAAGGCGGTGATGGCGGGCCAGTCGCGGCCCGGCGCCGGCTGGGGAACCTCGAGTCCGGCGGAGCAGGCGCGGCGGAGCATCTACGCGTTCGTGAAGCGGTCGCTCGTCACGCCGATCCTCGCGGACTTTGACGTCGCCGACACCGACTCGACTTGCCCCGTGCGGTTCACCACCACGCAGCCCACCCAGGCGCTCGGCATGATGAACGGCGAGTTCCTGCAGCAGCAGGCGCGGGCGTTCGCCGCCCGCGTCCGCCGGGAGGCGGGCGGCCCCGACGCCGCCGACGTGCCGGGGCAGGTGCGTCGGGCGATCGAGATCGCGCTGGTGCGGCCGGCCACGAACGAGGAGGTCGAGCGAGGGGTGGCCCTCGTCGCCAGACTCGACGACGCCGACGGCGTCGGCCCCGGACGGGCCATGGAACTCTTCTGCCTGATGGTGCTCAACCTCAACGAATTCGCCTACCTGGACTGACCCGCCGCACTCGACTTCCCGACCGAAGCGGCAGGACAAGGAGCCCGACCATGCCATCCTCTTCCATGCGTTCACGTGCCGGCAGGCCAAGCGGGCAGTTCTGCGGTCGCACGCGGCGCGATTTTTTCTGGGAGGCGGGGGCCTCGTTCGCGGGGCTGGCCCTGTCGGGCCTGCTCGACCAGGCGTTCTTCGCCCGGCAGGCGCAAGGAGCCACGGGCGCCGCCTTCCAAAATCCGCTCGCGGCCAGGCCGCCGCACTTCGCACCCAGGGCGAAGAGCGTGATCTTCCTCTTCATGTATGGCGGGCCCAGCCAGGTCGACACCTTCGACTACAAGCCGAAGCTCTACGGCCTCGACGGCCATACGATCGAGGTGAAGACGAAGGGCCGCGGCGGCGAAAAGAACCAGGGCCGCGTCGTCGGCCCCAAGTGGAAATTCAAGCAGTACGGGCAGTGCGGCAAGTGGGTGAGCGACCTTTTTCCCCACGTCGCGACCCACGTCGACGACATCGCCTTCATCCACTCGATGACGGCCGACTCGCCGATCCACGGGTCGGCGATGCTGCAGATGAACTCCGGGAAGATCCAGTCCGGCGCCCCCTGCCTGGGATCGTGGGTGAACTACGGCCTGGGCAGCGTCAACGAGAACCTGCCCGGGTTCGTCGTGATGCTCGATCCCTCGGGCGGGCCGATCTCGGGCGCGAAGAACTGGTCGAGCGGCTACATGCCGGCGACCTATCAGGGCACGCTGCTGCGGAGCCGTGGCTCGCCGATCCTCGACCTCGCCCCGCCCGACGACATGCCGCTGGAGGCCCAGCGGACCATGCTCGACGCCCTCCGCGAGGCCAACACCGCCCACCTGCTCTCCCGCGGCGACAACACGGAACTGGCGGCGCGGATCGCGTCGTACGAGCTGGCCTGGAAGATGCAGGAGCACGCGCCGGAGGCGGTGGATCTCGCGCGTGAGACCGAGGAGACCGGGCGGCTCTACGGCCTCGACAACCCGCGGACGGCCGACTTCGGCAGGCGGTGCCTGCTCGCGAGGCGGCTCGTCGAGCGGGGCGTGCGGTTCATCCAGCTCTACTCGGGCGGCGCCCACAACGACGACAACTGGGACGCCCACACCGACATGGAAAAAAACCACAATTTCCACGCGGGCAACACCGACCTGCCCGTGGCGGCCCTGCTCGCCGACCTCAAGCGGACGGGCCTGCTCGACAGCACGCTCGTGATCTGGGGGGGCGAGTTCGGCCGGCAGCCGACGGCGGAATACGCCGAGGGCACGGGTCGCGACCACAACTCCTTCGGCTTCACGATGTGGATGGCCGGCGGCGGCATCAAGGGGGGGGTGAGCGTGGGTGAGACCGACGAGCTCGGCTCGGCCGCGATCAGCCCGGGGCCGGGCCACGGCAACGGCGACAAGCCCGGGTTTCATGTGAAGAGCCTGCACGCCACCGTGCTGCACCAGCTCGGCCTCGACCCCAACCGGCTCAGCTACTTCTTCGGTGGTCTCGACCAGAAGCTCGTGGGCGTCGAGCACGTGGAACCCATCCGCGAGGTGATCGCATAAACCAGGCGCCAGTCACCAGATCGAGGGGACAGGCGTTGTCCTGCTACCCGTCGTCGCCATACCCACGGCTTGTGGCCGGCGGCTTTTTGCTTCTGCTGGCCGGGTGCACCGGCAGGCAACACGACGTGGGCGATCAGATCGCCGCGGTCCGCGCGGGCCGATCCGACCGCATCGTCGCCAGCCGGCCGCTCACGGATACGGAGTGGGAATCGCTCCGCGGCGCGTCGGGCCTGCGCGAACTCGTGCTCGAGCAGGGCCGGGCGGACGACGGCCGGGCGGAGATCCTGGCGACGCTGACGGGTCTCGAGCGGCTCGTCCTCCGGCAGTCTCCCCTCGGCGACGCAGGGTTCCGGCGGCTCGCGGCCTGCCGAGACTTGCGCGATCTGAACGTGCCGCAGGCCGGATGCACCGCCGCAGGGGTGCGGCCGCTCGCCGCGCTTTCGCAGCTGCGGAGCCTGCGGCTCGGTGGCCCGCGGCTCGCGGGCCCGGAGGTCTGCGAGGCGGTGGTCGCGATCGAGCAGCTGCGGTCGCTGCACCTGATCGACGTGCCGATCGGCGACGACGGCCTGGCCGTGCTCGGGCGACGGCCGACGCTTTGGAATCTCTACCTCGACGGGGCCGGGGTTTCCGACGTGGCATGGGAGCGGTATTTTGAGGCCTGCCCGAACGTGCACGTGCATGTCGATCAGGCGCATCACGACCGGGATCCGCACCGTCATCCTCACGAGGAGGCACCATGAACGAGTCGATGTCGGCAAGGGTTTGGACGGGCGGAGTTCGCGTGATCGTCCGGCGGGCGGCATGGTCGCTGCTCGTGGCGACGGTCTGCCTGGTCGTCGGGCGGGCCGCGGTGGCCCGGGCCCGCGCGGGAGCGGCCGAGACGATGGCACGGGCCGCGCAGGCCTGGCTCGACACGCTCTCGCCCGAGCAGCGGAGCCTGGCCGCGAAACCGTTCTCGGACGGCAGCCGGATCGACTGGCACTTCATACCGAAGCCGGCTCGGAAGGGCGTGCAACTCCGCGACATGACCGAGCCGCAGCGGGCGGCCGCCCTGGCGCTGTTGCGGTCGGCGCTGTCGCAGATGGGCTACGACAAATCGGTCGCCATCATGGAGCTCGACGAGATCCTGCGGATTCTCGAGGGCGCGCGGGCCAAGAACATCCGCGATCCGCAGCGGTATTTTTTCACGCTCTTCGGCACGCCCGCCGCCGCCGGCCCGTGGGCGGTCTCGATCGAGGGGCACCACCTCTCGCTGAATTTCACGGTGCGGGATGGCCGCATCGTCGATTCGACGCCGCAGTTCATGGGCGCAAATCCGGCGGTCGTGAAGAAGCAGTTGCCCGCTCTGCCCGCCGCGGGCACGCGGGTGCTCGACGAGGAGGAGTCGCTCGCCTTCGACCTGGTGAACTCGCTCGACGAGGCCCAGAGGGCGAAGGCGGTCGTGGCGGCCGAGCCGCCGCGGGAGATCCGCGGCGCCGGTGCGCCGCAGCCGCCGGGCGATCCGGCCGTCGGCATCGGCTGGGGCGACCTGACGGCGGCGCAGCAGGCGGTGCTGCGGCGGCTCGTCGACGTCTATTGCGACGCGATGCCCGACGAGGTGGCGGCGGAGAGAAGGCAGCTGATCGAGTCCGCTGCGGGCGGCTGGCAGGCGGTGCGGTTCGCGTGGGCGGGCAGCCGCGAGCCGGGCGTCGGGCATTATTACCGTGTCGAAGGGCCGACCTTCGCCATCGAACTGTGCAACGTGCAGCCCGACGCCGAAGGAAATCCGGCCAACCACATTCACTGCGTGTGGCGGGATCGCACGGGCGATTTCGATCTTCCCGCGGAGTAGACCGAATCCATACTTGGGGAAACGACGGGCCGCAATGGTTCGCCGGCTGCGGCATGCTCGTCGCCGGCGTACTTTGCTACAGGATGCTCGTGGATGATGGTGAAACGCTCGTGAGTCGCAAAGTTCACCGGTTCCTGCGCGTGCCTCCGACCGGCTCCTCAGCATCTGGCTTCACGCGAAACACGACATCGTTTCGTTTTCGCTTGGCGGGCCTACGCCCGCTGGTTCTCACCCGGCCCTCCGAGCCTAATCCTGCCTGCTCAGCACCTCGAGTCGTGCGGGCAAGGTTTTACTACCGGGAGCATCCAATAGTTGACACTTGAACCACGTTGTCCGACCACTTTCCATGCAAGCCCGAAGCGCCAGCGAGGGAGCCCGGACCGGAGGTCCGGGCCAAAAAGGGATAGTTCACCTCCGCTCTGCACAGTCCCTCGCTGGCGCTTCGGGCTTGGATGAAACATTGTGGTCGCGCAAGTCAACTACAAGATGCTCCCGGTAGTAACTTGCTCATGGTTCAGTCGTTCACAACGCCATCCGCAGCCCGACGTCGTCGTTGCCATCGACCTTGTCGGCGCCCGGCGCGACCGGGCCGCCGTCATCCTCGCCGTCGGGGCCGACGGAGTAGACGAGCAGGGCGTCGTCGGTCCGCTTCACGAGCAGCGGCCGGTCGGCCGTGAAGGGATCGCGGGATACGGAGGGGACCAGCTTCGTGGAGAGTTCCCCGAACGTCGTGGGCGTCGTCCCCGTCTCGAGCCGCTCCCTCGTGGCGGCCACGAGGGCGGCGGCGGCCCGCTGCCGGGCGACCGCTTGAGCGTGCGTGCGGAAGACCCGCCCCAGCGCCGGCATGATCAACGACGACATCAGCCCCGGGCTGCGGTCGCGAAGCTCCGCCTCCACGGCGTCGATCTTCCTTTTCACGTCCGGATACGGTTCCGACCCGGCGGCCAGCCGCTGGTACTTCCGCATGATCGACCGGTAACCCGCCAGGTCAGCCTCGAGAAAAAAGACCCGGTAGAGCAGCGTGAGCGGGAGGATCCGGAAGACGAAAGGCCGCTGCGATTGATTCACGGCGTTCAGCTCGGTGAGATTCACCACGCCGAGCCGGCTGTCCGCCAGGTCGGCGAACGTCGACAGCCCGAAGGCTTCCTCGCCGTAGAAATGGCCCGCCATGGCCGGCGGCATCGCGACGAGATCGGAGAGTTCCGGGGCGTCGAGCGCGGCAGCGTCGCTTTTCCCGAGCTTCGGCAGCACCTCCGCGAGCGTGTCGACCGCCATGGCGTCGATGGCCAGGCCGACGAGGCTCGAGATCAGGATCGGCTCGCCGGCGGTGTGCCGGCTGATTTGCCCGATGCGGACGACGTCGCCGAGGGCCTCCGCCACCAGGCCGTCGGCCGCCGCGAGGCGGGCTTGGAGCGCGAGCAGCCGGGCCGCCAAGCGCAGCGAACTCAGTTCGGGCAGGAGCATGTCGAGCGACGGCCGTGTCCAGTCGCGTTCGAACCGGCAGACATCGCGGGCGGTCGCGCGGCGGATCAGGTCGAGCGTGGAGGCGTGCCTGGCGAGCAGGTCGGTCACGGCCGGGCTCGCCACGTCGATCGTTGCCGCCGCGGCGAGCGGCGAGTCCTTGCCGTTGATCGCGGCATCTGCGTCGAGTGCCGCGAAGGCTTGCCGATAAAGCGTCGCGGCGTTCTGCGAGTCGGGCACGACTGGCGGTGTGTTCGACTGCACGAGCTGCGCCGCCTCGAGCCGCAGGTAGGGCGCCCGGGCCGCGACGGCGTTGTCGATGCAGAGGAGCGTGCCCCAGGCGACCGCCTTGGCCAGCAGGCATAGGGCCGCCAGGCCGAGGACCGGCCAGCGGGCGGCCGGCGGCACGGGGTTGTCCGGGAAGGAAAACGGTGCACACCACCGCCAGCCCAGCCCGTTCGAGGCGATCCAGATGCCGCCGATGCTCGCCGCGAGAAACGCGGTGACGGTCGGGCCGAACCAGTTGGTCGGCATCTGCTTGCCGAAGGCGAGAAATGCCGTGAACCAGACGCAGGGCGCAAGCGCCATGACCGGCGGGAGCACGGCCACCGCCTCGAGCAGCCGCCTGAGCCACGGCCGCTGCGTTCGCGCCGCGGCCGCCGTCAACGCGGCCGACCAGAGCAGGCAGGCCGCGATCACGAAGACGAAGAAGAGAAAATGACCCATCAGAGTTCTCCCTTGAAAAGCGAGTGTGCATCGAGCCCGTGGAGGAAGTCGCCGCGGCGCGGGCC
>JBIIYN010000267.1:0-5559 GCA_044346795.1 Pirellulales bacterium
AAGTTGCACTCGATCATGATGTAGGGGTCGCCGTCGATCTGGACCTTGAGACCCTTCTTGAATTCGCTCGTGTTGTAGCCTGCCACTGCTGCCGTCGCTCCTGTGCGTGTCCTGCGTTTCCATCCGGGGCCAATGGGCCGTATCGTATGCGGAGGCCGGCGGAACCGGCTTTCGACCGCCCTGGAACAAGCCCCCAAGCGTTGCCGCCGGCCCGTCACCTGTCAACCCGACACCGCGGCCCACCCGCCGGAACCCTTCCCGCCGTGCCCTCGCCCGACGCCACGACCGCAGCCCCGCCACCCGATGGCCACGATCCTTTCGGACGCGCCATGAAGACGCCGGCTCGCTGGCAGCGGGAACTGGCCGACGCCATCCGCGATCCCGCCGAGCTCTGCCGGTTGCTCGCGCTCGATCCCGCCTTCGCCACCGCCGCCCGCGGCGCGGCCGGCGACTTTCCGTTGCTCGTGCCGCGGGCATTCGTCGCGCGGATGAGGCCCGGTGATCCGCACGACCCGCTCCTCCTGCAGGTGCTGCCGCGGCCCGCCGAACGCGAGCAGGTGGCCGGCTACTCCGCCGATCCGCTCGAGGAGCGGCGGGCGGTCGCCGCGCCGGGGCTCGTGCGGAAGTATGCCGGCCGGGCCCTGCTCCTCGCGACCGGAGCCTGCGCGATCAACTGCCGGTACTGTTTCCGCCGCGAATTCCCCTACGCCGAGCATGGCGCGACGCAGGCCGGTGTCGAGGCGGCGCTGCGGGCCCTCGAGGCCGACCACACGATCCGCGAGGTGATCCTTTCCGGGGGCGACCCGCTCCTGCTCGACGACGAGCGGCTCGCGCGGCTCGTGACGCGGTTGGAGGCGCTGCCCCACGTCCGGCGGCTGCGGATCCATTCCCGGCTGCCGATCGTGCTGCCCGCGCGGGTGACCGACGCCCTCGCGGCGACGCTCGCCCGCACCCGACTCACTTGCGTCGTGGTGGTGCATGCCAACCATCCCGCGGAACTCGACGCCACCGTGGCCGATGCCATGCACCGCCTGGCCGAGGCCCGGCCGCTCCTGCTCAATCAGGCGGTGCTCCTCGCGGGTGTGAACGACTCGGTGGAGGTGCTCGCGGCGCTCTCGGAGCGGCTCGTCGATCTGGGGATTCAGCCCTACTATCTGCACCTGCTCGACCGCGTGCGGGGCACGGCGGCGTTCGAAGTCGACGAGGCCACCGCGAAGGCCCTGCACGACCAGCTGCGGGCGGTGCTGCCCGGCTACGCCGTGCCGCGGCTGGCCCGCGAGGTGCCGGGCGAGCCGGCGAAGGTCTGGCTGAGGTGACCCGCGCCGCCCCGCGGGCGCCGGCCGGATTTCACCTTGCGCGGGGCGAACGCGTAGACTTGTCGCCCTTACAGCCCGCGGAGCGTTTGGAGATACCCATGAAGATCCTGATCGGCGTGGATGGTTCGGCGTCGTCGCTCGATGCCGTGCGGATGGCCGGACTGCTGCTCGATCCGCACCGCGACCAGGTGGCGGTCTACTTCTCTCCCATGGAGCTGGAGAAGCGGCTGCTGGGACGCTCCCGCCGGATCATCGACGGCGCGGCGGCCGCGCTCTTCGAGGAAGCCTGCTCGCTGTTACCCCGGGGGTTCACGAAGCCGACGGAGATGATCGCCAGTTCGAAGTCGGCCGCCGTCGGGCTCCTGGAAACAGCCGCGGGTTGGCGTGCAGACATGCTCGTCGTCGGCGCCCGCGGCCACGGTTCGATCGAACGGTTTCTCCTCGGCAGCGTCTCGCGGGCGGTGGTGCACGGGGCCAACCTGCCGGTGCTGGTCGTGCGGGGGGCTCCTCCGACCGACCGCGGCCTCAAGGCGCTCGTCTGCCACCATCCGGCCAGCGGCTCTGCCGTGGCCGCCACGGTCAACCGGCTGCACTGGCCCGCAGGCACGGCCGGCACCGTGATCGCCGTCGCCGAATCGATGCTCGCCGGGCCGCTGCCGGCGTGGCTCGAGAAATCGGTGCGGGATCCCGACACCGCCGCGATCGCCGACGCCTGGCAGCGGGAGCACGACAAGGACGTGGCGACGACCGGGGCCGCGCTTGCGGCATTTCAGGCCGCCTTGCCGCCGGCCTTCCGCTATCCCCCGATCCTGGTCGAGGGCAACCCGGGCGAACAGATTCTCGGCCGCGCGAAGCAGGACGGCGTCGACCTGATCGTCGTCGGCCGCACACCGTCCGACATGCTCACCCGCTGGCTCCTGGGCAGCACGTCGGAGGCGGTGCTCACGAACGCCGCGGCGAGCGTGCTTGTCATCCCGGTGGAGAAGACGGCTTGAGACAACGGGCCACGAAGGCCGCGTAGTCCTTCGGCGTGTCGATCCCCCGGGCGGCATGATCGATGACGCCCGCCACGATCGGAATCCCCGCCTCGATCACCCGCAGCTGCTCGAGGCTCTCGACCGCCGCGAGCCGCGATTCCGGCAGGTGGTTCCACTCTTCCAGCACCCGCCGGCGGTAGGCATAGAGCCCGACGTGCTGCCAATAGAGCGGCGGCGTCGCCGCCAGGAGCGACTCCGACCAGTCACGGGCCGCGGGCACCGGAGCCCGGCTGAAATACACGGCCCGCCAGGCATCCGGCACCGCCGTGCCGGCCGCCGCGCCCGCATCGTGCCACTGTCGCCAGGGCGTGAGCACCGCCTTGACGGCGGCCGGGTCGTGCAGATCCTCGACCCGCCTGAGCGGCGTCACGAGCGTGGCGACGCCCGCTTCCGGGCAGCGGTCGAGCAGATCGATCGCCGCGTCGATGGCCTTCGCGGCCAGTTCCGGCTCGTCTCCCTGCACGTTGACGATCACCTCCGCCTCGGGCAGCCCGCCGAGCGCCTCGACGATGCGGGCCGTGCCGCTCGGGGCATCGGCGGAGGTCATGACGGGATCACCGCCGAAGGCCCGCACGGCCGCGGCGATCTCCTCGCTGTCGGTGGCGACGACCACGTGCCCCGCCCGCAGAGCCCCCATCGCCGCCCGCCAGGTGTGTTCGATGAGCGTGCGGCCGGTGTCGGCCAGGAGCATCTTGCGGGCGAGCCGCTGGCTGGAGAGCCTGGCCGGAATGACGATGATCGCTCGATGCATGGGCAAAACCCCCTTTTCCCGGGTTCCAAGCTTTTCCCGGTTCCACGGGCATTTTTCCGGAGGATAATCGGGTGGCCCGCCCGGGGGCCATGCCAGTACATTCCAACGAGCGTGGCGAGTGCCACCCGCTGCCCGAGCCCCCGCCAGAGCATCCACCATGTGCGGCATCGTCGGCTACGTCGGATTCCGTCGCGCCAGCGACCTCATCATCGAAGGCCTCAGGCGGCTGGAATACCGCGGCTACGATTCCGCGGGCCTGGCCGTCCTCGATGACGACGCCTCCATCCGCGTGCTCAAGGCGGCCGGCCGGCTCGCGCGGCTCGAGGCGCTCGTCCGCCAGGACGTGCCCGACAGTTCCATCGGCATCGGCCACACGCGGTGGGCCACGCACGGGCCGCCGACCGACGGCAACGCCCATCCGCACCTCGGCGGCTGCGGCAGCCTGGCCGGCGCGGCTCCGGGCGATTCGCCCGCCGTGGCCGTGGTCCACAACGGGGTCATCGAGAACTACCGCGTCCTCAAGACCCGGCTCGAGGCCGAGGGCTATGTGTTTCGCTCCGAGACCGACTCGGAGGTGATCGCCCACCTGATCGACAGCTGCCTCTCGAAAGCCGTCGCGGCCGGACCGAGGGTGACGGACGAACCGGCCGACTCGCCGGAGGTGGTGGCGGTGCGCGAGGCGATCGCCCAACTCCGCGGCGCCTACGGCCTGCTCGTGCTCTTCCGCGACCGGCCCGAACTGCTGGTGGCCGCCCGCCTGGGCAGCCCGCTCGTGGTGGGCGTGGGCGACGGGGAACACTTCGTCGCCAGCGACGCCAACCCGCTCGCCGGCCATGCCGATCGGATCGTCTATCTGGCCGATCACGAGGTGGCGGTGATCACGTCGGGCTCGCTCCGCGTGCTCCATCGCGACACCGGCCGGATCGAGCCGGCGGTGCGGCCGCTGGAACTTTCGGCCGAAGACGTGGGGATGGGCGGCTACGCCCACTTCATGCTCAAGGAGATTCACGAGCAGCCCGAGACGATCCGGGCGACCATGCGGGGCCGTCTCTCGCGGGACGACGCCACCGCGGTCTTCGGTGGCCTGAACCTCACGCCCCGGCAGCTCCAGCGGATCAACCGCATCGTGCTCACCGGCTGCGGCACGAGCTGGCATGCGGCGCTCGTCGGCGAATACCTGATCGAGGAGTTCGCCCGCCTCCCGGTCGAGGTGGAATACGCCAGCGAGCTCCGCTACCGCAACCCTCCGCTCGACGAGGGCACGCTGCTCTTCGCGATCACGCAGTCGGGCGAGACGGCCGACACGCTGGCCGCCCTCCGCGAGATCAAGCGCAAGGGGCATCCCACGCTGGCGATCTGCAACGTCGTGGGCAGCACGATCGCCACCGAGGCCGACGGGGGCATCTACCTCCACGCCGGCCCGGAGATCGGCGTGGCGAGCACGAAGGCCTTCACGAGCCAGTGCGTGGTGCTGGCGCTCCTGGCCCTCTACTTCGGCCGCCTGCGGCACATGAGCTACGAGCGCGGCCTCGAATTCCTCGAGGCGCTCGAGCGGCTGCCGGGCCTCGTGGCGGAGGCGCTCGAGGCGGACGGGGCGATCCGGCGGATCGCGGAGCGGTATCAGGATGCCAACACGTTTCTCTATCTCGGCCGCCAGTACAACTTCCCGGTCGCGCTCGAAGGGGCGCTGAAGCTCAAGGAGATCTCCTACATCCACGCGGAGGGCTATCCGGCCGCGGAGATGAAGCACGGGCCGATCGCGCTGGTGGATGCGGCGACGCCGAGCGTGTTTCTGATCCCGCAGGGGGCGGTCTACGACAAGGTGTTGCTCAACGTGGAGGAGATCAAGGCCCGCAAGGGGCCGGTGATCGCGATCGCGAGCCCGGGGGACGGCCGCGTGCGGGACCTGGCCGACGACGTGATCGAGATTCCGGAGGTGCCCGAGTTCCTCCAGCCGATCGTGGCCGCGGTGCCGCTGCAGCTCCTGGCCTACCACATCGCGGTGTTGCGGGGCTGCGACGTGGACAAGCCGCGAAACCTCGCCAAGAGCGTGACGGTGGAGTAGCGGCGGCCGGAAAACCGGCGGCCGAGACGGGCGGTTCGCCGCCGCTCCTTGCGTCCGTCGGGTCGGCTGGTACCATCAAAATTCTGCCGGGAGACCGGCGTCACTCGCCCGAGTGGCGGAATTGGCAGACGCGCAAGATTCAGGTTCTTGTCCAGGTAACTGGGTGGAGGTTCAAGTCCTCTCTCGGGCATTTTTGGTGGATGGTGGGGCGGCAATTTCTGGTAGCGTTCGCCGCCGTCCTTCGACTCGATTCGGTCTCTGCCGGGGCGGCTCTTCTCCCGTCCCCGTTGCTCCCGTGTGTGGCTTCGGTAGGATTGGTTCCGAGGCTGTAGCTCAGTCGGTAGAGCATCGGACTTTTAATCCGTTGGTCCTGGGTTCGAGTCCCAGCAG
>JBIIYN010000268.1:0-5549 GCA_044346795.1 Pirellulales bacterium
GGCGAGCAGCGCGTCGGACGCGCCGAGGCCGAGCCTGCGGGCCAGCCGCACCAGCCGCACGGCCGCCGCGCCGTCGACGACGGGCCGAGTTGCGAGACGGTGCACGGCGATGCCCGACCGCACGAGCCGCCCGGCGACCGCGCCTCCCGACGTCGTCACGGCCAGGTGGACGTTCCAGCCGGCCGCGTGAAACCCACGGGCGGCCAGTTCGATCTGCCGGCCGGTGCCGACGGGGTCGAGCCCCCGCGACACCATGAGCACGCTCCGGCCGACGGCAGGGCATCGCGTGGGCGGTGGAAAAGCGTGTTGTTCCAGCGGGGGATGCGTCATCGGTGTCTCGCACGAGTCGGAGACGATACCCCACGCGGAATGGGCCGAACATCCCGAATCTCGCCGGGGTATCCGAGCCTGCCGAAATTCCTGGAACCACGCGGTCTGCCCGGCTTGCGGCCGTGCAACCGCGCGGCCGACGGGCGCGTCGGCGAGGTGCGAAGTGAAGTCGACACGAACCTGTGCTTCTCGTTATATATCCGCGCCGACGGCGAGTCCGTCTCCGACACCCCGTGATGCCCCCGCGGCCCATGCAGGCTGCGGACGGCACGCCTCCGCGCCGTCGCACCGTTCCCTTGCATGGGCCGCCCATGACGTCACGCACCGGAAGCGACCAAGCGCACCACGGCCCACGGCCCTGGCAACGATTGTCGCGGCTGCTGAGTCTCGAGCGCGCGGACCTGCTGACGCTCCTGGCGTTCGCCCTGGGTGTCGGCCTGCTCTCCATCGTGGTGCCCGCCGCCATCGAGGCGCTCGTCAACACCGTCGCCTTCGGCGTGCTGCTCTGGCCGGTGGTGGTGCTGTCGCTGGTGATGCTCGCGTTTCTGCTCGTGGCGGCCGTGCTGCGGGCCCTGCAGACGTTCGTCGCCGAATGCCTGCAACGGCGGATCTTCGTGCGGACGGCCAACGCCTTCGCGAGTCATTTCGCCCAGGCCGAAATGGAGGCATTCGATGGACGCAATCCGACCGACATCGTGAACCGCTTTTTCGAGGTCTCGACGGTCCAAAAATCGATCGCGACCCTGCTCGTCGACGGCATCGGGGTGGTGATGATCACCGTCGTCGGCCTGATCGTGCTGGCGTTCTACCACCCTTACCTGCTCACCTTCGCGGCCGTGATGGTGGTGCTCGTCACCTTCCTGCTGGTCGTTCTGGGTCTCGGCGGAGTGCGCACCAGCATCGCCGAAAGCTACGCCAAGTTCGACATGGCCGCGTGGCTCGAGGAGATCGCCAAGTGCCCGCACACGTTCCGATTCGGACGCGGCGGCGAACTGGCCCTCGATCGCGCCGACGACCTGGCCGATGCCTACGTGACGGCCCGCAAACGGCACTTCCGCGTGGTCTGGCGGCAGACGCTCTTCGCCCTCGTGCTCGAGGCCATCGGCAGCACGGTGCTGCTGGGCCTGGGCGGCTGGCTGGTCATCAACCGCCAGCTGACGCTCGGTCAGCTCGTGGCCGGGGAACTGATCGTCACGCTCGTGCTGACGGCGCTCTCGAAGATCGGAAAATACATCGAGATCTTCTATGACATGCAGGCGTCGCTCGACAAGCTCGGGGTGCTCGACCAGCTGCCGCTCGAGCCGGTGGGTGGCGAAAGCCTGCCGCCGCGCTCGGGCCCGATGGCGGTGGTCGCGGAAGTAATCCGCGAGGGACATCGCCCGCAGCGTCTGGAGGTCCAGGCCGGGGAGCGGGTCGCCGTCCACGGCCCGTCGGGCAGCGGCAAGACCTTCCTGCTCGAGATGCTCGGGCTCCTGCGGGTGCCTCACGAGGGCCTGCTCGAGTTCGACGGGATCGACGCCCGCTCACTCGACCGTGCCGCCACGAGGCTGCTGGTGGCCTACGTGGGACGGGCCGAGACCTTCGCCGACACGGTGGCGGAAAACGTGCGGGTGGGCCGGGCCGACCTGTCGGCGGCCGACGTCCGCCGGGCGCTCGAGATGGTCGGCCTGGCCGACCGCGTGGCCCGGCTGCCGCAGGGCGTGGCCACTCCCCTGGCATCGGACGGGATGCCGCTCTCCTCCAACGAGATCTCCCGGCTCTCGATCGCGCGGGCGCTCGCGGGGAGGCCGCGGCTGCTCCTCATCGACGGCTTGCTCGACGGCCTCGACATCCATGGCTGCCCGGAACTGGTCGAGTCGATTCTCGACCGTGCCGCCCCCTGGACGCTCGTCATCGTGACGTCGCGAGACGACATCAAGAATCAGTGTGATCGAGCCATGGAGTGGGCATGAGCGGCGACACGACTGGCACGACCGATTCCGCACGAAATCGCTCCGCGCTCGCGGGCGCCGCCACGCCCCGCACGGTCCGCTTTCTCGCGCGGCTCCTCTTCCTGGGCTTCCTGGCGGCCCCGTTCGCGCTGGCGCTCGTGCCCTGGCAGCAGACCGTGCAGGGGCAGGGCGCGGTGATCGCCTACGCCCCGGTGGAACGGATGCAGGTGCTCACGGCGAGGGTCTCGGGGCAGATCCGCAAGTGGCACGTGGTCGAGGGCAGCCGCGTGAAGATGAACGAGCCGATCGTCGACATCGAGGACAACGACCCCGAGCTCGCCGCCCGCCTGGAGGCCCAGCGCGGATTCCTCACCGAGCGGCTGGTGGCCGCCCGGCTCGAGGTGGCCGAGCTGACCGCCGCCGCCAAGGCCCAGGAATCGGCCCGCGACGCGGCCATGCAGGCGGCCGAGGCCAACCGCGAGGCGGCCCGCAAGACGATCGAGGTGGCGGAGCAGGCCGGTGCCAACGCCAGGTTCGCGCAGGGATTCGAAGTCAACCGCTACAAGATGTTCGACGAGCTCTTCAACAATCCGCAGTTCGGCGGGCTCGAAAGCCGGCTGTCGCGGGACGAGGCCCGGATGCGGGCCGACCGGGCCACGACCGACACTGACAAGGCCGACGCCGAGATCCAGCGGGCCAGGGCGACGCTGCTCACCCAGGAGGCCCTGCTCCTGCAGGCCGATGCCGCCGGCCAGTCGGCCATCGCCGTGGCCCGCAGCAATCTGCGGAAGAGCGAGCAGAACCTGTTCTCGATCGAGCGCGAGCTGCAGGACATCCAGAACCGCATCGAGCGGTTCAAGGCGCGGCTGCTCGTCGCCCCCTGCGACGGCGTCGTCTTCCGCATCTCGGCCGACGTGGGCCAGGGCGGCCAGTTCGTGAAGGAAGGTGAAGACCTCTGCACCATCGTGCCCGACACCAACGACCGGGTGGTCGAGCTCCTGCTCGATGGCATCGACGCGCCGCTGGTGCTCGCCTACGCGGACCGCACGGGGCACATGCCGCACGTGCGGCTGCAGTTCGAGGGCTGGCCGGCGGTGCAGTTCTCCGGATGGCCGGAGCTCGCCATCGGCACCTTCGGCGGCCGGATCCGCCAGGTCGATGCGGCCAGCGGCGGCGCGGGGAAGTTTCGCGTGCTCGTGGAGCCGGAGGAACGGCTGGCCGGCGATCCGTGGCCCGATCCCCAGTTCCTGCGGCAGGGCAACCAGGCGATCGGCTGGGTCTTCCTCAATCGCGTGCCGCTGGGATACGAGGTCTGGCGCCGGCTCAACGGCTTCCCGCCCGTCCTGGCGCCCTCCGCGAAGCAGAAGCCAGACGGCAAGGACGGCCCCAAGCCGCCGAAGATCAAAGTCGGATGACCACACGATTTCAAAGCGCCGTGATCTGCCTGCGCGCGGTGCTCGTCGCCGTGGCGGTCGCGGCCGCGCCCTCGGCACCGCCGGCGCCGGCGGCGGAGCCGGGGCGGTTCACGCCGGCACCCGACGCCGTCGGCATGCAGCCACCGCAGGCGGAACTCGGCCTCCGCTCGATCCTCACGCAGTCCTACCTGCAGGCCTCGGACGGCCCGCTCGAACCAGATCCCACGCAGGCGGCCATTGCCATCGAAACGCTGCCGGCGCCGGCAGCGGCGGCCCTGCCGGCCGACTCGAACGGCGTGCCGGCGCTGGCGGACATCGCCCCGTCGAAGCCCTCGCTGGCGCCGCAGGTGCCGGGCCTCGCGTTCGACGACCGGCCGGAGCCGCTCACGCTCGAGGAGGTGCTCCAGAGCGTGCTGCTGAGCTACCCGCTCCTGCAGGCGGTCGAACGGGAGCGGGGGGTCGCGGCCGGCAAGCTCACGACCGCCATGGGCGCGTTCGACACGAAGGTCAACATGGCCGGCCAGTCGCTCGCGCCGGGCACGTACGAGAACTACCGGTCCGACTTCGGGTTCTCGCAGCAGTTCATGACGGGGGGCATCAGCGCGTTCGGCGGCTTTCGCACGGGCTTCGGTGATTTCCCCACCTACAACCTCGGCCAGAAGACGGCGGATGCCGGAGAGTGGCGGGGCGGGCTCAACATCCCGCTGGCCCGCGATCGCGAGATCGACCGTGCCCGGGCCACGCGTGCCCAGGCGGCGCTCGACGTCTCGCTCGCGGAGCCGATGATCGAGCGCAGCCGGCTCGACTACATGAAATCGGCCGCCCGCACCTACTGGAACTGGAGGGGCAGCGGCGAGCGGTATTCCGCGACCGAGCGGCTGCTCGAACTGGCGACCGAGCGCGACAAGCAGCTGTTGCTCAAGGTGAACAGCGGCATCGTCGCCAACATCGAGCGGGTCGACAACCAACAGAACATCGCGCTGCGCAACGGACTCATCGTGCAGGCCGACCGGGCCGTGCAGCAGGCGGCGATCGAGCTGTCGCTCTACCACCGCGACGAGGTCGGCCAGCCGCTCCTCGCCCGACGCCGACGGATGCGGCCGCTGCCCGGGCCCGTCGAGCCGACGGTCGAACTCTACGAGCAGTCGCTCGCGCGGGCCTCGGCGGCGCGGCCCGAGTTCCAAAGGCTGTCGCTCCAGCGGGAAAAACTGCTCGTGGAGCGCAAGCTCGCCGTCAACCAGACCCTGCCGGGCATCGACGGCCAGATCTCCGGCAACCAGGATGCCGGCTTCGGGAAGAGCCCGCTCTCCGGACCCAACGGCCTCGATCGCCAGGTGCTGCAGGCCGCGCTCGTCTTCCAGATGCCGGTGCAGCGACGCGACGCCTTCGGCAAGATGCAGACGCTCGATTCACAGCTCACGCAGGTCAACCGGCAGCTCAGCTACGCGCAGGACCAGGTGCGGGCCGAGGTGCAGGATGCCTTCTCGCTCCTGGAGCGGGCCTACGAGTTCCACGAGCAGTCGAAGCATCGGCTCGAACTGGCCAGGCTCGTGGCGCTGGCGGAGCGGGAGCAGCTGCGGCTGGGCCGCAGCGACGTGCTCCGGGTGACGCTCCGCGAACAGGCGAAGTTCGAGGCGGAGGTCGCCGAGATCAACGCCCGGCAGGAATTCTGGCGGGCCGAGAGCGACCTCCGTGCGGCCGACACGTCGCTGGGGCTGGATCTCCCCGCCCGCCAGGTGCGCCCGCCGCAGGGTGAGAAGTGAAACAGCACCTTGGAGATGGAGGCGAAGGGGTCGGCGACAGCTCGACGAGCATGCTTCACGACAAACACGACATCCTGTCGTTTTGGCTTGGCGGGCCTCCGCCCGCTGGT
>JBIIYN010000269.1:0-5544 GCA_044346795.1 Pirellulales bacterium
ATCCCCGCGACGACCAGCCCGGCACGCACCCGTCAGCGACCAGCCTGGGCCCACATGCAACTCACCGACCGGACAACGGTTGCGAAAGTGCCATTGACCGGGCTATCCTCGACGGCGGGCCTGAGCTTGTGATTCAACGCAAACACCCCATGGTAGCGATGCCGCGACTGGTGGGCATGCGGTCGGCGGACATGCGGCGGGCGGAGATACCACCGGCGACTGCTGCGACTTACGCGACAAATCGCGATCTCACGACACCTCCCGGATCGCTTGGGCCAAACTCATAGCTCGGGTGGGTGAGGAGTTTCCTTTTGCGTGCCCGGGGTGTGGTGGCGACATCCGACTCATCGCGTTCATCACCGATCCGGGGCCGATCCGGAAGATCCTGACACATCTCGGCGAACGGCTCGAGCCGCCGCCCGTGTCTCCCGCCCGTGGCCCACCGACCGACTGGGGAGAGCTCGTGCGGGTCCACTTTCGACCGGGCAATCTTTCAGGGACGGATAGACGAGCTGCCCGACATCGACATGCACAGCCTCTGACGGCATTCCATGCCACGGTGCGGACGGCCCGCAAGAAGAGCGGTTTCAAGACGGGCTCGAGCCGACGAGAAAAATCCGGCCTTGAGCGTGGATAGGAAGCTCTTCGGCACCTCCACGATCGGGTCGCATCCAGCCCGATCAGCTCCGGCGGTTGCTCCTCATGATCCGCCCCGCTCGGCGGACGCTTGCCGAAGTGCCATTGGCCGACCTATCCTTCGGCGAAGGGAGCGGTCGTTCCTTTGGCGTCCGGCGAGAACAGCACGGGAGCCGAACTGATTTATTCCCGCTTCTCAGATCCACAGACATCAGGCCTGTCGTTTGAGGTACCCAAGCAGACGAAGTGGGACATCGTCGTCGAGAAGCCGTAGTGACCGCCGAAGCGGAACTAAGCAGGGGCGCCGCTGCCGCCGTGGCCGAAGCGGGTCGAGATCGTCGCCGCGGCTCGCTGCACCGCGCCGGCGATGGCCGGGATGTCCTCTTTCGAGATCCGGAACGACGGCCCGGTGATCCAGATCGCGCCGATCGGCCGGTCGCGAAAATCGAGGATCGCGGCGGCCACGCAGGAGATGCCCTCTACCTCCTCGGAATGTTCCATCGCGTAGCCCTGCTTTTGCACGACCGCGAGGGCCTTCTCGAAGTCGTGCAGCGATGTGATCGTGTGGGGCGTGAACCGCGAGAACCGCAGTGATGCGAGGATCGACTTCCGCTCCTCGGGCGGCATCGCCGCGAGCATCGCCTTCGCCGGGGCCGCCGAGTGAATGGGGAAGCGATGTCCGAGCGTGACAGTCACCTTGATCGGCTTGGGGCTCGCCAGCTCGTCAAGCACGACGCCCTCGCCATCGGCGAGCGTGCCGATGAGCGCGGTCTCGCCGGTCTCGTCGCGGAGCGTCGCCAGAACGTCGAGCGACTTGCCGACCAGGTTCTGCTCGTCCATCGCCGTATAGGCCAGTGTGAGCAGCTTCGAACCAAGCGTGAACGTGTTGTCGGCCCGGCGGGTCAGGTAGCCGAAGGAAAGCAGCGTGGCCGTGATCCGGAAGACGCTGTTCTTGGGGATCTTCAGCGCCCGGGAAAGTTCGCTGACGCCTTGGCCGCCGGGGTGCGACGCCAGATGCTCCATCAGCAGAATCGCCCGCTTGAGATTCGGAACGTGGTATCGCGAGAGGTCCGGCTCGGCGGAGCGGGCGCGACGGGCACGAGGGCGGGGCGGCATGCGCGAATTCACGAATTTGACTGGCCAAACGCCGGGCTCGATGGCCACGGCATTCGCCCAGTGTATTTCACCGCCGTCCCCAAGCCATCCTCTTGTGGCAGTTTGACATAACAACTATATTTTCACCTGTAAATCTTTCGTCTTTCACGAGGAATCAGCGCATGGTGCCGCAGCAGGGTGGCTGTTTGGCGCGGCGGACGGCCGCTGCCTGGGCTTTGGCGACGGCGTTTGTCGCGGGATCGGTCAGCGCCGAAGAGAAGGTGAGCCCGCCTTCCGTGGTGCGGATGCCCCCGTGGTGCAACACGCCCGACGGCATGACGCTCATGGACGACGGCAACGTGCTCCTCTCCTGCCCGAACTTCAACGACACGACCTACCCCGGCGTGATCATGAGGCTCGATCGCCAAAACGCCCTCTCCATCTTCTTCCCCTGTCCGGTGCACCCCGGCACGAAGCGGGGCTGCCCGATGGGCCTCGATGTCGGCCCCGACGGGCATGTGTACTACGCCGACAATCAATACTTCTACGACAAGAACCACGCCTCGCGGCTCATGCGGGTGGTGATGGAGAAGGGGCAGCCCGTGCGCGGCGAGGTGGCCGTCGAAGGGCTGAAGCTCGCCAACGCCGTCGCCTGGCACGGCGATGCCGTCTATGTGTCCGACACGTTCCTCGACATCGAGGGGAAGCCGGGCACGAGCGCCGTCTATCGCTTCACGCTCGACGAGCTTTCCCGCGGCACGGTGAAGGTGACGCCCGGCCTCGGCGATCGGCACGTGCTCGCCACCTTCCAGACGAAGGCCAATCCCCGCAACGAGATGGCTGGCGCCGACGGTGTCACGCTCGACACGGCCGGCCGGCTCTACACGGGCAATTTCGGCGACGGCGTCTTCTCCCGCGTGACGATCGCGGCCGACGGCAAGGCCAAGGAGCAGGCGGTCGTCTCCACCGCGATCAGCTGTGTGGACGGCATCTTCTACGACGCCGCCCGCGACCGCGTCTTCATCGCCGATTCGGAGAAGAACGCGGTGCAGGTCTTCAATCCGGCGACCGGCCAGATGACCACGCTCTGGGAGAACGAAGATTCCGACGGCGTTGACGGCCTGCTCGACCAGCCCTGTGAGGTGCTCGTGCGGGGCGACGATCTGATCGTAGCCAACTTCGATATGCCGTTTCCGGGCATGAAGAACAAGGTCTTCGACCAGGCCCACACGCTGAGCATCTTCCGCCTCCCGCCCGCCGGCCCCCGGCAGCCGGCCGCGACGAGCGGCAAGTGACGCCGGGCTTATGACACCCCGCGATCCGCACTGGCTCGGCGTCGACAACGGCAGCACCGTCACGAAGGCGGCGGTGTTTGATGCGGAGGGACGCGAGCTGGCGGTGGCGGCGCGGCGGGCGACCGTCCGCAGCCCGCAGGTCGATCAGGCCGAGCGCGATCCTGAGCAATCGTGGCGCGACACGGCCGACTGCATCCGTGAGGCGATCGCGCAGGCGGGCATCCCCCCCGAGGCGATCGCCGCCGTGGGCTGCACCGGCTACGGCAACGGCCTGCATCTGCTCGACGCGGCGGGCCGGGCCGTGCGGCCGTTCATCGGGTCGGGCGACACGCGGGCGAGAGCGTGGGTCGAGCGGCAGACCGCCTCCGGGGCGGCCGCCGCCATCCTGCCCCACACGGCGCAGTCGCTCTGGGCGGGGCAGCCGCCGGCGCTCCTCGCCTGGCTGCGCGACGACGAGCCGGGACCGCTTGCCGCCGCGAAGCATGCCGTGGCGATGAAGGACGTCATGCGGATCGCGCTCACTGGCGAGATCTCCGCCGAGATCACCGACGCCTCCGCGACGAGCATGATGTCGGTGGTCGAGCGGCAGCACGAGCCGGCCGTGCTCGAAGTGCTCGGCATCGGGGACTGCGGCCGTCTCATGCCGCCGCTCGTGGAGAGCACCGCGATCGCGGGGCAGGTGCATCGGACGGCGGCCACGGAGACGGGCCTCGCGGCGGGCACGCCGGTGGCGGGCGGCCTCTTCGACATCGACGCCTGCCTCCTGGCGGCGGGCATCACCGACGAGTCGGCCATCGGCGTCGCGGCGGGCACCTGGGGCAACACGCTCGCGCTTGCCGCGCGGCCGGTCGTGGATGGCAGCCTCTTCATGACGTCGTGCGGGCCGGAGCCGGGAACGTTTGTGCTCCTCGAGGGGAGCCCCACGTCGGCCGGCAATCTCGACTGGTTCACTCGCACCTTTCTCCCGGAACTTTCAGCCGAGCATGGCGGCAGCGCAGCCCCCGGCCGGATCGACGCGCTCGTCGGCTCGATCGAGCCCGGCGACCGCGATCCGTTCTTTCTGCCCTTCGTCACGGGCTCCTTCGGCGGCAGACGGGCCACCGGTGGCTTTCTCGGCCTCCAGGCGCATCACACGCAGGCCCACTGCCTGCGGGCCGTGCTCGAAGGGATCGTCTTCGCGCATCTCTGGCACATGCGGCGGCTAGTCGTCCATCGCCCGCCGGCAACGGCGGTGCGGCTCACCGGCGGCATCGGCCGGCTGGAGACGTGGGGGCAGATGTTTGCCGACGCGCTCGGGCTGCTAGTGGAGGTGCCGGCCGGCCGCGAACTCGGCGCGCTCGGCGCCGCGATCCTCGCCGCCTCCGCCGCCGGCCACGGGCCACTCCCCGCCGCCGCGGTTCGCATGACACGGATCGACCGCGTCTACGAGCCCAACGCCAGCCGCGCGCCGCTCCTGCAGGCGCGGTTCATGCGGTTCACCCAAGCCATCGCCGCCCTCGACCCCGTGCTTGGAAGCCCGTAGCGCAAGCGAGGGAAAACGCGTCCCGTCACCAGGCCTCTTCATAGAGGGCAACGATCTCGGCAACGGTCGGCACGACGGGGTTGTTCTGCGGGCTGCCCGAGGCGAGGGCGTCGGATGCCATCTTTTCCTTGACCGCATCGAACCGGCTGCGGTCCACTCCGCGGCAGCCGGACAGCGTCGGCACCTCGAGCCGCGCGTTGAGCGCCGCGAGCCCCGCGACGAGTTTTTCGCCTGCGGCATCGTCGCCATCGGCCGCGGTGGCCAGGCTCATCGCGCGGGCCACGGTCGCGTAGCGGCCGACCGCGCCCCGCAGCGAAAACCGCGTCACGGCCGGCAGCAGCACCGCGTTGGAGAGCCCGTGCGGCACATGGAAGACCGCGCCGATCGGCCGGCTCATCCCATGCACGAGCGCCACGCTCGCATTCGCGAAGGCCATGCCGCCGAGCGTGGCGGCCCGCATCATCCCCTCGCGGGCCTCGCGGTCGCTTGGCTCCCGCCAGGCCCGCTCGAGGTGCGCGGCCACGAGGCGAATGCAGTCGAGCGCGAGAATGTCGGTGAGCGGCGTCGCCTTCCGCGAGACGAACGCCTCGATGCCGTGGGTGAGCGTGTCGACGCCGACGTGCGCTGTGAGCGGGGCGGGCATCGAGAGCGTGAGTTCGTAGTCGACGAGGGCCACCGTGGGCAGCAGATGCCGGTCGAGCATCATCATCTTCACGTCGCGGGCCGTGTCGGTGATCACAGCGACCTTCGTCACCTCGCTGCCGGTGCCGGCGGTGGTGGGAATCACGACGAGCGGCACGCCGCCGCGCGGTACTTGGTGGTAGCCCTGGAAGCGGGCCAGGGGCTCGCCGTTGACCGCGAGCACGGCCACCGCCTTCGCCGCGTCGATCGGGCTGCCGCCGCCGAGGGCGACGATCGCATCGCACCGCTCGGCAGCGAAGAGCCGCGTGGCCGCGCGGACGGTTTCGTCGGTCGGATCGGGCTGCACGTCGGCGA
>JBIIYN010000270.1:0-5512 GCA_044346795.1 Pirellulales bacterium
ATCCAAGCCCGAAGCGCCAGCGAGGGACTGTGCAGAGCGGAGGTAAACTATCGCTTTTTGGCCCGGACCTCCGGTCCGGGCTCCCTCGCTGGCGCTTCGGGCTTGCATGGAAAGTGGTCGGACACCGTGGTTCAAGTGTCAACTATAGGATGCTCCGGGGAGTATCTCAGACCCGCTCTATTCGGTCGCGGCTTCGCACCCGCTCGTTTCGTCGATGTCGGCGGAGGGATCGCGGCCGGGGCCGTCGACCGAGTAGAACCGGGCGAGCACCTCGGGCCAGTTGGCGTTCACCCGCACGCCCACGAAGGCGTCGCGGACGGGCAGATAGTCGGGGTGCAGACGGGCGTACTTGATCGCGAACTTCCGCATCAGCCGGCCGGCCAGCTCCGCGCCGTGCAGTTGCTCGGCCAGTTCGAAGTGCTCGCGGAGCACGTCGGCCTGCTGGTGGATCGTGGGGAGAGGCGGCGCGGGCTCGCCCGCGAGGAGGGCCAGCGTCTGGCGGAAGATCCACGGGTTGCCGATCGCCCCCCGCGCGACGCTCACGCCGTCGACGCCGGTCTGCCGGAGCATGGCGATGCAGGCCTCCGCGGAGAAGAGATCCCCCGAGCCGATCACGGTCCGCTCACCCGCATGCCGCTTGACGGCGGCGAGGAATTCCCAGTTGCTCGGGCCGACGTACTTCTGCTGCACGGTGCGGCCGTGCACGGTGATGGCGGCCACGCCCCGCGCGAAGGCGCCGTCGAAAATGGTCCAGAACCGGTCGGCGCTGGCCGCCGAGTCGTCGATGCCGCGCCGCATCTTGAGCGTGACGGGCACCCGCGGCGGCACCGCCTCGCGGACCCGCGACACGATCTCGAGCGCCGTCTCCGGCACGCTCAGCAGGTAGCCGCCGCGGCAGCGGCCGAGCACCTTCTTCACGGGGCAGCCGAAGTTGATGTCGATGACGTCGAAGCCCTCCGCCACGAGCCGGCGGGCGGCGGGGGGGAAGTCGACGGGGTTCGATCCCATCAGCTGGCCGCCGACCGGATGCTCCTCGGGCGAGACGGCGATCCGGGCGAGGTTGCGCCGGTTGCCGCCGACCTCGTTGACGAACCGGTCGAGCAGCACCTCGCCGAGCGAATAGGACGCCCCATGCCGCCGCGCGAGCACCCGCATGGCGCGGTCGCTGTAACCGGAGAGCGCAGCCTGCACCACCGGGGACGCGAGCGCGATCCCGCCGATCGACAGCGTCGGGACTGGGAAAGGGGCCGGCATGACGGCCGTCATCGTACCATCGGCGCTGTGGCCATGATCAGGTCAGGCCATGATCAGGTCAGGCCATGATCAGGTCAGGCCATGATCAGGTGAGGACAGGGCAGGTGTCGAACCAGGTGCGGCCCTGGGCGGCCATCCACTCGACGCTGGCCATCGGGCCCCAGGCCCCGGCCTCGTACTGGTCGATCGGCGGCATGTCGACCGAACTCCAGGCCCGCACGAACGGATCGACGATCTCCCACGACTTTTCGACCTCGTCGGCGCGGGCGAAGAGGCTGGCATCGCCCGTCATCACGTCGAGCAGCAGCGGCTCGTAGGCCTCCGGCAGGCGGCCCATGAACTCCCGCGAGTAGCTGAATTCGAGATCGGTCAGCCGCAGCTTCATGCCGTCGCCCGGCACCTTGGTGTGGAAGTGCAGCTGGATGCCCTCGGCCGGCTGGATCTGGATCACGAGTCGGTTGGCCTCGCGGACGCCCTTGTGCCTGCCCTCCGCGAACAGTTCCAGCGGCGGCTGCCGGAAGGCGATCACGATCTGCGTCGTGCGGCAGCTCATCACCTTGCCGCTCCGCAGGTAGAACGGCACGCCCTGCCACCGCCAGTTGTCGACCTCCAGTCGGATGGCGCCGAAGGTGGCGGTCTGGCTCTGCGGAGCGACTCCCGGCTCGTCGAGGTAGCCGCGGTATTGGCCGCGGATGCCGGCCGCCGCCACCTCGCCGAGGTCGAGCGGCCGGATCGCCTCGAGCACCTTCACCTTCTCGTTGCGGACGGCGTTGGCGTTGAACCGCACCGGCGCCTCCATGGCCGTCACCATGAGCAGCTGCAACAGGTGGTTCTGGAACATGTCGCGGAGCACGCCCGCGGTGTCGTAGTAGCTGCCGCGGCGGCCCACGGCCACCTCCTCGGCCACCGTGATCTGCACGTGGTCGATGTAGCGGCGGTTCCAGACGGGCTCGAAGATCGTGTTGGCGAACCGCAGCGCGAGGATGTTCTGCACCGACTCCTTGCCGAGGTAGTGGTCGATGCGAAACACCTGGTTCTCGTGGAACACGCCGTGCAGGTGATCGTTGAGGGCCCGGGCGGTCGCGAGGTCGGTGCCGAACGGCTTTTCGACGACGATCCGACGCGGGCCGTGCGTCTCGGCCGCCATGCCGTGGCTGCCGAGCCCCGCCACCACGGCCTCGTAGAACTGCGGTGCGGTGGCGAGGTAGTAGACACGCGTCGCCTCCGCCCCGCCCTCGAGCGCGTGCAGCCGGTCGGCGAGGGCCTGGAAGTCTTCCGATCTGCCGATGTCGCCCGGCTGGTAGTGGATCGTCCGGGCGAATTCCCCCCAGGAAGCGTCGTCGAGCGGATCCCCCCCGGCGTGCTTGGCGGTGGACTCCCTCAGGGCCGACCGCCACGCCTCGTCGCTCATGGGGGTGCGGGAGAAGCCGACGATCCGTGTGTCCTTCGGCAGCGAGCCGCTGCGCATCAGGTTGTAGAGCGCGGGAACGAGCTTGCGGCTGGTGAGATCGCCGGAAGCGCCGAAGATCACGATGGTGTGGGACATTTATGGAGTACCTCGATTGCCACTTCGGCACATGCACGTTGTTTGCGCATTGTCCGGAAGATCACGTTGTTGGTCCGCACCGCCGGCCGACTTCGCCCTTTGACGGTGGCGGCATCCATGCGGTCATAGCCGCATGCCGGTGAAACCGCCGTCCACGTAGAGGTCGGTGCCGGTGATGAAGCTGCCCGCCACCGGGGCGCAGAGCAGGATCGCGGCGCCGACGAGTTCCTCGGGATTGCCGAACCGGTTCATCGGGGTCTGGCTCATGATCGAGGCCGTCCGCTCCGGCGAGAGGATCTTGCGGTTCTGTTCGGCGGGAAAGAAGCCGGGGCAGAGCACGTTGACCCGCACCCCCTTGGGGGCCAGTTCCCGGGCCACGTTGCGGGTGTAGTTGACGACCGCCGCCTTCGAGGCGGAATAGGCGAAGACCTTCGACAGCGGCTTGTCGGCCGAGACGCTGCCGATGTTGAGGATCGCCCCGCCGCCCAGACCGGCCATGTGGCCGCCGAAGATCTGGCAGCCGAGATGGGTGCTCTTGAGGTTTGTGTCGAGGACCTTGGCGAAGTCTTCGTCGGTGATCTCGAAGTAGGGAACCGCCGAGTTCACGCCGGCGCAGTTCACGAGAATGTCGGCCCGGCCACGGGCATGGATCACCGCCTCGAGGAGCGCCCGCACGCTCGCCCGGTCGACCGCATCGACGGAAACGAAGGTGCCCTGGCCACCGGCGGCGCGGATCGAGTCGACGCGGGCCTCGCCCCGGTCGGCGCCGCGGCCCGCCACGACCACGAAGGCGCCCGCCCGGGCCAAGCCCTCGGCCAGCGCGCCGCCCAGCACACCCGTGCCACCGACGACGACGGCCGTGCGGCCGGCGAGCCCGAAGAGGCTGTCCAGGTAGGAGTCTGCCATCGGCTGTGCTCGGTGGTGGGGCGATCAACCCACGGGGCGGCGGAGTTCCAGCCACTCGGAGTGG
The DNA here is from genome assembly GCA_044346795.1 of Pirellulales bacterium. Taxonomy (GTDB): domain Bacteria; phylum Planctomycetota; class Planctomycetia; order Pirellulales; family UBA1268; genus CAMCQY01. The sequence goes on from JBIIYN010000270.1 coordinate 3,771, forward strand.
AAGGTCCCCGGCTTGTCGATGCGCTCGTAGGTGTGGGCGCCGAAATAATCCCGCTGCGCCTGCAGGAGATTCGCCGGCAGCCGCTCGTGGCGGTAGCCGTCGTAGTAGGCCAGCGCCGCCATGAAGCCGGGCACCGGCACGCCGATCGTGGCCGCGGTCGCGATCACGTGCCGCCAGGCGGCCTGCGACTTGGCCAGCGCGCCGGCGAAGTAGGGGGCGAGCATGAGGTTTTCGAGATCCGGCTGCGCCCGATAGGCCTCGGCGATCCGCTCGAGAAACTGGGCGCGGATGATGCAGCCGCCCCGCCACAGCATGGCGATCGAGCCGTAGTCGAGTTGCCACCCCTGCTCCTTCGCCGCGGCCGCCAGCTGCAGGAAGCCCTGCGCGTAGCTGGCGATCTTCGAGGCGTAGAGCGCCTGCCGCACCTGCTCCGTGAATTCGGCGGCGTCGCCATGGTTGGGCACGTCGGGCCCCTTGAGCACCTTGCTCGCCCGCACGCGGGCGTCCTTGAGGGCCGACAGGCACCGGGCGTAGACCGCCTCGGTGACGAGCGTGCTCGGCACGCCGAGGTCGAGCGCCAGTTGGCTCATCCACTTGCCCGTGCCTTTCGCCCCGGCCTTGTCGAGGATCTGATCCACCACGAAGTGACCCGTTTCGGGATCCTTCGCCGTGAAGATGTCGCGGGTGATTTCGATCAGGTAGCTGTCGAGTTCACCGCGGTTCCAGTCGTCGAAGACCTTGGCCATCTGCTCGTTGGAGAGCCCGGCACCCTGCTTGAGCAGCCAGTAGGCCTCGCAGATCAGCTGCATGTCGCCGTATTCGATGCCGTTGTGGACCATCTTGACGTAGTTGCCGGCCCCACCCGGGCCGACCCAGTCGCAGCAGGGGATGTCGCCCTTGGGCCCCACCTTCGCGGCGATCGCCTGGAAGATCGGCTGGATGAGCGGCCAGGCGGCCTTCGATCCGCCGGGCATCAGGCTCGGCCCCTTGAGCGCGCCCTCCTCGCCGCCGGACACGCCGGCGCCGATGTAGAGAAGCCCCGCTGCTTCGACCTCCGCGGTGCGGCGGTCGGTGTCGGAGGGGAGCGTGTTGCCGCCGTCGATGATGACGTCGCCCTTGGAGAGCAGGGGAGTGAGCGTGGCGATGAGCTGGTCGACGGCCGGCCCGGCCTTCACCATCATCATCACCTTGCGTGGCGGCTTGAGGGCGGCCACGAGGTCTTCGAGCGTGTGGCAACCCACGACGTGGGGCTGGTTGCCCCGGCCGGACGTGAAGGCATCGGTGACGCTGGTGGTGCGGTTGTAGACGGCGATGGGGTAGCCGCGGCTGGCGATGTTGAGGGCGAGGTTTTCACCCATGACGGCCAGGCCGATCAGACCGAAGTCGCACGAAGCTTGCTTGCTCATGGCGGGAGGAATCCTGTGGGGCTTTATCCGGGAGGCGGACGGATTCGAGACTATATAGGTCGGTCTGGCCCGCGGCCAAACGGTGCCGGTTTCGCCCGGGCTTTGACGGTCGTCGGCCCCGTCGGGCTCTGGCAGCGGCCGTCGGGCGGAGGGGCTGTCGGGAGCCGAGGGACCGAACAGATTGAAGGATGTCGGGGCCGCCGGCCGATTTCCTAGGCAGGACCGGCACAGCCGCATTGGTCGGCGAATACGGTCGCGCCCACGGGACAACTACAGCTTGACCAAACGCCCCATCCTCCCGTAACGTGAACGAGGCTGGGAATCCAACGCGGCTCC
>JBIIYN010000038.1:0-17277 GCA_044346795.1 Pirellulales bacterium
TGAAAACATCGCGGTGGCCGCCTGCCGCGGCCGCCTGGCCGGGCTCTCGTGGGCGACCGGGCGGCGGCTGCGGAACGAGGCCGCCGAGCGGCTGGAACGCATCGTGCCGGGGCTGGAGACCCGTCTCGACCAGCCGATCGGCTCGTTGTCCGGCGGTCAGCGGCAGATCGTCACGCTCGTGATGGCCACGTGGCACCGCCCCGAACTGCTCCTGCTCGACGAGCACACCGCCGCGCTCGATCCGGCAGCCGCCGATCGGGTCGTGCGGGCGACCGAGCGGATCGTCCGCGCCCACGACCTCACCGCGCTGATGGTGACGCATTCGCTCGCGCAGGCCGCCACGCTCGGCGATCGGCTGTGGCTCGTGCACCGTGGGCGGATCGTGCTCGACGTGCAGGGCGCCGCCAAGCGCCGGCTGTCGGCCGATGATCTGGCCCGTCGTTTCGACCGGCTGCGGTCGGCCGACCAGCTCGACGAGGCCGCCGCCCGATCGCTCGCCGAACTCTACGTGTAGGGCTGTGTGTGGATGGCTCACGCGACGGATTGGTGAATCAGGAGAGGTAGGCGAAGGGGTCGGCGACAGCTCGAGGAGCTTTGGGCTATCCTGCCCACGCGACGAGACTGGTGCCGCCCCGAAGCCGGGGCCACGCCAAGGACGCATCCGCTCGAGCCGCCCGGGAAACGTTGCCGTGACGACCTCGCATCTGCTCGCCGTCCTCCGCCGTGCCCTGCCGACCGTCGCCCTGCTGGCGGGCGCCTCGACGCTGCTCTTGCTCACCGACAGGCAGTCCGCCAAGCGGGCGTTGCCGGCGATCGCCGTCCTCCAGCAGACCAGTTCGATCGTGCTCGAGGATGCGGTGAAGGGGATGATCGAGGGCCTCGACGAGCGCGGCTGGATCGACGGCAGGACGGCGACGATCCGCCGCTACAACGCCGAGGGGGACATGGCGCAGGGCAACGCGATCGCCCGCGAGATCGTCGGCGGGCCGTTCGATCTCGTGCTCACCTCCAGCACGCCGTCGCTGCAGGCGGTGGCCACGGCCAACTCGCGCGGCCGGATCAAGCACGTGTTCGCGGCGGTGGCGGATCCCTTTTCCGCCGGCGTGGGGCTCGATCGCGTCGATCCGCTCGTGCATCCGCCACACCTGGTGGGGTACGGCAGCCTGGCGCCGGTCCACGCGACGTTTCGGATCGCGCGGCGGATCAACCCCCGCCTGGCCCGCGTGGGGGTGGCCCACAATCCCTCCGAAAGCAACTCCCGGCGGTTCATGGAGCTGGCCCGGGCCAGTTGCCGCGAGCAAGGCATCGAACTGCTCGAGGCGCCGGTGGAAAATTCATCCGGCGTGATCGAGGCCGTGCAGGCGACGATCGGACGCGGGGCCGAGGCGATCTTCGTGCCGGGCGACACGACCGTGATGAGCGCCGTCGATTCCGTGATCGGCACGGCCGCCAAGGCCGGTATCCCGGTGTTCAGCGTGAACCCCGGCGTGCCCGACCGCGGCACGCTCTTCGACGTCGGCTTCAACTTCCGCGAGGTTGGGCTCGTGGCCGGCCGGCTGGCGGCCGACCTCCTCGAGGGGACCGACCCCCGGGCGGTGCCGATCCGCGAGACGGCCCAGGAGATCCCGCCCTACCTGGTGCTCAATCTCGCGGTGCCGGCCGCGTCCCCCGAACGCTGGCGGATTCCCGACGATCTCAAGCCGCAGGCTCGGTATCTGATCGACCGCACCGGCCGACATGACCAGCCCGATGCCGTGCTCGCGGGGCCGTTCGACGAGGCGGCCGTGCGGTGACGGAGTGCCCGAAACCGATCACCGGAGCGGGACCGTCCGGCAAAATCACGGCAGGCGTTTGTCGCGCTGCCCGCAGGGTATAACCTTGAGGGATGCGATCCTTCATGGTCATCCTGCTGGGCAGCCTGTTTGCCGGGGCTACGGCGCTGGCGGCCGAGCCGCCGCTCCGCGTGGGCATGGAGCTCTCGTACCCACCGTTCGAGATGACCGATCCGCAGGGTCGGCCGACCGGCGTCAGCGTCCGGCTCGCCGAGGCGCTCGGCAGGCATCTCGGCCGCGGCGTGGTGATCGAGAACATCGCGTTCGACGGCCTGATCCCGGCGCTCAAGACCGGCAAGATCGACTGCATCATCTCGTCGCTCACCGCCACGCCCGAGCGGAGCCGCTCGATCGCCTTCTCGGAGGCCTATCTCAAGACCGGGCTGGCGCTGCTCGTCGCCGCGGCGTCGCCGGTGCAGTCCGCGGCCGACCTCGACCAGCCGGGCCGCACGATCGCCGTCAAGAAGGGCACGACCGGTCATCAGTATGCCGCGACCGCGCTCAAGCGGTCCCGGTTGCTCGTGCTGGACAAGGAGTCGGCGGCTGTGATGGAGGTCGCGCAAGGGAAGGCCGACGCCTTCATCTACGATTCGCTGTCGGTCTACCAGAATCACAAGCGGCATCCCGACACCACGCGGGCCCTGCTCCGACCGTTCAGGGAGGAGACCTGGGCCGTCGGCCTGCGGCCCGGCGACACCCGGCTCCGCGACCAGGTCAATCGATTCCTCGAGGAGTTCCGGGAAGCGGGCGGCTTCGAGAAGCTCGGAGACGAGTTCCTGCCCGCGGAAAAGGCGGCCTTCAAGCAGCAGGGCATTCCGTTCTACTTCTGACTCGCCTGTCTGGATGCCATGCCCCGCTGGCTCGCCCACGTCATCGTCGTCGCCCTGTTCGCCGCGCTGGTCGCCCTCGCGTTCTCGCGGGTGCCGTACGCATGGAACTGGTCGGGAGTCTGGGACTATCGACAGCGGTTTCTGCAGGGTTTCGGCGTCACCGTCGCGCTGAGCGCCGCCGCGCTTGTGGGCAGCGCGCTGATCGGCATGCTGGCGGCCGTGCTCCTGGGGGCGAAGCGGCCGTTGTTCGAAGCGGTGGGGCGGGTCTACGTGGAGTTGATCCGCGGCACGCCGCTGCTCGTGCAACTGCTGATCGGCTTCTACGTGGTGGCCAGTGCCGTCGGTCTCGAGAACCGCTACGTGGTGGGGGTGCTCGTGCTCGCGCTGTTCAGCGGTGCGTACATGGCGGAAATCTTTCGCGGCGGACTGGCCGCCATTCCGCAGACCCAGCGGGATTCCGCCCGGGCCATCGGCCTCGCTCCCTGGCAGTCGTTTCGGCTCGTGGTGCTGCCGCAGATGGTCCGCCTGGTGCTGCCGGCCATGGCCGGCCAGTTCGTGTCGCTCATCAAGGATTCGTCGTTGCTTTCCGTCATCGCGGTCTCCGAGTTCACGCTCGCCGCGCAGGAGGTGAATTCGTTCACCTACTCGACGCTGGAGAGCTACCTGCCGCTGGCCGCCGGCTACCTCGCCCTGACACTGCCGCTGTCGGCCCTGTCGCGGCTGCTCGAACGCCGGTTTCGGTACGAGACGTGACCCGGCCCGTCGGCCGCACCCCCGCTCCCCCATCCATCCGCCCGCCATGCTTCTTGCCGTCCGCGACCTCGTGCAACGGTTCGGCACCACCACCGTGCTCGACGGGCTCGAGCTGCAGACCGGCGACGTCAAGTCGCTCGTGCTGGTGGGACCCTCGGGGGGCGGCAAGTCGACGCTCCTGAAGATTCTCGCGGGGCTCGACGTGCCCGCCGCCGGCAGCGTGGCCTTCGACGGCGAGCCGTTGCCCCGCGACGAGCCCGCTCTGCGGGCGTACCGCCGCACCGTCGGCACGGTCTTCCAGGCCTACAACCTGTTCCCGCACCTCACCGCCCTGGAAAACCTGCTGCTGCCCCTGGTGCACGTGCACGGGCTGACCGTGGACGCGGCACGGGCACGTGTCCGCGAGCCTCTCGAGCGGTTTCACCTGGCGGGGCACGCACACAAGCGGCCGGCCGAACTCTCCGGAGGCCAGAAGCAGCGGATCGCCATCCTGCGGGCCCTCGTCGTGCGGCCGCGGCGGTTGTTTCTCGACGAGCCCACCTCCGCCCTCGATCCGGAGATGACCGCCGAGGTCCTGGAGATGATCGGGGAGTTGAAGGAACTGGGCACGCAGTTCGTGCTGGTCACCCACGAAATGGGGTTCGCCCGCCGCGTGGCGGACGAGGTGGCGTTCATCGGCGACGGCCGGGTGCTGGCCCACGGTCCGGCGGCCGAGGTCATCGATCGCTGCGACGTGCCGCGCGTGCGCGGCTTTTTCGCGAGGATTCTGCCATGAACGACATGAACGGCACGAGCGACGTCGCCGACCCGATCGACACCTCCCGCCGGGCCTTCCTCGGATCGCTCGTCGCCGACGCGGTGGCCATGCCGGTGCACTGGTACTACGACCGGCAGGCCCTGGCCCGGGATTACGGCACGATCACGGGCTACCTCGCCCCGAAGAACCCGCACCCCGACAGCATCCTCTGGCGGTCGAGCTATGCCGCGGCCGGGCCGAAGACCGACATCCTGCGGGAGCAGGCGGCCTACTGGGGCAAGCGCGGCGTCCATTATCACCAGTTCCTGGCCGCGGGCGACAACACGCTCAACCAGCTGCTGGCGATCGAGCTCTACGAGATGGTCCGGCGCGATCGCGACTACGACCCCGAGCGGTGGCTCGACCACTACGTCGCCTTCATGCTCGCGCCCGGCCGGCATCGCGACACCTACGTCGAGGAATATCACCGCGATTTTTTCACCAACCTCGCCGCCGGCCGCAAACCGATCAACTGCGGCATCCGCGACGTCCACATCGGGGGCCTCGTCCCCGTGCCGGCCCTCGTGGCGGCCCTCGGCCCCCGGCATCACGACCTGCGGCGGATCGTGCGGCTGCACGTGGCCTTGAGCCACAAGGATGCCGAGGTGCTGGATGCCGCCGACGTGTTCCTGAACCTGCTGGTCCGCGTGACCAGCGGGGAAGACCTGCGGACGGCGATCCTGGAGCATGCCAACGGGTGGATCTCGGCGGCGAAGATCCGCGAGTGGGACCGGCACCCCGACGAGGTCGTCGTGGGACGGTTTCTCAGCCCCGCCTGCTACATCACCGACGCGTTTCCGGCCGCCCTGTTCCTGGCGTGGCGGTATGCCGGCGATTTCGTGGCCGGGGTCTGTGCCAATGCCCAGATCGGGGGCGACAACTGCCACCGCGGCACGGTCGTGGGCGGGCTCCTCGCCGCCGCCGGGCCGATTCCCGACCGGTTTCTGGAAGGCCTGCGAGCGGCTGCTAGAGTGTCGGCGTAGCTTTTCGTCCCCGGAATTTGTCCCCGCATGAATCCGATCGCTTCCGCTTCCGTGCCGACCGAGGCCCGCCCGTCCCGTTTCGCGGCCCTTTCCGCGCCCCTCGTGCCCACGAAAACCGTCCTGCTGACGCCGGATCCCGGGGCGGCCGACCCGGTGGCGGCCAAGCGGGCGGAGATCCGCCGCTCCTTCCACCAGACGTGCGAAATCTACGAGCGGCTGTTCGCGCTCATCCGCGACGCCGCGTCGTATTACGAGCGGCACGAGCCCCTCCGCCACCCGCTGATCTTCTACTTCGCCCATCCGGCCGTCTTCTACGTCAACAAGCTCATCGCCGGGCGGTTCATTTCCGGGCGGATCGATCCGCGGCTGGAGGCGATGATGGCCGTCGGGGTGGACGAGATGTCGTGGGACGACCTGAACACCGCCCACTACGACTGGCCGACCGTCGGCGAAGTCCGCGACTACCGCGTTGCCGTGCGGACGATGGTCGACGATTTTCTCATGGGGATGCCCTTGGAACTGCCGATCCGCCAGGACTCGCCGGCCTGGATCATTCTCATGGGGATCGAGCATGAGCGGATCCACCTCGAGACCTCGAGCGTGATCATGCGGCAGATGCCGCTGGGCGAATTGCGGCACGGCGACGAACTCTCGCCCGAGGAGCGCAAGCTCTGGTCGGCCTGCCGCAGTGCCGGTCCGGCGCCCGCCAACGACTGGGTTCCGGTCGCGGCCCAGACCGTGCGGCTGGGCAAGCCCGAATCCGATCAGACCTTCGGCTGGGACAACGAGTACGGTGTCGAAGAGGTCAAGCTCCCCGCCTTCCAGGCCGCCAGGCGGCTCGTGTCCAACGCCGAGTTCCTCGCCTTCGTCGCGGACGGCGGCTACGACCGGGAGGAGTGGTGGACCGAGGAGGGCCGCGGCTGGCTCCGCTTCACCCGCGCCGAGCATCCCAGGTTCTGGGTGCGGCGGGGTGCCGGGGACCGGGCGGCATACCGGCAGCGGAACCTGCTCGACGAGATGCCGTTGCCGCTGAACTGGCCGGTCGAGGTGAACTGCCTCGAGGCGCAGGCCTACTGCGCATGGCTGGCCGCACGGACCGGCGACAGTGTCCAACTGCCGACCGAGGCGCATTGGTATGCCCTCCGCAACACGCTGCCGGCGGAATTGTCGGCCGATCAGCCGGCATGGGAGCGGGCGCCCGGCAACATCAATCTGGAACGAGCGGCGTCGAGCATGCCGGTCGATGCGCATCCGCAGGGCGCCTTCTGCGACGTGATCGGCAACGTCTGGCAATGGACCCGCACGCCGATCATGCCCTTCAAGGGCTTCGAGGTGCACCCGCTCTACGACGATTTCTCGGTGCCGACCTTCGACGGCCGCCACAACCTGATCAAGGGCGGCTCCTGGATCTCAACCGGGAACGAGGCGCTGGCCAGCGCCCGCTACGCCTTCCGGCGACACTTCTTTCAGCATGCCGGGTTCCGCCCGATTCTCGAGGAGCCGGGCGGCGAGGCGTTGACGGAGGGCGCACGGCTCTACGAGACCGACCAGCTCGTGACGCAGTACCTGGAATTTCACTTCGGGCCCGAGGCCCTCGGCGTGCCCAACTTTCCGCGGGCATGCGTGGAGGCGGCCCTGCGGCACGTCCCCACGGACGGCCGCCGCCGGTGCCTCGACATCGGCTGCTCCGTGGGGCGGTCGGCGTTCGAGTTCGCCCGCTCCTTCGAGCACGTCGACGCGATCGACTTCTCGGCCCGATTCATCCAGGCCGGTGTGCGGCTGCAGCAGGGGCGGGACCTCATCTACGAGGTTCCCACCGAGGGCGAACTCACGGTTTCGCGGACGATCGATCTCGAGCGACTGGGGCTGGCGGATGTCGGATCCCGGGTGCTGTTCATGCAGGGGGATGCCTGCAATCTGAAGCCCCTCTTCACCGGCTATGACCTCGTCTTCGCCGGAAACCTCATCGACCGGCTCTACGACCCTGTCCTGTTTCTCGACGGCATCGCGGAGAGGATCCTGCCCGGCGGGCTGCTCGTGATCACGTCACCGTACACCTGGCTCGAGGAATACACGCCGAAGCCACGGTGGATCGGCGGCCGCCGCGAGCATGGCGAGCCGCTCTCCACGCTGGCCGGCCTCACGCGGGCCCTGGCACCGCGGTTTGCCCTCGTGCACCGCGAGGATATTCCGTTCGTCATCCGTGAGACGGCGCGGAAGCATCAGCATACGCTGGCGGAAATGACGGTCTGGCGGCTCGGTTGAGCGTCCGGTCATCGCCTTGGTATGATCGCCAACCGGTCGCCGCCTCCCCGTGAGATTGGTGTCGGATCATGCCACAGGAAGCCCCGTTCGATCCCTGCAAACAGTGGCTGGGCATCGACGCGGTCCAACTCGGCGATGCCCGCCTGGTCTTGGGCGTCGCGGCCCGGGAATCCGATCCGGGAATCGTGAACCGGGCGGCGGATGCGCGGCTGAAATTGTTGCGCGCCATCGCGCCGGGCCCTTTCGAACTGGCCCGCGCGAGCCTCGTGAAGCGGGTGGAGGAGGCACAGGCGAGGGTGCTCGCTGAAATCGCCGCCGGGGCCGCTCGAGCGGCGGTTCCCACCGTCGACGGGTTCGCCATGCCTCCGCCCCCGGGGCAGTTGGCGTCGACCATGGCCACGGCGGCCCCGCCGCCCATGCCCGTTCCTGCTCCGCCCCCGACGTTCGCCGCGGGGCCCGCTATGCCTCCCCCGGTTCCGGGCCAGGCAGGGTGGGGCGGGCAGTCGGAAACGGCCGGCGACGGATTTGGTTCGATCAGGATTCGCACGACCGTCTACCGCAAGAAGACGCCGGGCGCCGGGGTCGCCCTGGCCTTGCTGGCCTTGGCGGCGGTCGCGGGTGCACTGGCCTACTACACGCTGGTCGTCAAAGGCCAGCGGGAGATCGCCTCGCGGGGGCCGGACAAGAACAAGTCGGTGCAGCCGGTTCAGAAAGAGGACGAGAAAAAAAACGTGGAGACGACCCGCGATCAGGAGGATCGCGAAGGGCAGAGAAGCGACCGGCAGGAGCGGGAACGGGAGGATCGCCGAAAGCAGGCTCTCGAGGAGCTCGAGCGGCAGCGACGCGAGCGGGACATGCCGGGAGGGCAGAAGCAGGACGCAGTGAAGAACGAGCTCATCAAGCCGACGCGGGAACCCGACCGCGGGCCACAGGACGACCCCAAAAAAGACGAGCCCAAAAAAGAAGAGGTCGTAAAAGACGGGCCCGGACGAGAGCGGGCCGAACAGTTCGAGGCGGCGGTCGCGGCCGTCTTCGCCGCCATGCGGGCGCCGGAGGGTGAGCCCGGCTCCGGCAGCATCACGGAACTGCTCGCGCAGGCGTCGAGCCAGGCGGTGGGGGGCGACGCCAAGAACCGGGTGGCGAGATGGCGGGCGCTTGCCACCTATCGACAGGGATTCCTGGACTGCAGGACGAAGGCCCTGGCCGCCGTCAAGAACGGAGACGAGTACGACGTGAAAGACCGGAAGATCGCGGTCGTGGAGGTGGATGAAAAAGTCTTCACGTACCACGAAAACGGACGGAACAAGACGCTGCCCCGGGCCGATCTGCCCGCGGGCCTCGTGCTGGCCATCGTGACGAGCTGGTTCGACGCGAGACCCGCCAACGAGCTCTACCTGGGCGCCTATCACTTCACGAAACAGGAGCCGAATGCCCGGCTCGCCCGCGAGCACTGGGAGAAGGCTGAGGCGGGGGGCGCGGATGCCTCGTCGCTGCTGCCGCTGCTCGACGACCCGGTGTTCACGCGGGCGACGGCGGGGGAGTAGGGCCACGGGGGACTGGCTCGTTTTGCGAAGCAAAAGGTGCCTGTCGCCGTTGGCAGGGCAAGACGATTCTTGTCACAGCATCGCTTCGAGCATGGTGCGGAGTTCGTCGATGCCCAGTTGGGCGGGGTTGCCCTTCATGCTGCCGCCGCCCGAGTGGTCGGCGAGCCAGCCGATCTGGTCGGCGGTGATGCCGAGGTCCGACAGCCGCCGCGGTGCGCCCGCTTCCCCGCAGAGCCGATCGATCCGCTCGACGAAGGCATCGGCCGCCGCCGCGTCGTCCGGCGACGCGGCGGGATCGACGGCACGTTCGAGGACCGCGAAGTCGACTTCCGCCACGGCTCGATTGACCCGCATCGCGGCGGGCAGCATGACGGCACAGGCGAGGCCGTGCGGGGCCCCGCAGGCGACGCCGAGCGCCGCCGCCACGCCGTGCGCGAGGCCGAGCCCGGAGTTGGCCAAAGCCATCCCCGACACGAGCGCGGCATGGCTCATGGCCGCGCGGTCGGCGGCAGTGGTGACCGCGGCCTCCCCGCGCGATTCCGTGGCCAGCAGGCGGGGCAGCGCCCGCATGGCCCGCGGCAGGGCCTCTTGCACGAGCGCCCGGGGGAGCGGTTTCTTGAACCGGCAGACGAACGACTCGATCAGCTGCGTGATGCAGTCCAGCCCCGAGGCGGCGACGGTGGCACGGTCGCACGATGCCGTCAGGTCGGGATCGACGAGCGCCGCCCGCGGCACCAGCATCGGGCTCCGCATGCTCTTCTTGAACCGCCGCCGTGGGCAGGAAAGCACCGCGTTGCGGGTGGCTTCGGCCCCGGTGCCGGCCGTGGTGGGCACCGCGATCAGGGGCAGGGGCCAGTGGCGGATCGTGAGGCCGCGGCCGACGCCCTCCAGGTGATCGACGACGAGCCCGTCGAGGTCGGCCGGCTCGACGCCTGCCGCTTCGCGGTCCACCGGCAGGTTCGTGGCGAGGGCCGCCACCGCCTTGGCCAGGTCGATGGTCGCGCCACCCCCCACCGCCACCACCACCACGCCCTCTTGATCGTCGCGCGAGATGCCGGCGAGGGCGGCGACGACCTGGTCCACCGTGGGTTCGCCGCTGCTTCTGGCGACGACCCGCGACTCGATTCCGGCGGCGCCCAGGCTTGCCTCGATCCGAACGCGGGCGCCGGAGTGCTCGAGGCTCCGGCCACCCCCGACGATCCAGGCCCGGCGGCCCAGCGTGGCGGCCACCGCGCCGATCTCGTCGATCCGGCCGGAACCAAACCGGATCTGCGGCGGTGAGGCGAAGTCGTAGGCGGGAAGAGCGTCGTCCATGGACCGTGGCATACCGTTATCATAGCTTTGCATGACCATGACCACGCCCGATCCTCTTGACATTCCCCTCTGCCAGCACCCGGTCCGCGGCTCGATCCGGCCGCCCGGATCGAAAAGCATCACCAACCGGGCGCTCGTCTGCGCAGCGCTGGCCCGGGGCGACAGCCTCCTGTCCGGTGCGCTCGACAGCCAGGACACGCGGGTCATGGTGGCGGGGCTCGCGGCGCTGGGCTTCGACCTGGAGGCCGACTGGCCGCGGGGCGAAATCCGCGTGACAGGGGCCGCGGGAGCGGTGCCGGCCGCCGAGGCGGTGCTCGACTGCGCCGCCAGCGGCACCACGATCCGATTTCTTTCGGCGGTATGCGCGATCGGCCGCGGCACCTACCGGCTGGACGGCACGCCGCGGATGCGAAAGCGGCCGATCGGCGACCTGCTGGAGGCGCTGCGGTCGCTGGGAGTCGATGCCACGGCGGAGAGCCCCGGTGGCTGTCCGCCGGTGCTGATCCGGTCCCAGGGCATCCAGGGTGGCTCCGCCAGCGTGCGGGGCAGCACGTCGAGCCAGTTTGCCAGCGGCTTGGCCATGGTGGCGCCCTGCACTCCCCACGGCATGGAGATCGAGTTCGCCGGCACGCTGGTGTCGCTGCCCTACCTGGAGATGACGCGCCGGGTGATGGAGGCCTTCGGTGCGGAATGCGTGCCGTACGGTGACCGCGGCTGGCGCATCCCGCCGACCGGCTACCACGGCCGGGCCTATCGAATCGAGCCCGATGCGTCGGCGGCGAGCTACTTCCTCGCGGCGGCCGCCATCACCGGCGGCAGCGTGCGGGTGGAGGGGCTTTCCCGGCGGAGCATGCAGGGCGACGTGGGGTTCGCCGACGCGCTTTGCCGCATGGGCTGTACGGTCGCCTGGAACGACGGGCCGGACGAGTCGATCACGGTGTCCGGCCGTGCCGCGCACGGCATCGACATCGACATGAACGCCATCAGCGACACCGTGCCCACCCTTGCCGTGGTGGCGCTCTTCGCCGAGGGGCCCACGACGATCCGCAACGTGGCCCACATTCGCGACAAGGAAACGGATCGGATCGGCGACCTGGCCCGTGAAATCCGCCGGCTCGGCGGCACGGTGACCGAACAACCCGACGGCCTGACCATCGTGGCCGCCGGCGGGCAGGGGGAGAAAGTTCCTGGATCGACACGGGACGTCGCCCGCGGTTTGCGGGGAGCAGTCGTCCACACCTACGACGACCATCGCATGGCCATGAGCCTCGCCCTAGCCGGACTGCGTGTCCCGGGCGTGCGGGTGGCCGATCCCGGGTGCGTGGGCAAGACGTTCCCCGACTACTGGGACCGCCTCTCGGCGATCACTCGCTGCTGCGGGCCAGCATGACGGCGGCCCGTTCGATCAATTCGTCCACGAGCGCGGCCTGCGGGCGGTCGGCCGGCCGGGGCAGGGCGTCGGCGGACGTGGCGTCGCTGGCGATGAATCCGCCGCCGCAGTGCTGGCAGTAGACACGGCGACCGAGGAGCTGCACGCGAATGCGGAGATTGCGACCGCAGACCGGGCAGTTCTGATGGTAGCAGACCGGGCTTCCGGAATGCTCCGCGGAACGTTCGACGGCGGTTTCCGGAGGTTGCCCAAAATGAGGGTCCGCTCCGGGAGGCTGATCGCGGGCGTGTTCGGTGTCCATCATTCGGTTTGACCCACTGGGCGACCGGTCTGCGGCAAAAGGCTGGATGGCGGCGGAAAAGGTGCGGACGAGTGACTGATTGCCCCGAACGAGCAAAAGTGTACGCAGGCTGCCCGCCGGCGGCAATTCCGGGAAAGGTGAGAATTCTGCAAGGCTCTCCCCAAGGGTTGCCGCTGCCCCGAAGCGGCTATACTCGACCGTCGTCGGGCCGCGTGGGACAGGAAACTTTCTTCCGCTGCGGCCGTTGAAGCGGGCAGACCCGATTTCGACCGTCTTCTCGGCCCGATCCCGCCCGTTGCCGTGTGGCCTGCGAGGTGAACCGATGCTGCATCGTCCGCTGATGATCCCGGTGGTGCTGATCTTCTGGGGCGTGACCAGCGGCTGGCTGCTGATGGCGAAGATCCTGCCGTCGCTCCAGCCCGGATCGCCGCCCGGCTACCAGGCGCTCTACATGGCGGAGAACCGCATCGTGCCGGTGGCCTGGACCGTGCTCTGGAACGAGCAGCCACTCGGCTGGGCGCTGAGCCAGATGGAACGGACCGACCTGGGCGGCATGGAGGTGGAGAGCCTGCTGCACTTCGACAGGCTTCCCATCGACGAGGTGCTCCCTCCCTGGACCAAACTCCTCCTGCGGCATTCGTTCGATCCCAGCACGTCCTGCTCCTTCGACGCCCGGGGGCACTTGTCGATCGATCGGCGGGGGGATCTCAAGTCGTTCAGCTCCGTCGTGACGATGCCGACCACCGGCAATCGCGTGTTTCTCAAGGGCAGGATCGAGGACGGCCAGGCGATCGTGGATGTGCGGGCCAACGGTGTGAACTACAATGTGTCGCGGCACCTGCCGAACCACATCCGCATCGGCGATGAACTGTCGCCCCAGGCGACCCTGCCCGGACTCTATCCGACCCGCCAGTGGACGGTGCCTGTCTACAGTCCCCTGCGGCCGGGTCAGTCGCCGATCCAGATCCTTCACGCGCGGGTGGCGGGAGAGGAATCGATGTTCTGGAACGACAAACTGATCCGCGTCGACGTCGTCCACTACGCTGACGATCCCGCGAAGCACCGCACGCCGAGGTGCCGCCTGTGGGTCGATCGGAGCGGCCGGGTGCTGAAGCAGGAGTCGCTCATGCTCGGCTCCAAGCTCGTCTTCATGCGGCGGACCGACGCGGCCGCCGAAGACCTGATCGCCAGCGTCGGACCGATTCCCGATGCCGCCTCCGCCGAACCTGACACGGCCGTGGGGCTGGTCGTGGAGCCGGCCGCGGCCGGCGCGGGAATCGACGACGGGGCCGATGTCGAAGAGCGTGGCGAGAAGGAGAGTCCGTGATCGAATTCGACCACGTCAGCCGCAACTACGGGACGAAGCCCGCGGTGACCGACCTGAGCCTCGCGATACCGCGGGGCGAACTGTTCGCCCTCCTGGGGCCCAACGGCGCGGGCAAGACGACGACGATCAAGATGCTCGTCGGGCTGCTACGGCCTTCCCGGGGGACGGTCCGCATCTGCGGCCATGATCTGGTCAAGGACACGCGGAGCGCCCACCTGCATACCGGCTACGTTCCCGACGAACCGACCCTGTATGACAAGCTCACCGGCCGGGAGTTTCTCTGGTTCATCGCCGACATGTTCGGCATGCCTCGGCATGTCGCGGAACGGCAGATCGGCCGCGAGGTCGAGCACTTCGAACTGGCGGAGTTCGCCGACGATCTCACCGAGAGCTACTCGCTCGGCATGAAGCAGCGGCTGGTGTTCGCCGCCGCCCTGCTGCATGACCCCGACGTGCTCGTGCTCGACGAACCGATGGTGGGCCTCGATCCGCGGAGCGTGCGGATCGTCAAGGATCTGCTCCGCTCCCGGACGCGGGAGGGCATGACCGTCTTCATGTCGACGCACACGCTCGCCATGGCCGAGGAGATGGCGGATCGGGTCGGCATCATGGTGCGGGGGCAGTTGCGGTTCCTCGGCACGATCGCCGAACTTCGCGACCAGGTCGCCGTGGAGACGAGGAGCCTCGAGAACCTGTATCTCGAACTCACGGCCGGCAGACAGTTCACCGGGCCCGCCGGGGGCTAGCGAAATCTGCGGAGCGGGGATTCCATGGGCGACGTGAGCATGCGCGGCATGTATGGCGAGTCGAACCGGCTGATCACGGCCGAGGCGGAGGCCCGCGGGTTGAGCAGGCTGCGCGGCCGCATCGCATGGCACGTCTTCGCATCGATGCTGACGGGGGCGCGGTTGCGGCTCGCGCTGGTGGCGTTGCTCAGCGTGGTCTTCTGGGCCGCGCTGTACGGTCTCTTCATCGAGGGCTTCTCCTTTCTCGAGGCGATTCACACCGAGGTGATCTCGCTGCTCTTCAACGCGTTCTTCTTCGCGCTTCTGGTCATGCTCGTGTTCTCCACGGGCATCCTGCTCTACGGCAGCATGTACTGTTCGCAGGAGGCGCGGCTGCTTCTGACGACGCCGATCCGTGCCGAGTCGATCTTCACCCACAAGTTTCACGAGGCGATGTGGTTCGCCAGTTGGGGATTCGTGCTGCTCGGCAGCCCGATGCTCGTGGCCTACGGGGTCGTCCGCGGCGCGCCGTGGACGTACTACGCGCTGCTCCTGCCGTTCATGGTGTCTTTCGTGGTGATTCCCGCGACGATCGGGGGCATCTGCTGCATGGCAGCCGTGGCCTGGCTGGGAAGGTTGAGGCTGCACGCCCTGGCCCTCCTCTTGACGGCGACCTGCGTGGCGGCGGCGTGGCTGGGCTGGTCGCTGTTCCGCTCGGGGAGCGCCGCCGGCACGTCGGAGTGGTTCGAGCAGATCATCTCCCGGATGGCGGTAGCCGAACAGAAATTCTTCCCGAGTTGGTGGCTCTCCAGCGGGCTGATCGAGGCGGCCCAGAACAGTGAACGGGCCGACCAGAAGTTCGCCGCGCTCGCCGAGGCGGTCAAGTTTCTGGCGGTGTTGGTGTCGAACGGGATGCTCGTGCACCTGCTGGCCCGATGGGTGGCCAGGTCGTGTTATCGGTCGGGGTACAGCCAGTTGGTGGGCGAGTTGCCGGCCCGGCGGCAGCGGCGGATTGCCTGGGCTGACCAGATGCTGTCGGCGGCGGGCACGGCCCGCGGACGGCCGCTGCGGCTGCTCCTGGTAAAAGATCTGCGGCTGTTTCGCCGCGACGTGTCGCAGTGGTCGCAGTTCGTGATCTTCTTCGGCCTGTTGGGCCTCTACTTCTACAACCTGCGGGCCTTCACCTACAACGTCGCGTACGCGTCGATCATCAGTTTCCTGAACCTGGCCGTCGCGGGCCTCATCTTTTCGACGTTCACGACGCGATTCGTCTATCCGATGATCAGCATGGAGGGGCGGCGGTTCTGGATCCTCGGCCTCCTGCCGGTTCATCGCGATCAGATCGTCTGGTCGAAGTTCCTGTTTTCATTCGTCATCGGACTGGTGCCCTGCTGCGGCCTGCTGGTGCTGAGCGATTCGATGCTGGGGGTTTCTCGTTCCCTGATCTGGGTTCACGAGCTCTGCTGCCTGGTGCTTGCCGCGGGATTGTCCGGCATCGCGGTCGGGCTGGGTGCGCGGATGCCGGAGCTGCGCGAGACCTCGTCGGCCAAGATTTCAGCCGGCTTCGGCGGCACGCTCTGCCTCGTGCTCAGCTCGCTGTTCATCATCGTCGTCGTGATCGTCGCGGCGATCCCCACGCATCTGACGATGGTGGCCCGTGCCCTGACGGGGGGCGGCCCTCCCCCGACCGGCTTCCTGGGGTGGTTGAGCGGGCCGCAGGGCGCGGCCGCGAGCCTGCTTGCGCTGTCGTTTTTGGGGGTGATCGCCACCTTCGTGCCGTTGGAAATCGGCCTCCGGCATTTCCGCCGCCTGGAGCCCTGACTGGAGCGCCGGCCCAGATGCCGGACGGCTCCCCGGACCGCGCGGCCCGATCCCCGGGCTTGCGCCCGGGGCTTTTAAGGGAAGGGGGGTCATAAAAGCCCGGAGCGCGAGCGACGGGATGGCGTTTCGCCCCGCCCGCCATTCCGGGCGGTGCCGGCCCGGGCGGTTAGCGTCGGTCGGCCGCTGCGGTTTTTCCTCTGGAAAGCAGCCCAGGATTCGAGCCATGGTCAACCGCATCGCCGCAGGAGCAGCCATACGAGGGGCCTGGCCCCGGATCGGCGCCGTGCAGTATCTCAACACCAGGCCGCTGGTGTATGGGCTGGCATCACGTGGGCTCGACGTGGCCTACGATCTTCCGAGCCGGTTGGCGGACCGGCTCTCGTCGGGCGGGCTCGATGTGGCCCTGATTCCGTCGATCGAACTCTTTCGCGGCACGGGCTACGGCGTGGTTTCCGACGCCTGCATCGGCTGTCGGGGGCCGGTGATGAGCGTGAAACTGTTCTTCCGCACGCGGCCCGAACGGGTCTGCCGGCTCGCGGTCGACGAGGGCTCGCGGACGAGCGCGACGCTGGCCCGCATCCTGCTGGCCGAACGGCATGGTGTCGCACCGGAGGTGGAGGTGCTGCCGATCGGGGCGGGGCTCGACGACACGGCGGCCGACGCCGTTCTGCTGATCGGCGACCGTGCGATCGGTTCGCAGCGGGGCTCGTTCCAGCTCATCTGGGACCTCGGTGACGAATGGTGCCGGTGGACGGGCCTGCCGTTCGTGTTCGCCGTCTGGGCGGCCCGGCCGGGTGTCGATATGACGGGCATCGAGCCGGTGCTGGTGTCGGCCCGTGATGCGGGGCGGGCCAATCTGGCGTCGATCGCGGCCGTGGAGGCGTCCGGGCACGGGTTGACGGTGCCGCAGTGCCTCAGCTACCTGCGTGACAACCTGCATTACGAACTGGGCCCGCGTGAACGCGCCGCCCTCGTGAGATTTTATCGCCACGCCGAGGCTCTGGACCTCGCGCCTCCCGGAGTCGACGTCGCGGCCGCGATCCCCTCCACGGTATGATGCCGATCCTTCCCGACGGCGAACCATCCATGGCAGCATCGATCCAGCGCATCCTCGACGACACGGTGGCGGGCCACAGGCTGCGGGCCGAGGACGCCGTGCGGCTGCTCGAGTCGCGTGAACTGGCCGCCATCGGTCGCGCCGCAGATGCCGTCACGCGCCGACTCCATCCGGAGCCGCATCGCACCTACAACATCGATCGCAACATCAACTACACCAACGTCTGCACGGCGGTCTGCGATTTTTGCGCGTTCTACCGCGGGCCGAAGCATGCCGAGGGCTACGTGCTCGACCGGGAAACGCTGCTGGCCAAGATCGAGGAGACGGTGGCGCTCGGGG
>JBIIYN010000271.1:0-5493 GCA_044346795.1 Pirellulales bacterium
CCTCAATTTCCTGGGCGTGGAGATCAGCGGCGGCTATGCGCGGCTGTGTGCCGGAAAACTCGCCGCGCAGCGGGCCGCCAACGCGCGGATCATCCACGGCGATGCCACCCACCTCGCGAGGAGCCTGCTGCCCGACGGCTGCCTCGCGGGCATTCACGTCTACTTCCCCGATCCCTGGTGGAAGGCGCGGCATCGGAAGCGACGGGTGCTCTCCGACGCTTTTCTCGCCCATGCTGGCCGGGTGCTCGTCCGCGGCGGCCACCTGCATGTCTGGACCGACGTGGAGGAGTATTTTCAGGAGGCGATCGCGGCGGCGGCGGGCACTGGCCTGTTTGCCCCGGCCCAGACCGTGGACGCCCGACCCGCGGAACACGATCTCGACTACCGGACCCACTTCGAACGCCGCACGCGGCTCGCCGGTGCGCCGGTCTGGCGGGCCCTGCTCGAACGATCGGCCGCGCCGGCCACCTGCCGCCGGCTGGATGCGGCCCTACCGGGTTGAAGCGGCCTCGTAGGTGCGGCCCGATCCGCCGCGGGCCGTGTGCGACAGCGCAATCTCGTAGAGCCGCTCGCCGGCCGGAGTCGGGTAACGGCCCGTGAGGCAGGCCTGGCACAGCTGCGCTTCCTCGAATCCGATCGAGCGGGCGACCGACTCCACGGGCAGATACCGCAGCGAGTCGGCCCCCAACCGCGCGGCCATCTCGGCCTGGGCCTCGTCGGTGAGCAGGCCGTCGCGGAGGAACTGCGGGGCGAAGAGCTCGTCGATCGTGGACATGTCGATCCCGTAGAAGCAGGGGGCGATGATCGGCGGGCAGGCGATCCGGACATGGATCTCGCGGGCGAGCCCCAGCGACCGCATCCGCCCCAACAGCACCTTCATCGTCGTGCTCCGCACGATCGAGTCCTCGACGAGGATCACCCGCTTGCCCTCCAGCACCTCGCGCAGCGGGGTGTATTTCGATTCCGCCTTCTGCCGCCGGCTCGAGGCGCCGTCGATGAACGTGCGGCCGGTGTAGCGGTTGCGGATCAGCCCCTCGACGGAAGGAATCGACAGCCTGTAGGCCATCGCATCGGCGGCCGCCTTGCTCGTGTCCGGAACGGGCACGACGACAGTGTCGGAGTCGATGGGGATCGTCTCGAGCCGGGCGAGTTCCTCACCCAGCTGCTTCCGCGACAGGTAGACGCTCCGCTCGTCCATGGTGCTGGCGACGTTGGCGAAATACACCCACTCGAAGAAGCAGTGGGCCTGCCGCGGGCTCTCGGCGAACCGCTCCACCCGCGCGCTCGAGCCGTCGACGATCAGCGCCGTGCCCGGCTCGAGCGACCGGATGGACTCGGCCGGGAACCCGAGGTTGAGCAGCGCGACGCTCTCGCTCGCGGCGGCGACCAGCGGCCCCAGTTGCGCATACTCCATGGGGCGGATGCCGAGCGGATCGCGGGCCACGATCATCCGCCCGCAGGCGTCGAGCATCGCGATGTTCCAGGCACCGTCGAACCGCCGGGAAATGGTCGCCAGCAACTCGACCGGATCCGGGTCGGCGGCGCCCGAAAGCTCGTTGCCGATCGCGTGCATGATCACTTCGGTGTCGTTGTCGCGGGCGAGATGGTTCTCGTCGTTGGCGAGGATTTCGGCCCGCAATTCCGGATAGTTGGCCAGCTGGCCGTTGAAGCCGAAGGCAAACCACTTCCGCTTCTGGATGTGAGGACGCTCCAGCGGCTGGGCATACCCGCGATCCTCCGCGCCGCAGGTGGCGTAACGCACGTGGCCGATGGCGGCCCGGCCGGTGTGCTGAGCCATCAGGTTCTCGTATTTGCCCCGGTGGCTGAGGCGGAAGACCTCGCTCACGCTGCCCACGTCCTTGATGGTGGCCAGCAGCTGACTGCGATCGGGATTCCAGACGGTCATGCCGGCCGACAGCTGGCCGCGGTTTTGGATGTCGAGCAGCATCCGCGGCACCAGCCGCGAGACCTCCTCGGGCCCCTGCGCCGGGCAGAGGTGGCTGGGTTCGGCTCCGTCGCGGCAGGGCAGATGATAGATGGCTACCAGCCCGCACTCGTGATGCAATTCGCTCAAGCGATCGCCCCGGAATGGTGCTCCGCAGGTGCCCGACGGTGGGCTGGCCGAGCTTCGTGGAACGGCACCGCAGCACTATAAGCCTTCGGGGCCCGCCTCCTCAACCGTCGCCCTCGGCATCCGGTGATTTCCCCCCGCCCCGGCCGCGGATGAACGCCTCTGTGGCCTCACCTCCCCCGACGACGGTACGATGCGGGCCCGCGGTCGCGCGTTTGAAACATTCCCGAACGTTCCCCCACACGCCCCCGCGCCTCGCGCACCTCCACCACAGGCCCATGACCGACCCGCTCCGCCTGGATCTCGCCGCCTCCGCCAGGCTCGTCGTCGTCAAGGTCGGCACCCGCGTGCTCACCGGCGCGGACGGGCTGCTCGACGACGCGCGCATCGAGTCGCTCGGGCGCCAGTTCGACGCCATCCTCGCGCAGGGGCGGCAGGTGGTGCTCGTCAGTTCGGGAGCCGTCGGGGCCGGCATGGGCAGGATGGGGCTCGCCAAGCGGCCGCAGGAACTCGCCCACCTTCAGGCCGTGGCCGCGATCGGGCAGAGCTGCCTGATCGAAGCCTACGAGCGAGTGCTCCGCGCCCAGGGCCGCCACGCCGCGCAGGTGCTGCTGGTGGCGGACGACCTCAAGGACCGGGCCCGCTACCTCAATATCCGCAACACCCTGCGCGCCCTGCTCGACTACGGTGCGATCCCCATCATCAATGAAAACGACACCGTGAGCGTCGAGGAGTTGCGGACGAGCTTCGGCGACAACGACCGGCTGGCGGCGCTCGTGGCCACGCTCCTGGGAGCCCATCTGCTCGTGCTCCTCTCCGACGTCGAGGGGCTCTTCGACAGGCATCCTTCCGATCCCGCGGCCACCCGCCTGCTCACCGTGCCGCGGATCGACGCCGCCGTCGCGGGGCTGGCGCGGGACCGGCTCGGCGGCCTCTCCAAGGGGGGCATGGCCAGCAAGATCGCGGCGGCGGGCATCGTCACCGAGGCCGGGGGCCATTGCGTCATCGCGTCGGGCCGCGACGACCACGTGCTCGAACGGATCTGCCGCGGCGAGCCGACGGGCACGCTGTTCGTGGGACGGGAAACGACGATGCCCGCCTGGAAGCGTTGGCTCGGCTGGTCGGCCGACGCGCGGGGCCGCGTCTTCGTCGATGCCGGGGCGAGGGATGCGGTGGTCGCCCGGGGCGGCAGCCTCCTCGCCGCCGGCATCACGGGCATCGAGGGCTCGTTCGCGTCGGGCGACGTGGTCGCGCTGGCCACCGCCGACGGGCGCGTGTTCGCCCGCGGCCTGGTGAACTACTCGCTCGATGAACTCGAGCGCATCGCGGGCATCAAGACCGAACAGATCGCCGGTGTGCTGGGCTACTGTCCGTACGAGGAAGTCGTGCACCGCGACAACCTCGCCATCATCAGCCGGACCGACGTCGCACCGGAAACCGGCGCCGCCGCCACCCGTTGAGCCGACGCCCCGATCGGACCGCCGCATGCTGCCCGAAATCCTGCTCGTGTTCGCCCTGATCCTCGCCAACGGATTTTTCTCCGGGGCCGAGATGGCCATCGTCGCGAGCCGCCGCGGCCGCCTCCGGCAACTGGCGGAGAAGGGCGACGCCGCGGCGAAAACGGCGCTCGAACTGGCGTCGACGCCCGACCAGTTCCTCCCCACGGTCCAGATCGGCATCACGCTGGTGGGCACGCTGGCCGCGGCGTACGGCGGCGACCGCCTCGTCAGCAGCCTCGCCGAATACATCGACGCCCACGCTCCTCCGGCCGTCGATGCCGTGGCCCGCCCCATCGCCCTGACGGTGTTCGTGGTGCTGCTGTCGTTCGTCACGCTGCTGTTCGGCGAACTGGTGCCCAAGCGACTGGCGCTGCGTCGCGCCGAGGACTTCGCCCGAATCGTGGCCCCTGTCATGAAGGTGTTCTCCCAGGTCGCCAGGCCGCTCGTCTGGCTGATGGGCGCCTCCACTTCGGCGGTGCTCGCGCTCCTGGGCGCCCACCGCCAGGACGGGCCGAGCGTGTCGGTGGACGACATCGAACACCTGCTCGAAGCCGGCCGGGCGGAGGGCGTGCTCGAGGCGGTGGAGCAGGCGGTGGCGACCGAGGCGCTCCGTCTCGGCGAGCGGATGGTCCGCGACATCATGCGGCCGCGGATCGACCTCGACGCCCTCGACATCGAGACGCCACCCGACGAGGTGCTCGGGGCCATCGCCATGGCCGGCTATTCGCGGCTGCCCGTCTACGAGGGCTCGCTCGACCACATCCTCGGCTACGTGTCGCTCAAGGACGTGCTCCGCCACAACTGGATGGGCTGGCCGATCGAACTCCGGAAGATCATGCATCGCGCCCTGTTCGTCCCGGAGACGATGCCTCTCGACCGCCTGCTGGGGCTCTTCCAGAAGGAGAAGAACCAGCTCGCGATCGTGCTCGACGAATACGGCGGCACCGAGGGGCTCGTGACGCTGGAGGACGTGCTGGAGGAGCTGGTCGGGGAGATCCACGACGAGCATCGCCGCGAGGCGTCGCGGTTCGTGCAACGGGAGGACGGCTCCTGGCTGGTCGACGGCGGCGCCGGCGTCGAGGAGCTCGCGGAAAAACTCGGCGTCAAGCTCGACGCCGTCCCCCGCAACTACTCGACCGTCTCGGGAATCGTGCTCGCGGAGCTGGAGCGGATCCCGGCGACGGGCGACACCGTGCGGTGGCGGGGCCTCGCCATCGAGGTGGTGGACATGGACGGCCGCCGCATCGACAAGCTCCTCGTCCGCCGCGGCTAGAACGCAACCGACTTTGGTGGAGCAACGGCTTCGGGGCGGCAACGCATTGCTTCATCCGCCGCTCTGACGGCGGAATGGCGTCGCGTGGGCCGGGGCGGCCCGAAGCTCCTCGAGCTTTCGCCGACCCCTTCGCCTCTCTCCCGTGATCTACCGGAGCGTCGCTGGAGCTACTACCGGGAGCATCCAATAGTTGACACTTGAACCCTGAACCGGCCCACTTCCCATGCAAGCCCGAAGCGCCAGCGAGGGAGCCCGGACCGGGGGTCCGGGCCAAAAGGGAATCGACGAACTCCGCTCTGCACAGTCCCTCGCTCGCGCTTCGGGCTTGGATGAAACATCGTGATCACCCGAGTCAACTGCAAGATGCTCCCGGTAGGAAAAGCCAGGAGCGGAAGCGACGGGGCGGGGCCGAGAAAAACTCGCCATTCCGCACCGCACGCTGAGATCCTCGGCCAAGACCGCATCAAACGATGCCGACCGTCGCCGGCGACGGTCCTCCTGCGCGGTCACGGGTTGAGGATGTCCTGCAGCGGGAAGGACTTCGGGAACGGCTCGTCGAGCTGCTCGAGCAGCTTCCGATACCGGTCCACCACCTCGTTGAGATCGTCCCTCGTGATCCCGTCCGCACGGAGCACGTCCGATCCGTCGAG
>JBIIYN010000272.1:0-5469 GCA_044346795.1 Pirellulales bacterium
GCGTGGGCCGGGGCGGCCCAATGCTCCTCGAGCAGTCGCCGACCCCTTCGCCTCATCCAGCGTGCTTCACGGGATGCGAAGCGTGACGACCGACGACGTGGCGGCTACTGCCGCAGCGTGCTGATCACGACCATCGCCACGAGCGCCGCCACCACCACCGCCGCCGCACCGATCGCGCGGCCCAGCCAGACGCGGGCCCGCCGCACATCCTGCTCGTGCTGCAGCCGCTCCTGTTCGCGTTTCCGCTCGACGCTCGCCTCGGCCGCGAGCACGAAGAACTGATTGCACTTGGGACAGACGACCCGCTGCCCCATCATCGACTCGGGCACTTCCAGGACGTGCCCGCGGGGACAGGGGATGTGCAGCCGGTCGTCGCGTGGCGCGGCGGGCGTCCTGCAGATGGGGCAGACGTCGCCGTCCGCTGCGGACACGCTCGGCCCGCGGTAGCCGCAGATGCAGGAGAGGGTGGAGCCCATGCGGAGAGTCTATCACGCCGCCCGATGCTGCGCGGCCGGTTTCTTCGTCGCCGTGCCGTGCTCGACGTGCACGATCGAGTCGGCCAGCGCCAGCGTGCTGGCCCGGTGCGTGATCATGATCACGGTGCGATTCTCCACGTAGCGTGCCAGCGACTCGTGGATCAGCCGCTCGCTCTCCACGTCGATCTGGCTCGTCGCCTCGTCGAGCACGAGGATCTCGGCATTTCGCAGGATCGCCCGCGCGAGCGAGATCCGCTGCCGCTGGCCGCCCGAGAGCCGAAACCCGTTCGGCCCGACCATGGTCTGATAGCCGTCGGGGAAGTCGGCGATGAATTCGTGGGCGTGCGCCTGCCTGGCGGCCGCGACGACCTCTTCCTCCGTGGCGTCCCAGCGGCCGTAGCGGATGTTGTAGAGAATCGACTCGTTGAAGAGTTCGGTCTGCTGCGTCACCAGCGCGATCCGACGGCGGACATCGTGCAGCGCGAGATCGGTGAGCGGCACGCCGTCGATCATCACGTCGCCGGACGTGGGGTCGTAAAACCGGCAGATCAGGTTGATGAGCGTGCTCTTCCCGCCGCCGTTGGGGCCGACGACCGCGACCCGCTCACCGAAGCGGATGGACAGGTTCACGTTCCTCACGACCGTGTCGATGCCGTCGTAGCTGAAGGAGACGTCCCGCAGCCTGATCTCGCGATGGGGCGAGGGAAGCGTCTTCGGGGCCGGCGATTCGACGAGCCTCGAGGGGGTGTCGAGCAGCGAATAGAGCGACTGGGCGCCGACGACCCCCAGGTTGAGCCCCGTCAGCACGCCCGACAGCTTGCGGACCGGGTCGCTGGCGCCGATCAGCATGCCGAAGAAGACCATGATCCCCGGCACGGTCATCGGCCGATCGGTCATCGTGATGCCGAAGATCTGGGTCTGTTGATTGATCACCAGCCACGCGCCGACGGCGATCGACGTCGCCACCATGCCGATGCCGAGGATCTCGGTGATGGGATTGGCCAGGGCGAAGTAGAACGTGTGCCACATGCCGGTGCGAAGCATGTCGCCCGTGCAGTTGCGGAAACGCCGCCGTTCGAAATCCTCCATCGTGTAGGCCTGGACGGTGAGCACGTTGTTGAGCGTCTCGAGCAGCACGTGGTGGAAGCCCTTGGAACGTGCGAGAATGTGCCTCGACACCCCGCGGATCCGCCGGTTCAGCCAGACCATCAGGAAGCCGACGATCGGCGCCATCGTCAGGCAGGCGAGGGTGAGTTGCCAGGAGATGCAGAAGGCTCCCGCCAGGCAGGCGATGATCTTCAAGGGCTCCGTGATGGCCCCGCCGTAGACCGCCGTAATCCCCGAGGCGAGCATGTCGGTCGTATGGGTGAGCTGCGCCAGGAAGCCGGCCGACCCGTGCCGCATGAACTGGGCCCGGTCGAGTTCGATCGCCTTGTCGAACACCCGCAGCCGGAGGTCACGGCTGATGGTCATCGCCACCCAGCCCACCATCAGCGTGCTCGCCAGCAGGAAGGCATGCTTGAGAAAGGTGCTGAAGACGATGAGGCTCACGACGAGCAGGACCGTCTGGAACGGGTCTTTCGGCAGGAGCCGTTCGAGCCAGGGGGCCAGTTTCCGCGCCGAGAAGACGACCGCCTCGTCGCGGCGACGGTCCAGCGCGATGGTGTCGATGCGGCTGCGGGCCTTCGTGGCCGCGGCGGCGTCGAGGGCTCCGGCATCCAGCGCCGCCTGCAACCCGGACGCCTCCCGATCGGCGGCCTCGATCCGGCGCTCCGCATCCGCGATGCGGCGGCCATTCCACGACTGCAACGACTCGCCGTTGAGCGTCACTTCGATGACCGGAAAGAGGGCGGCGATGTTGGCGCCCCACAGCCCGGCGACGCAGGCGGAGCAGAGGAAGGCGGCAAGCAGGAGGGGCCAGCTCTTGACGGCGTCTCGAAGCGCTCGAAGGAAGTGATTCATGAACCGCGGCTTTCGGCGTGCCTGTGAGGAATGCTCCTCCAGCATCGGAACGGACGGACCGGCGCCCCGACCGAGATCGGAGGAAGACGGCCCGGGCAGGATGCAGGGGTGCGGGCAAAATGGGACGACTGTCCGGATGCGCGATCCCGTGCGGGGGAAGACGATAGGGATCGCCCCGCAGCGTGGCAAGCGGAAATGGACGCGAGAAGCGGCCGATTCAGCGGCGGCCGGCCCGCAGTTCGGCGGCGAGAACCGTGTTGGCCAGCAGCATGGCCACCGTCAACGGACCCACCCCCCCGGGGACGGGAGAGATCCAGCCGGCGACGCCGCGGACCGCCTCGTAGTCGACGTCTCCGACGAGCCTGCCGGCACCGTCCGGACCGGTGATCCTGTTGATGCCGACGTCGATCACCGCCGCCCCGGGCTTGACCATGTCGGCGGTGACGAGACGCGGCCGGCCCACGGCGGCGACGAGGATGTCGGCCTGTCGGGTCACGGCGGACAGATCGGCGGAACGGCTGTGGCAGATCGTCACCGTCGCGTCGCCACCGGGGCCTCGCGATGCCAGCAGCAGCGCCAACGGCTTGCCGACGATGTCGCTGCGGCCGACGATCACCGCATGGCGGCCCGCCGTTTCGATGCCCGCATCGATCAGCATCCGCTGCACTCCCGCTGCGGTGCAGGGCACGAACCGCGGCCGGCCCTGGGAAAGGAGGCCCGCGTTTTCCGGATGGAAGCCGTCGACGTCGCGGTCGGGAGGCACCGCATCGAGCACCGCGACGGCATCGACATGCTGTGGCAGGGGCAACTGCACGAGGATGCCGTCGGCGGGGCCGTGCGCGTCGCGGGCGATGGCCGTCACGAGCGCCACCAGTTCCGCTGTGGTCGCCGTGGACGGCATGCGGATCACCTCGGAGTCGATGCCCACGCGAGCGGCCGCCGCGGCCTTGCTCTTCACGTAGGAACCGCTGGCGGCCAGGTCGCCCACCAGCACGACCACGAGCCGCGGCGGCCGCCGGAACATCGCCGCGAACGTCTCCACCTCGGTCCTCAGGGAGTCTTCGATCCGCGCCGCCAGCGCCCGGCCATCGAGGATGGTGGCCGTCATGACGACGCCCCGCCCGCGCCGCCCACCCGGCCGACACCACCCTGCTCCTGCATGTACATCATCCGCAGCTGGTGCTGGATCTCCTCGAGCATCCGCCGCTCGTCCTCGTTGAGGTTGCCGGCCGTCTTCCGCTCGAGCATCTCGAGCGTCTCGATGAAGTGCCGGGCCGTCGGCAGGTTCCGATGCGCCTGCTTGGTGATCGGGTTGGGAATGCGGCCGAGCGCCATCAAAGCCTGGGTGAAGAGCGTGTGGGCGAGGAATTCGAACGTGGCCGGCGGCGCGTGCCCGGCCGCTTCGCCCGTGTCGTGCTGTGGGTCGTGCATGCTCATTGCTCCTGTCGATGCTCCCGGCCATCATTCTTGGCGAGTCCGTGAACGCGACGTCCGGCCCGGGCGGCCGTGCCGCGGTCAGGCCTCGACCACCCACGCGCTGCCGGCGTGTCGCTCCACCGCGGCCGCCACGAGGCCGGCAAAGAGCGGGTGGGCCGCCGTGGGCTTGCTCTTGAATTCCGGGTGGAATTGTACGGCGACGAACCACGGATGATCGGCCAGTTCCACGATCTCGACGAGCGCGCCGTCGGGGCTCGTGCCCGCGATCACGAGCCCGGCCTGCTCGAGTTGCCCGCGGTACTTCTGGTTGAACTCGTAGCGATGCCGGTGCCGCTCGGAAACCTGCGACCGGCCGTAGGCCGCGGCCGACCTCGTGCCGTCGGCGAGCACGGCGGGCTGGGCCCCCAGCCGCATGGTGCCCCCCTTTTCGAGCACGCCGTGCTGCTCCTCCATCAGGCAGATCACCGGGTGGGGCGTGTCCTTCGCGAATTCCGTGGAGTGGGCCCCGGCCAGTCCGGCGCAGTTCCTCGCCACGTCGATGACGGCGCACTGCATGCCCAGGCAGATGCCGAGAAAGGGCATCCGTCGCTCCCGCGCGAAGCCGATGGCCTCCACCTTGCCCTCGATGCCCCGCTCGCCGAACCCCCCCGGCACGATCAGCCCGTCGAAGCCGGCCAGCAGCCTCTCGGCTCCCTCCCGCTCGATGTCCTCGCTCTTGATCGGCTGCACGCGCACCTGCGTGCGGTGCGCGATGCCGCCGTGATCGAGCGCCTCGTAGATGCTCTTGTAGGCGTCGCGGTGCTCGGCATATTTGCCCACCAGCGCGATCGAGACCTCGTGCTCCGGATTGCGGAGCCGATGCAGCAGGTCGTGCCATTGCTCCAGGTCGGCCGGGCCGGCCTGCATCCCGAACCGCCTCAGCACGATCTCGTCGATCCGGTTCGACTGCAGTGACAGCGGCACCTCGTAGATCGAGAAGTCCTTGTCACGTTCCTCGATCACGGCCTCGAGCGGCACGTTGCAAAACAGCGCGATCTTCTCCCGGTCGGAGACGTCGAGCGACCGCTCGGTGCGGCAGACGAGCACGTCGGGCTGGATGCCGATCTGGCGCAGCAGGCCGACGGAGTGCTGCGTCGGCTTGGTCTTGAGTTCACCGGCCGCCTTGAGATACGGCACGAGCGTGAGATGGATGAACATGCAGTTCTCGCGGCCCACCTCGAGCGGAATCTGGCGGATGGCCTCCAGGAACGGCAGGCTCTCGATGTCTCCCACCGTGCCGCCGATCTCGGTGATCACCACGTCCGTCTCGGCGTCGCCGAGGTTCGTTATCATCTCCTTGATCTCGTTGGTGACGTGCGGAATCACCTGCACCGTCTTGCCGAGGAACTCGCCACGCCGCTCCTTGTTGATCACCGACAGGTAGATCTGGCCGGTGGTGTAGTTGCTCCGCCGCGTCAGCGGCGTGGAAGTGAACCGCTCGTAGTGGCCGAGATCGAGATCCGTCTCGCTGCCGTCGTCGAGCACGTAGACTTCACCGTGCTGGTAGGGGCTCATCGTCCCCGGGTCGACGTTGATGTAGGGGTCGAGCTTCTGC
>JBIIYN010000039.1:0-17101 GCA_044346795.1 Pirellulales bacterium
CGCCGGATCGCCCGGCGACAGGTCTGGTGGCTCGTGACGGCGTGCACAACGTGACCAAGAGAGCGGCTCGCATCCCGGTGGTGTCCCACTAGGAATGGCGAGCGCGACGGCCTCGGGCGGCAAAGCTTCCCCCGAGGAGTGCCCCGCCGGCGGCGCCGGCGGGGCCCGGTGCCTGCGGTACCGGGGTGTGGCGACCGCTATCTGGCCGCGGTCAGACCAGCCCTTCGTCTGCGGCGGCTGCCGTCTGGTACTCGCGGAGCACAACCGCGGCCCTTGCGACTTGCTCCGCGTCCGCATCGGTGAGATCACGCGAGGCGGCCAGCCGCTGCGACGTGGCGGCCAGTTCCTCCGCGAGCCGTGCCGCCAATGGCTGCTGTCGCCCTTTCGACACCACCCCGCGCTGGGCTTGGTGGCGTGGTCGATCGCGCTGGGCGCGGCGATGAGCTACGCGTTCGGACGAAGAGCCCGTCGCCGCCCGGATCGTGGTGGCCCGGGCCGTGAGCCGTAGCCCCCCTCATCGCTCGCGGGCCGTCGCCGCGCTCGCCGGGACTCTCTCCGCGACGTTGCCAGCCGAAGGCCAGCAGGAGATTGTCCGGGCCATGGCGACGACCGGAGATGATGCGGTCCCCGGGATACTGGCCGCCTTCTGGCCGGTACTGGCTGCCGAGGTACTGGCTGCCGAGGTACTGGCTGCCGAGGTACTGGCTGCCGAGGTACTGGGCGCCACGAGTCCGCGGGCGGAGGTGGTCGAACGCTATCGTTCCGTGCTGGCGACGACGGGCGACGTGGGCCGCGGGCTGGCCGTCTACCGACGCGTGTGTGTGAACTGCCACCGGCACGGCGACGAGGGGAAGGCGATCGGTCCCGACGTTCGCACGTTCGCCGCCCATGCCCCCGGCCTTGAGGGAACGCACCTCAGCCCATCGAACCACGAGGGCTGGTCGGGGGGCTGCAAGTTGAGTGTGGAGTTGAAAGAAGAGGGACTGTATCATGGATTTCGACGCTTCCAGGAAGAGGTGACGGCATGATCCGGCGGGTGCACCGCAGGCGGCCGCATGATCGTTCAGGAGCTTATCGGTCATGAATTTCCCGAGCATGCCACGCACCATCGTGGTTTTCGCCGTCGTGCTGTTCGCTCCGCCGGCCGGTGCCGTGGAGCCGTTCGAACCGTTTCTGCTCCAGCATTGCGGGCGGTGCCACGGCCCCGAGGCCGCTGAGGGTGAACTCCGCATCGACCGTCTGTCACGGGATTTCGCGTCGGGGGTCGACACGCACCGCTGGGCCGAGGTGCTCGAACGGGTCAATTCCGGCGAGATGCCGCCGGAGACGGAGCCGCGGCCGAAGCAGGACGAGATCGCGACGTTCGTGACGAGTCTCGACGGCCGTCTGAAAGAGGGCCGGGCGGCACGCATGGCGGCCCGGCCGCCGGTGACGCACTACCGGCTGAGCCGGAAGGAGTACCAAAACACGGTCTACGACCTGCTCGGCGTCCGCTACGATCCGACCAAGCCGGGCGAACTGAACGAAGACACGCGCTGGCATGGCTACGAGCGGATCGGCTCGGAACTTTCGCTCTCGCCATCACACGTCGACCGCTACTACCGCGCGGCCACGCTCGTCCTCGACCGGGCGTTCCCCGCCGCAGCCGGCGAGCCGCGGAAGGTCAGGAAAACCGCCGCCGAGCTGCGGTATGGCAACGGGAAGGCCCAGCAGGAGCTCGACCGCTTCGGCATCAAGCGACCCTTGCGTTATCTCCTCTTCCCCGGGTACGTGCAATCCGCGCTCTCGCCCGGCTGGCTCGGGAAGACCGGCCCCGAACAGAGCGGGCTCTACCGGGTCCGTCTTCAGGCGAGCGGCATTCGCCCGCCCGGCGGCCAGCCGGCTCATCTGAGCATCGGCAAACGGACCGGCGATGACACCGTCGATGGCCTGATCGAGTTCGACATCACGGCCCCGGAAGACAGCCCGCGGGTCTACGAGGGCGAGGTGTTTCTCGAAATGCCCACGTCGCTGGATTGCTGCGTGGTGGCCACCGACGTCGTGGACCGGCGGGCGGGCGGTGCCTACCGCTTTGCGATCTCCCTGAGCAATTCTTACATCTTCACGCATTCGAGCGAGACCCTGCTCCTGAACCCGAGCGCCCCGCAGATGTTCGACGGTCAGGGGAACGGAATCTTCTCGACGGTCCTCCTCGACTGGATCGAGTGGGAGGGCCCGCTGGAGACCGACGCGGAGAAGGCCCTCCGCCGCGGCGTGGTGCCGCCGGATGATGCGACTCCCGAACAGGTCGCGGATCACCTGCAGCGGTTCGCCGAACGCGCCTGGCGGCGGCCGGTGAATCAGGAGGAGTTGGCGGGCTACCTGCAGGCCTACAGGGCGGGCCGTGAGTCGGGCGAAACGCTGGCCGCGGCCTGTCGCACCGCGCTCGAGGGCGTGCTCACCTCGCGGAACTTTCTCTATATCGTCGAGGGCGATCCTGTCGCCCGCGAACGGCTCACCGATTGGGAACTGGCCTCGCGGCTCTCGTATTTCCTCTGGAGTTCCATGCCCGACGAGGCCCTCTTCTCGGCGGCCAGGGCCGGCACGCTGGGCGGCGCGGGGCTCGAGTCCGAGGTGGACCGGATGCTGGCCGACGGCCGGATCGACCGGTTCATCGACGACTTCTCGCGGCAGTGGCTGCAGCTCCATCGGGTGGGCATGTTCCCGCCGGACAAGAAGATCTATCCGGCCTACGACGCATGGCTCGAGACCAGCATGCGGTCCGAGCCGGTCGAGTTTTTCCGGCAGATGCTTTCTCGGAACCTTCCGATCGACGGCTTCATCGATTCGGACTGGACGATGGCCAACGCGCGGCTCTGCGATTTCTACGGCCTGGCCGAGCCGAAGGCCGACGGCTTCCAGCGGGTCTCGCTCGCGCCCGAGGACCATCGCGGCGGCCTCCTGGCGATGGGGGCGGTGCTCGGGCTGACCTCCGACGGCACCAGGCACCGCCCCGTGCACCGGGGCGTGTGGGTGAGCGAGGCGATCTTCGGCAAGACCCCGCCGCCGCCGCCGGCCAACGTGCCCGCCATCGAGCCCAACCCGCCCCAAAGCCCCAAGGCCACGCTCCGTGAAAAGATCGAGGCCCATCGCAACAACGCGAGCTGTGCCGCCTGCCACGCGCAGATCGACCCGCTGGGCCTCGCCTGGGACAACTACGACGCCATCGGCCAGTGGCGGACCCGCGAAAAGGTTGCGGCCGGAACCGGTGAAGACCCCGCGATCAATCCCGCCGGCATGCTGCCCGACGGACGCTCCTTCGAGACTCCCGCCGAATTCAAGCGGCTCCTGCTCGAGGATCGCGATACGTTCGCGCAAGCCTTCGTCGAGCACCTCTGCACCTACGGCCTGCGTAGGCCGCTCACGTTCGACGACCGCGCCGGCATCCGGTCGATCGTGGACGAAGCGAAGAAAAACGGCTACCGCGTGAAGGACATCGTCCGGGCCGTGGCCCTCTCCGAATTGATGCGAACCCGCTGAACCGTCGGCCCACCAAGGAGCATTGCCATGGCCAACTTCCTCGCCCAATCCTGGAGGATCGACCGCCGCCACGCCCTGCGGGCGATGGGCAGTTGCATCTCCCTGCCCCTGCTCGAGTGCATGGCCCCGCTCCATGCGGCTGAAAAGCCTGCCGCAGCGCCGAAGCGGAGCGCCTTCGTCTACCTGGCCAACGGCGTCCATTCGCTCGACTACCAGATCACCACGCCCGGCAGGGATTACCGGTTCTCCCGGTCGCTCAAGCCGCTGGAGAAGCATCGCGACGTGATCACGCCGATCAGTGGGTTGCACCATCCAGGCGCGCTCGCCCATCACCACGGCTGCATCAACGTCTGGCTCACCGGCGGCAGCTTGGGCCCGGCCGACCGCAACACGATCTCCGTCGATCAGAAGATGGCGGAGATCACGGCGCAGCACACCCGCTACCCGTCGCTCGAGGTCGCGATCACGGGCAGCTCCCTCGCCTGGACCGCCGACGGCGTTCCGCTACCCTCGATGCGTCGCTGCAGCGAAATCTTCGCGTCGATGTTCGAGGTGCCGAAGGGGGGCACCGCGGCCCGCCGAAAGGCCCTGCGGAACAAGGCCAGCGTCCTCGATGCCAACCTCGGGGAAGTCCGGCGGCTCGAGCAGAAGATGGGGTCGGCCGACAAGGGCCGCCTCGGCCAATACCTGACCTCCGTCCGCGAGGCGGAGATCCGGACGCGGCGGGCCGACGCGTGGCTCGACACGCCGCTGCCCACGGTCCCCGACGCCGACCGCGCACGCACCAACCGCGACGTGGCCGACTCGAAGGCCGGCGATTATTTCCGCACGGTCTACGACCTGATCGTGCTCGCCTTCCAGACGGACGTCACCCGCGTGGCCACCTTCAGCCTGGGCGGTGAGGGGGATGCCTTTTCCATCCCGGAGATCGGGATCACCGAGTCGCGACATCAGCTCAGCCACCACGGCGGCGACCCGGGCTACATGGAAAAGCTCACGAAGTACGACACGTTCGCCGTCGAGCAGTTCGCCTATTTCCTCACCCGGCTGGCGGAGACCAGGGACGTCGACGGCAAACCGCTCCTCGACACGACGATGGCGCTCTTCGGCAGCGGCATGTCCTACGGCCACAGCCACGGCAACGCGAACCTGCCGCTGGTGCTCGCGGGCGGCTCCGGCCTCGGCCTCCGGCATGGCAGCCATCTCGACTTCAACCAGGGCCACTTCAAGGGCTACCAACTCGACAAGCCGGGCGAGCACTACTCGCTCTGCAGCCGCCCCGCCAACACGAATGCCCACATGAGCAACCTTCTGCTGCTGATGGCCCAGCGGATGGGGGCGGAGATCGATCGCTTCGGCGACAGCAACAAGGTGCTCGAGCTATGACGTCGTTTTCGCATCGAAGCCCGCGGGCGGCGGTCCGCCCCGGCTTGGGGCTCAGGTTGGGCCTTCTGCTCGGAGTGGCCGCTCTTCAGGCGGTCCCGGCCGCGACGCCGGCAGCCCCGGCGGCCTCGGCCGAAGAGCAGCCGTTCCGGCCCGAGGCGGGCAGGTTTCCGCCGCTCGAGAAGTCGCACGGTTACCGGGGCGAACTCGCCTTCGTGGATCACGCCAACCGCCGCGGCAGCATCCGCATCCCGGGGACGGGTGAGTTCTACCGCAATCCGCCGCAACCGTTCGCGATGCTTCCCTACGGCGTCGTCCGATATCACGGCGGTCCGGCCGATCTTCGTGACATCCCGATCGGCACCGTGCTGCACGTTCGTGCCTTCCTGCCTCCCGATCCGACCACCTCCTGCGTGCCTGTGTTGCCGGTGGCGCAGCGGACGAGGACCGACGGCATCGCCTCCTCCCCCGCCGAAAACCACGTCCTCTTGCTCGAAGACGAACCCAGCCACTGCCAGCGCGAGGGGCTTGTCTGGAAGCTCGAGCAGGTGGAGGTGAAGAACCACGCGGGATCGATCGTCGCCGTCCGCGAGCCGAAGCAAGGCGGAGTCGGCGACGCCGCCAAGGAAACGATGACCTTCGATGCCGCCACCCGCATCTGGCGCGGACGCGAATGCCTCACGGTCGCCGACCTCGTCGCCGAGGGCGGTTGGCCCGCAGAGGGCAAGAAGCCGCTCGGTGGCCAGCCCGTCCAGCTTGGCATCACCTGGAAACCCACGACGGCCGCCGTCTTCAAGCGGTTTCACGTCTCGGACATCTGGCTGGACGACGCGGCGATGCAGCGGGCCGCCGGCAGCCAGACCGAAACCCACAAGGCGTTCATCCGCAGCCGGTGGATGCCCGGCTGGGTCGATGCCGTCGAGTACGGCACGTTCGGCCGCGCCATCGTGACCGCGACGCTGTTCGGCGGCATGGATCCGAGCCTGTACGACGATTTTCAAAAGGGCGTGCAGGCGACGATGAATGGGGCGGAGAACACGCTCAGGCACACAGGGGGCTCATACGGCCCCGCCCACATGGCCTCCCATGGTCGGATCCTCGACGTCACGAAGGCCAGCGGCGACATTCCGCTGGGCAGCAGCGGCATCCAGATCCGCTTCGAGACAGACCTCATCGTCGAAGGCATCCGCCCCGGCCGCGTGGTCCGCATGCGGCCTGCAGGCTGGACCCTCGTGAACGTTCCCCGCGAGGAATACGTCAGCGACGACAACGTGCCCGAGCACCGCTTCCCGACCCCCGCCATCTTTCCCAAGTACTGAACCGCGGCTCCGCTCGTGGCCCGGCGTTAGCCTGCGTCCGCTCCCTGTCCTGGACGATCGGGTCGCAAAGGCCGACGATCGACCACAGCGAGCCCCAACCGGGATAGCGAGGGGTGGTCGGAGGGGCGGCGGGACGCCTCGGCGTGAGCAAGAGTTGTCCTCGGGCGCAGGCGTGCCCGCTCCTCCCGCATGCCGCCGGGTTCATCCCATGCCGATCCGCCGCCGACAATCTCGCCGCCGCCCCCGGCTCCACCATCGCGTCTATGTCGTCGCTAGCGCTCTCCGCGCATGCCCGCGATCTCGATGCCGACCACCTCGTCCGGCTGCAGGCTCATGACCACGCGGCGTTCGCCTGCGCCGCGGGCCGTCTCGATGAGGGGCTTCTCGCATACCAACCGAGCCTGCTCCGCACCAGGCCCGCGCACGGTCAACTCCACTTCCACCGCCTTTCCGCTGCTGTTCGGCCAGGAGCTTTCCATCACCACCACGTACAGTCCGCCGTCGGCCTGCTGCAGCGACAGTGCCGTCGCCGGCGGGCTGACCCGCACGAGCGGGTCGGCCACCGCCACCAGGCCGCGGCGCAACGCCTGCTGGATGAGCGGGCTGAGCACCTCGCCCTCGAGATTCAGGTCGCCCGGCCCGTGCAGCCGACGCGACACGTCCGTGGCGCCCGCCGCGAAGAAGACGGCCCCGGGTTTGCCGGCCGGCCTGTGGACGGTCAGCATCGGCGCCACCCGCCGGTTCTCGCGGTCCACGGCCGACAGCACTTCCGTCGCGCCGGCCAGTTCATATCCGACCGTGCCTTCGTGCGCCACGCCTTCCGCCAGCGTGTGCTCGTCGAGCCCCGCCAAGAGCGCGTCGCCCTCCGCCCGCTGCACGCCGCGGATCGCGACGCCCGCCCGCAACTTGCGCACGCCGAACAGATCCTCGAGCCCCGTCGCGTCGTCAAAGCAGACCAGCGCCATGCCAGCGTCATACTGCCTGCGGATCGCCGCCACCTGCTCCTGCGTCGCGCCCCGCATCGGCGGCAGCACCAGCATGTCCGCCCGCTGCCTGTCCAGCTTGCCGATGTCGGCGATGTCGAGGAAGAATCCGCCCGCCAGACCCGCCAGTCGCGACTGCAGGTAGGCATACGCCGGCGCCTCCGCCGCCGCGTTGTTCGCCACCCCGCGCTGCCACGATGGATCCAGGTCGGCCGCCGCCCACGAGTTCACGAACGCCGTACACCGCGCCGGCGTGAGGTTCGCCACGTCCGCCGACACGCGCAGTCCGTCGATCATCCCGAACAGCATCTGCCGCGTCCAGTTGCCGAGCGTCGGCTGGATGTGCGTGTGCCCGGCGGGCTGGAAGGCCCGGCCGTCGAAGTACCAGGGGCCGAGCCGCAGTTCGGTCACGTGATGGGCGATGAAGTTGCGGCTCGGATAGCCCAGCCCGTGCGGCGGCCGCCCTAGGGCCGTACGGTTGTCGATCACGTAGCCGCCGGCACCGTAGATCTCCCAGCCGCACCCTGCAGTGGGCAGACCCATCTTTGTCAGTGCGATCGAGGGCGTGTAGCTGGCGTGCTCCCGGCCGAAATCGTGCGGATAGGTCTCCATGGTGTACACGTCCACGAGGCGCTTGCCCGGCGTCGCCTGCCGGGCGTCGAACCCGTAGTAGCGGCCGCCGTAGAGGTTGCCGTAGTGAAAGGTGTTGATGAGCGGCGGCCCGTAGCTGCGGAACTCGTTGCCGCCGGCGTGCTGCTCCCAGATCGTGCGCCGCGCGGCGTCGTTGGCCGTATGCACCTGGCACCAGTGGTCGATCCACGCCTGGAAGTGTCTTTTGAGGATCGCCCGCTGCCGGTCTTCGTTGGTCGCCTTCGGATCGCGCAGCACGGCGTCGCCCGGCTGCTCGCGATACGCCTTGGATACCACGAAGTCCTGCACGGCCCGCTCACTGAACGCGGCCGTCGCCCACAGGCGATAGCCCCCGTCGAACGCCTGCTCCGCCTTGGGAATCGTCACACCCGGCGGTGGGCCGATGACCCGCATGTTGAAGACCTCCAACTGCTCCTTCCACGCCTCGTTGCGGGCCCCGCTGTCGGAGACGTAGTGGCCGGCGTCCTTGCGAGTCCAGTGCGACGGGTAGAACTGACCCGCGATCCACGGCAGGCCGGAAGCCCGTGCAGCGGTGTTGCCGGGTTCCCGCTTCGCCGGCACGATGCTGAACGCCCGTTGCATCTCGAGCCCGCCAGCCTCCAGGTCGAGCCAGTAGACGCCCGGCGGCCGCCGGCCGAGATCCAGATCGGCACTGACCTTCTCGCGGCCGATGCCGCGCAGCGTCTGCGCCTGTTCGTCGGCGGTGTGCCCGAAGGTATCCTCCCCTTCGGCGCCCTCGACCGGCCGGCGCAGTGCGTCCAGCAGCCGCCAGCGAAATCCGACGGGAACGCGCGTCCGCGGACCGGCCACGACCGCCACCGTGAAGCGCGTCGGATCGCCCTCGAGGAAGCACAGGTTCTCGTCGAACCGCCTTGCGAAATTGGGGTCGATCGGGCCTGTCAGCCGCGCCAGGAGCCCCTTGGGCTCGGGATTGCCCACCAAGAGCGCGCGATCGCCGACACCCAGCGGATCGCCGACGTACAGCAGCGTGCCGCTCCGGTCATACATGGCCTCGATCGGACCGGCCGGCTCCATGTGATCGCCGTCCAGGTGATAGTCCCAGCCCGCCACGATGGTGAAGTCATCCGGCAAGTCTGTCATGAAGCACGGCGAGGACCGCTGCGGGCCGGTGCCGTCGGCCGCCTGCGGCGAACGCGCCGCCGCGCCATGGTGCGGCGGATTCCCATGCGCGGTCATTAGCCGCAGCAGCTGGGCCGAGCCGCCGCCGTGCCCCGGCCGCATACCGCCGAGGATGCCGTTGAAGATGCGGTCCTCGACCAGGAGATCGCCGTTCGCCCGCTCCACCCGCACATATGGCGCGAGCAGGGCCATGTCCCGTTCGAACCGCTTGGGGTCCTCGGCCGTCAGCGCCGGGAAGTTGATGCCGGCATCGACGCGGTAGACGCGGCCCCCGGCCCCGCCGCTGCGCACGGCATCCAGACCGGTATCCGCAACCTCGAGGATCCGGATGCTGTGCTTGACCTGAACGCAGACGGCCTGCACCCACTGCGGCACCTCGAATTCCTTCTGGTAGACGGTCCGGAACGGCTTGACCGGGTCGGAAGTTTTCAGCCGGACATCGTCGAAGAACAGTGGCGCCACCTCCTTCTTCACCCAGGTCTCGAGCGATGCACCGAGGGCGATGTTACCCGGCTCGGCAAGCCGGGCCGTGGCGTTCGTGTCGGTGTATGCGAGCAGTTCCTCGTCGTCGCGGCTGAGGACGATGGAGTTGCCACTTGCGATCAGTCGAAAGCGGAGCGGCGCGGCCACCGGCAGGCGGACATCGGGGACCTTCGGCTGGGCCAGCATGCGGCGGACCGGCGGAGCCACCGTCGTATCCCATGCCTCCAGATCGAGCCGGTTGAGAGACTCGCCCATCCAGTGCACGATCCGGTAGCCCCGCCTGCCCTCCGCATCGGTCCGGAAGTCGACGATCATGATCGGCGCCTGCGCGGCCCGCGGATGCGGCTCGACGGTGAAGGTGAGGTCGAAGTCCCTGACCTTCGGCGCCACCAGCAGATGCCGGTTGCCGAAACTGACGGCATAGCGGCCGCCGATCACCTCGCCGGAGTCGGTCGGCAGGGCGTTCCGTTCGACGATGGACGACGGATGCTCGCCGTCCTTGTAGGCGTTGAAGTTTTCATCGAAAACCGTCGTCGTAGCGTCGGGCGACTGTCCGAAGCACAGTCCCGACACGGCGACCATCATCGATGCCCATGCCGTGCCTCGCATGCTGTTTCTCATTTGGTTGTCGCTCGGAAAAGGACAGGACGCTCAACGGCACTTCCGCAGACGTTTGACTGGAGAACATCTTACTTCGAAGAGCCGGCAGAACGCGCCGACAAGACTCTCGACGTCCACGAGGAGGGGTTGGCCGCCTCCTCGGCGAGCCGCCCGGTTCAGTACCGCCAGCCGACGCCCACGTTGGAAAAGAAGTTGGGGGTGGTTTCGTTGAGCCCCCAGCCGAACCGCAGGCCGATCTCCAGGTCGTCGGTCGCCAGCACGTGGCCGCCGAAGCTCGCGTACTGGATGTTGAGCGGAATGTCCTTGCCCGAAGAGAAGATCCCGAAGTATTCGGCGTGCACGTTCCAGCGCTCGCCGACGGGCACCTTGACCACGCTCGACGGCGCCCATTGGTTGAAGGCGTCCGCCTCCTCGAAGCCGGTGCCATACCGCATCGCCGAGGTCCACTCCCAGCCGTTCGCGAATTTCCAGCCGGCCGACTCCCCCACGACCAGCGTCGATTGGCTCGACGGCCCGGAGACCGGCGTGTAGCCCTGGAGCACCAGGGCCGACCGCGGCAGCCAGCCCTGCTGGTCGCTCGTCTCGACCTTGGCCCCGTACAAGACGCGGCTCTCCTCCTCGGTCTGGATGTCCTCGCCGCCGAACTCGCTGCCCGACACCGTCCCGGGGCCGCCGGCCTCGTAGTTGAAGCCGAGGCGGGCCTCCACCTTCTCCCCGATGCCCCGACGCAGCAACACCTCGGGAAAGCTGTGGGCTTCCGGTCCGATGCGGTTGTCGATGAATGAGTACGACGCCTCGAGGATCGACGTCTCGCGTCCGGCCGTCGTGGGGGCGAACGTGAACGAATCGCGGTCGGTCTCGAGCTCCTCGCGGCCCTGCGGCTGCCGCTGGGCATGGGCATTGCCCGTGCCTTTGACGTCCACGAACACGACCACGAGCCACACCAGCAGCCGACGCAATCGCGGCACGGCCATGACCACCACATTCCGCATGACCAAGCGAATCGACACGACCTGATGACCCCCTTGAACACGCAGCCATGTGTCTGAAAGCGCACAGATGCTGGGCAAGCTATGGCCGTTCAGAACCGCGCTGACGCCGGCGACGGGCAGGTGCGGCGTGAATTCCGTATACGAGTCAGCAACTCGCCTTTTCTCTCCGCCGTCGTCGCTGCTATACCGCTCGCGTCCCCCCCTGGAAACTCATCGAGGAGAGAGCATGATGCTTGCGAGCAGTGATTGGATGAAGCGGGTTGGTTTGGTCGTCGCGGCGACCGCCGTGATCGCGGTGGCGGCTGGTGCGGCGCAGGCCGGCCCGCCCGCCCTCAGCACGAACCCCGGCAACCTCGCGATCTTCCCGGCCAAGGGGCAGAGCCCGGACCAGCAGCGGGCGGACGAGTCGGCCGCGTATGACTGGGCCACGAAGCAGACCGGCTGGGATCCCTATCAGGCGAAGGCCCTTCTCGATCAGCAGACCCACGCTTCTGCGGCTGCCGCGGGTGCCGCCCGGGGCGGCGCCATCAAGGGCGGGGCTGGCGGCGCGCTCATGGGAGCCGCCATCGGCGCCGTCGCCGGCGACGCCGGCAAGGGCGCGGCCATCGGTGCGACGTCGTTGGGGCTGACGGGCGGCGT
This sequence comes from Pirellulales bacterium, assembly GCA_044346795.1. Lineage (GTDB taxonomy): Bacteria > Planctomycetota > Planctomycetia > Pirellulales > UBA1268 > CAMCQY01. The sequence continues at coordinate 11,731 of JBIIYN010000039.1, forward strand.
GCGGTCGCGACGGGCCGTCAAGACGGCGGGTGGGGCCTCCGACAACGCCGTGGCGGCATATCAGCAGCAGTTCGCCGTCTGGAGCCGGAACTTCATGGCGGCCATGGAGGCCAAGGGCTACACCGTGCGGTGACGCCCACGCACTCAGTCACGCCCGAGCCACGACGGCACGAGACCTTCCAGACCCTCTTCATTCAAAACATTCATTCAAAGCCACAGGAGCATGAACATGCTGACGAAAGCGATGACGATCGGTGCGGTGACGATGGCCCTGGCATTCCTGACGATCGGTGATGCCTCTGCCGGCCAGACCTGGCTCTGTTCGGTCGCCTCGGCCGTCGCGGTGGACGAGGACGGCACGGTCGGCCCGCCCGATCTCGGCGATCGCGAGCGGCCGACGTTCTTCCGGGTCGATGCCGACAAGAAGACGCTCACGATCCTGGCGCCGGAATCACGCCGGGACGAGGTGACGAAGCTCGACAGCGTCCAGGAAACCGGGGGCACGCACATCTTCTCCGGCATCGAGAATGGACGCATCGTGAGCCTCGTCATCACGCCGGAGGGCCGCATGACCCTCTCGATCGTCGGCGATGGCGTGGTGTGGTCCGTCTTCGGCCACGCCTTGCCGGAAGCGGAGAAGAAGTAACGTCTTCCAAACGCCGAGGCCGGAAAAACGCCACTCCAGGGGGCAAGGCGGGCGTTCCGGGCAGCGCCCGATGGGGCCCCTTGAAACGGAGCGCGGGGCTCGCGAGCCGCTCATCATCCGGAACCTTTTTGCGGAACGACCATTGGCCGGGCGATTCTTCGGCCCGGGCTACTTTTCGAGCCGGTAGAGAAACGAGTCACTGGACAAGAGCGACGCGACGAGCGCTTTCATGCTTCCCTGCGAGTTCACGTAGGCCGCTTGGGCGTCGCGGAGCGTTTGGGCGTCGCGAAGTGTCTCGTTGCGCCCCATGAAGAACCGGAACGCGTACCGCACGAACACCTCCTCGGCCCGCTTCGACTTCGCGAGCCGCTCGATCAGTTCCACCGCGTCCTTCACCGGGCCATCGAGCGAGGGATCACCGCTGTCGACCACGGCGCCGGTGGAATCGACCGGCTTCTCGAGCTCCCGGGTCCGCTGCCTGCCGAAGTGCTCGAATGTCTCGAACGCCATGCCGAGTTGGTTCATGCGGTAGTGGCACTTCCAGCAGTAGGAGTCGTCACTCACGACGCGGAACCGGTCGCGAAGCGTCCGCGTGGGGTCGTCAGGCACCTTCGCGCACACCGTGACCGGCACGTCGGGCACCGTGCCGCCGAGCAGGTGCTCCAAGATCCACTTGCCGCGGCGGACCGGGTCGTTGTCGAAGTTCTGCGAGTGGGCCACGAGCCAGGCCGGCTGGGTGAGGATGCCGCAGCGGCCGGCCGGGTCGAGCGTGAGCAGCCCGTCGTTCGCCGGATCCGGCGGCAGGCCTCGGGTCGTGGCGTCGAACACGACGTCGCCGAACTTGACATCCGGAGGCAGGTTGTAGATCAGGGATTCGGCACGGCCCGAGAGGAAAGCCTCGCGGGTCGTGAGCAAACGGCGGAAGACGTCCCGGTCCTCCGCGACGATCCGCCGCACGAGCCGCGACGTGCCTTGCACGAGCCCGGCAGCCTGAAAGGCCCCGGAAACCGGCACCTGCGGCTCCTTGAAGACATCCGTCGCCCTGCGATAGGCAAAATACTCGTCGAAGAAGTGCAGGATGCGGGCATTGACCGTTCCCGTCGGACCCGCGTCGAGCAGTTCGCGGACAAGCGTCGCCACTTCCTCCCTCGTGCCAAGCGTCGCCTTCTCGTCGACGCGCACCGCCTGGAGCCTCGGCGGCGGCGCATTGCCGAAGAGCGTCTGCTGAATCGCCATCACGATCGCCTCCTTCGCGAACCGCCGCCGGCCGTGGGCGTCGGGCTCCCCGACGCCCACCTCCAGCCGGTAGTAGGCCTCCGGCCGCAGGAACGGATAAACGAGTGCCGCCCGCACCGCCCGCTCCCGGCCATGGGCTGCGGCCGCCTTCGCATACAGGCCGCGGACCAGTTCCGCCTCGTCGGCCGTCGGGCTGCGGCCCATCGCCTTCTCGTAGGCCTGCTTCACCGCCGCGTCGATCGCCGGCCCCGTCGGCTCGATCTTCGGATCGAGCAGCGATTTGAACTGTCCCGCGACCCAGCCCTCGACGAGCGACTGCGCGTTGGAGAGCAGCACCTCGGCCGACGACTCGTCCACTTCGTAGAGACTCGCATAGTCGGAGATGTGCTGCCCCGGCACGTAGGCGAACGGCTGGATGCCGCCGACCCGATTTTCATAGACGTCGGGCCGCACCCGCCAGGCCCGCGGAGGCGTCGCCGGCGCCGGATGCGCCGGCCCGCGGAAGAGCGGCTCGTGCGGCACGTAGTTGCCGAAGTTGGGCAGCGCGAGCTTGTCCAGCACGTGATGGCCGGCCGCCTTCATGTTCCGGGCCACCCAGTTGATCACCTGAGACCGCTCCTTGGCCGACGGCTGCTCGGCGTCGGCCGGCGGCATGAGCGCCAGTTGCAACTGCTCATGAACCGTCGCCCAGACTTCGGGCTTCAAGTCCTTGAAGGCGGCGACACCGTCGAGCGACACGCCCCCCTCCTTCGACCCGCCGGCGTGGCAGTCGCCGCAGTGCTTCGCGAGCCAGGGGCCGATCCCGGCGGCCCGGGCCTGGAGGGTCGGTGCGAGGGCTGGTCCTGCGAACACCGCGACGAACAGGGCAAGCAGACGAGGGCGAGTGATCATGGCGTGGCCTCCTCGTGGAGCATGGAGATCCGGAACTTGCCCAGCGGCGCGGGAATATCCTTGCGATGCACGATGGTGACGGTGAGCGACTTGAGCGACCCCTGCGTGACGCTCTCGATCGGATACCGCCAGCGGGCGGCGTCGTCGCCGGTTCGCGACGGCAGGCCGATCGTGAACATGACTTCGTGGTTCTTGCCGTCGCCGACGCCGCCCCAGTTGGTGGTGTCGGGGTTGCCGTCGAGGAGATATCCGGGCGCCGGCTGCGGCAGATCGGCCTTCACGGCCAGCGGAATGATCGGCGCCGGCCGTCCGCCGCGGACGCCCGCGAGCGTCACCTCCGCCAGCCAGTATTGGCCGTCGGCATGCCGGCCCGGGCCCTGCTTCGGCAGCGTCGGGTCGGCCAGCGGCTCGATTTTCACCGCGAGCGGCTCGACTCCCGCGGGCACGGGACAGCTGATCGTGTAGGTGTCCCCGGCCACGACCGTGCCCGACACGAGCACGCTGCCGTCGGGCGATGTCGCGGCGGTCGCACCGCTCGTCGTCGTGACCACTGTCGGCACCAGTGGCATCCACTTCGCGGCAGGCGGCGGCACCGCCGCCCCCTTGCGGCGCAGCACGAGCCTCACGCCGTCGGAGCGCTCCCAGGACGATCCGAGCCCGCGGAATCCCGACCGACAGGAACTCGGGTTGCTCGCAAAGCTGCCCCCTTTGCGGACGGTGCCGTTCGCGTAGCGGGCCTTGTTTTCAGGCTTGGCCAGCCACTCGGCCTGCTTCTCGGCCGGCACGAACGGAACCGCCCTGGCGGCGTCGTAAAGCGTGCTCGTGTTTTCCGCGATGTTGCCGTGCATGTCGCACAGGCCCCACGGGTTCGGCAGGTAGCTGCCGACGCGAGCCATCGTCGGGCTGCCGTCGCTCCATGCGGGATGGCCGTAGGTGAAGATGCCCGTCTGGAGTTCCCCATTGTACTGACCCGTCGGCTTTGGCTCCATCGAGGTGGCGGCCTCGCTCCGCACGTTGCCTTCGCGGATCGTCTTGTCGGCGAAGTTGCCGTGGCGGGCGAGATCGGCGGGGTTGTCACCGAACGAATAGGCCGTTTTTGTCCCGGCGCGGGCGGCGTATTCCCACTCGGCCTCGGTGGGCTGGGCGTACTCCCAGCCGGCCGGGGCCGAGGCGTTGGCCTTTTCGAGCGCTGTCTTGAAGGGCTGTGCCGCATTGAACGGATGGAGCTTGTGCCGACCCGACGCCGTGTAGGAACCCGCCCCGAGCGGGACGGACTCGCGGTAGCAGATCTCGTATTTCGCCATCCAGAAGCCCTCGGAAAATGAAACCGCGGCCTGCAGTTCATCCCGTTGTCGCCCCGGCTCGGCAGGCGGGCTGCCGATCAGGCAGTCGCCCGGCGGACACCAGCAGAAGACGATGCCGTGCTTGTCGACCCACTCATCGCCCGGCTTGGAGCCGGCGGCAAGGGTCTCCGGCGGCGAGACCGCCCGCGACGCCGGGGCTGCCAGCCGGGCGAGCTCGCCAGCCTCCAGCGACGACATCGTTCGACTGGAGAGGCTGGCGAACGCGGCATCGAGCGGACGATTGGCGGCGACCGCCTCCGCAAGCTTCCCGGCGAGAACCGACGGCCCGGGCGTCGTGGCATCGGCCGGGGGAGCATCGACCGGACGAAAGACCACCAGCGTGTCGGCGAGCAGATCGACGGGCGGCGCCGGCGCCGGAGCGGCGGCCGGCGGCGGGCTGCCGGGAGCCGCCGGCGGTGCGGGAGGCGGGACCGTATCGAGGATCACGACGTTCATCCGGCTGCCGCTCACGACGCCCTGCCAGCCGTGGCCGTGCGGGCCGTAGCCCGGCAGGACAAGCGGCCGCAGCACGGCCGCAAGCGGGTGCTTTCCGCCGTCGATCGCGACCAGTCCCGTGTCGCTCCGAGGCGGGTTCGTGCCCGAGGGCACGGGCATCAGGTCCGCGTAGCCGGAAAAATAGACCAGCGCCGTGCCGTTGGTCGGGATCGTCTTCGAAAAGGCGGTCACGGCCTCGTTCAGCTTGGCGGGGGTGGGAATGTTCTCCAACTTCGTCACCGTGAAGCCGGATCGCCCCAGGGCGTCGGCCACTGCCGCCACGTCCTGCGGCGGCGCGGCGAGCGTGCCGGTCTTGTAGGTCGACTGGCCGATGACGAGAGCGTGGCGAAACTCACCGCGGGCCACGGGAGCGATCATCGAGACCACGGCGACGGCCAAGCCGCACGACGCCAACCGCCGGCATGGGCGATCTGGTTTCGTCATGGCGTCATCCAGTGCGGCGACGCCGCGTTCAGGCGATGATGTGCGTCCAGGGCTCCCGCTGGTCGAGGCCCACGTCGAGCAGGAACCGGTCCTTCATGCCGAAGTGGTCCACGGGCGCCCCGGCCGCATGGAGCAGCGCCGTGTAGAACTGCGCCACCGTCGTATGCCCCTTCGAGCCGTACTTCGGCAGATTGATGAACCTGCCGCCGAGGTTCAGCCGGCCGCCGAGGTTGCCGACAAGCACCATCGGCCACTCCATGCACACGGAATGGTGCGTCTCGGCCGAATCGCTGAGATAAACGATGAGGGTGTTGTC
>JBIIYN010000273.1:0-5420 GCA_044346795.1 Pirellulales bacterium
CGCACGGGCTCACGCTCGACCTGCTGGCCCTGCTCTGCGGCCGGCTCGGCCGGCTCCTGCCGACGGCGAGCGATCCCGACCGCGTGCTCGTCGCGGTCGAACGGCTGATCGGTGCCGTTCGCAGCCCGCTGTCCACCGGCACGCTCTTCCAGCGCGACCCGCGGAGCCTGGAGATCCTTGTCAAGCTCTTCTCGGCCAGTCCCTACCTCGCCGAGATGGTGATCCTCGATCCGGAATCATGGGAGCAGGTGCGGGTGGGGGAGGGGAGGCCCGAGAGCCGGCAGTCGCTGGCCGCTGCGCTCGCCGCGGAGACGGCCCTGCTCGTCGAGCCCGACTGCGTGATGCGGGCCCTCCGCCGGTTCAAGCGCCGCGAGACGCTCCGCATCGCCTACGGCGACATCGTCGGCGAGCAGCGGCTCGAGACGGTGGTGGCGCAGATCTCGCACGTCGCCGACTGCGTGGTGCAGGCGGCGGTCGCATCGGCCGTGTCGCGGCTGGAGAAACTCCGGGGCATTCCCCGCGGGCCGGCCGGCGAACGGGCCACGGTCGCGGTGATCGCGCTGGGCAAGCTCGGCGGCGCCGAGCTGAACTATTCCAGCGACATCGACCTCGTGTTCGTCCATTCGCACGACGGCCGGGTGGAGGGGCCCAAGCCCTGTTCGAACGCGGAGTTCTTCGAACGCGTGGTGCAGGAGGCGGTGCGGCTGATCGGGGAGCCGACCGACCTGGGGATCGCCTACCGCGTCGATCTGCGGCTGCGGCCCCACGGTGCGGGCGGCCCGGCGACCACGTCGCACGAGGACCTGCTCCAGTATTGCGACCGCCAGGGCCGCACGTGGGAACGGCAGGCGTGGGTGAAGGCCCGGTGCGTCGCGGGCGACGAGTCGCTCGGAGCGCGGGTGATCGCCGAGTTGGAGCCGTGGGTCTTCCAGCGGTGGCTGACGCGGTCCGACATCAGCGGCATCAAGGCGCTCAAGCGGCGGATCGAGCACCGGGCCATCCGCGAGGGGGTCGATGCGGCCGACATCAAGAACGGCCGCGGCGGCATCCGCGACATCGAGTTCACCATCCAGTTCCTGCAGCTCCTGAGCGGCGGCGACACGCCGCGAATACGGACCGGCAACACGCTCGAGGCGATCCGGCGGCTCGCCGAGACGGGCGGCCTCACCGACCAGGAACGCAGCATCCTCGAACGCACGTACACTCTCCTGCGGACCGTCGAGCATCGGCTCCAGATCCTCTACGACCGCCAGACGCATCTCGTGCCGCAGGAGCCACGCGAATTCGCCCGGCTGGCGGTGCGGATGGGCTACGGCACCGCCCCCGCCGCCGCCGAGCTGCTCCACCGCGAACTGGCCGAGGCGACGGACGTGAACCGGCGCATCCTCGACCATCTCCTGCACGACGCCTTTCCGGAGGATGCCGAGCCGGAGCCCGAGGTCGACCTGGTGCTCGACCCGGCGCCGCCCGAGGCGTTCGTCCGCGAGGTGCTGTCGCGACACGGCTTCCGCGATGTCGCGGCGGCGCACCGGGCGCTCGAGGCCCTGGGCGAGGAGAAGGTGCGGTTTCTCTCCACGCGCCGGTGCCGGCATTTTTTGGCGGCGATCGCGGCGCGGCTGCTGGCGTCGATCGCGACCACGCCCGACCCCGACGCCACGCTGACGAACCTGGTCGCCGTCAGCGACTCCCTCGGAGGCAAGGGAGTGCTCTGGGAACTCTTCAGCTCGCATCCGCCCTCGCTCGAACTCACGGTCCGCCTCTGCTCATCGAGCCCATTCCTCGCGAAGCTGCTCGTCGGCAATCCCGGCATGATCGATGAATTGCTCGACAGCCTGCTGATCCCGCGGCTGCCTTCTCCCGCCGACCTCGACGCGGCCCTCGCGGAACTCTGCAGGGGAGCGGTCGATCTCGACCCGATCATCCATGCCTTCAAGGCGTCGCAGCAGCTGCGGGTGGGCGTGCGCGACATCCTCGGCCGGCAGAACGTGACCGAGACGACGGCCGCGCTGTCGGCGATCCCGGAGTCGATCCTGCGGGTGGTGATGGCCCGCGAGGAGGAGCGGCTCGTGGAGCGGCTCGGCGAGCCTATGGCCGGCCAGGGGGAGACGGTCGGCGTGCGGGCCGGGGCGGTCGTGCTGGCGATGGGCAAGTTCGGCGGCCGCGAGATGAACTACGCCAGCGACGTCGACCTCGTGTTCCTCTACGACCACGACGGCATTTCCTTCCACCGGCGGCGGACGCGGCGGAGCGTCGAGGGGACGACCAACGCCCACTTCTTCGCGGAGCTGGCCCAGCGGACGATGAAGGTCTTCAACGCCTTCGGCCCGCAGGGGCGGCTCTACGAGATGGACTCGCGGCTCCGCCCCAGCGGCCGCAGCGGCCCGGCCGCGGTGTCGCTCGACGACCTCGCCCGGTATTTCGCCGAGGACGGTCCGGCCGCCATCTGGGAGCGGCAGGCGCTCGTGAAGGCCCGCGTCGCCGTCGGCGGCCCCGCGGCCGCCGCGCGGGCCACGCGGATCGTGCAGGCGGCCGCCTACGAACGGCCCTGGACGGCCGCCGAGGTCGCCGAGATCCGGCGGATGCGGCACCGCATGGAGGAGGGGGCCCGGGCGACGAACCTGAAGCGCGGGCCGGGCGGAATCGTCGACATCGAGTTCGTCGCGCAGGTCTTGCAGCTCGTGCATGGCGGCCGTGAGCCCGCGCTCCGCACGCCGGAAACCCTGGCCGCCCTCCAGGGGTTGGCGGCGGTGGGGCTGCTCGACGCCGCGGAGTCCGGATTTCTGGAACGGGCCTACGGCCAACTGCGGAAGATCGAGGGGCACCTGCGGCTGCTCGACGCGCCGGCCCGGCACGATTTTCCGACCTCGCCGGAGGAGCAGCGGACGCTCGCCCATCTCCTCGGCCATTCGAGCCCGCACGACCTCGTGGCGGAGGTGGAGGCGATCACGGCCCGCACCCGGCGGACATTCGACGCCGTGTTCGACCGCGTCGAGGCTTCGCTGGCGTGAGGAGCCGCGTGCTCACTTCGCGGCGCGGCGGCGGGCCGCCCAGATTTCCCAGGCCACGGGCAGCACCGACACGAGCACGATGCCGACCACCACCAGCTCGAAGTGCTTCTTCACGAACGGCAATTCCCCGAAGAAGTAGCCGGCCAGCGTGCAGATCAGCACCCACGCCAGCCCGCCGACCACGTTGTAGTAGAGGAACTGCGGATAGTTCATCCGGCCGACGCCCGCCACGAACGGGGCGAAGGTGCGGACGATCGGCACGAAGCGGGCCAGCACGATCGTCTTGCCGCCATGCCGCGCGTAGAACTGCTGGGTGTGGACGAGATGCTCGTGCTTCAGGAACCACCGGTCGACGCCGAAGGCCTTCGGCCCGACCGCGCGGCCGATCGCATAGTTCATCGTGTCGCCGAGCACCGCGGCGACGAACAGCAGGGCCAGCAGCACCGCGATGCTCAGCGACTGCGGGTAGAGCGCCGCGAGGGCCCCGGCCGCGAAGAGCAGCGAGTCGCCCGGCAGGAACGGCGTGACCACCAGGCCCGTCTCGCAGAGGATGATCACGAACAGGAGCACGTAGGTCCACGGGCCCCAGGCCTCGATGTTGGCCTCGAGATGGTCACGGGCGTGGAGGAAGACGTCGAGCAGCGACTTGATGGCGTCCATGGTCTTCGTATCGTTGCGTGGTCCGAGGTTGAATGTCTGCCGCTGCTGCAAGCCGACTGCGGGGATCATAATTCGTGGGCAGGCGTTTGGCCATGACGACGCAGCACCAGCGCTGTGATCGAGCGCGATCCCACGAGCACCCACGGCCCCGAGGGTCGTTGTCTTACGGTTCGAGACGTGTCGCCCGGCGGGCCGCCCAGGCCGCCGCCCGATTGAAGGCCGTCGCCGAAAGAGCTGATGCCGCCGCATAATACAGCGGAGTCGACCCGTAGACAGGATCCTTGGGGTTGATCGCCACCAGCGCGAAGAGCACGACCGCCATCACGCTCGTCAGCGACAGTCCAGTGAACGCGACGCTCCAGGCACTCCACTTCATGACGAGACTCCTGATTGACGTGGGGGACGATCACGAGCCGTGAAAAAGTGGCTCGTCTGTTCCATCGTAACGCGAGGCGGTCCCGCGGGCGATCATCCAGCGTCCGTCACTCCACACTGCACCAAGAATCCTTCGGCGGCGGCGAGCGCTCGCCGGGCCGGTGCGGCGAGCCGCGACCGCCGGCCGCCGCCGCTCGGAACGACGATCGCGTCAACGAAGAGCAGCAGTTTTCGGAACGTCGACACCCGGGCCCGGTGGTCCAGCACCCGGAAATCCCGCTGACGGATCCTGCAGCCGATCGCGTGGTAGATGCGGGCTGCCGCGCGGACGGCCAGCCGGCTGTCGGCGGCGAGGCCGTCGATGCCGGCTTCCCCCGCCTGGTAGTAGCCATCCGCGACCTCGAGGATCGTCCGCACGCCCTGCCGCACCCGCTCAGGGTCGGGGGCACCGTCGCCCGGCCGCAGTCCGTCGGTCCACTCGACCGGCAGGTAGCAGCGGGACCGCCGCCAGTCTTCCGCGACGTCTCGGGCGATGTTCGTGAGTTGCATGCCCATGCCCAGCGCTGCGGCGTGGGGGAGATGCCGGCGATCCTCGAGGCCGAGGATCGGGCACATGAGCACACCGACCGTTCCGGCCACTGCAAAACTGTACCGCAGCAGATCAGCCTCGTGGAATCCAGCCGCCGGTGTGAGATCAGACCGCATCCCCTCGAGCAGGACCAGAGCCGCCCCGAGCGGCAGATCGTGCCGGGCTGCGAGATCCGCCAGCCAGAGACTCTCGACGGCAACCGGACTGCGGCCGGCGGCGATCAGGCGGACGTCCTGTGTGGCCGACTCGACGAACTCGAACGCCTCGGCCTGCGAAGCGGCGGCGTCGACGCCGTCGTCGCACCAACGGCACCAGGCGTAGAGAAGTTCGACGTCGGCCCTCTTGCCGGCGGTGAGGAGCCGGCTTGCAAACGAGAAGGAGCGGCTGTGACGCCGGATGGAATCTCCCGCTGGCGGACGGCGACCGAGGTTTGGGGAGTCCATTGAGCGGCTGCCACTACGGGAATTTTCCTTCCGGCCGCGCATCTGCCGTTCACGGCTCACTCTCGGCCGACGCGGCTGTAATCGGCCGCGATGGTGTCGCAGGTGGCCTTGGCCGAATTGACGACCCCGGGCACGCCCGCACCCGGATGGGTTCCCGCCCCGACGAGGTAGAGCCCAGGGATGTCCGGATCCCGGTTGTGCGGCCGGAAGTAGGCGGACTGCATGAGCGTCGGAGCAACCGAGAACGCGGAGCCATGAAGGGCGTGGAAGCGGTCGGCAAAGTCGGCGGGCGTGCAGTGTCGGCGGGTCACAATCGCGTCCCGAACGCCCGGCAGGTGTGGCTCG
>JBIIYN010000040.1:0-17057 GCA_044346795.1 Pirellulales bacterium
CCGGCCCGGATCGACCAGCCGGCCGCCAAGCTCGACACGCTCCTCGAGCAGTTGTCCGAAGTGCTCGACGAGGGTCACAAGGTGCTCGTGTTCAGCCAGTTCACCAGCTTCCTCTCGATCGTCCGGCGCCGGCTCGACGAGCGGTCGATCACCTACGAATACCTCGACGGCAAGACGACCGACCGGCAGTCGCGGGTGCAGCGGTTCCAGGAGGACGCCGACTGCCGGCTGTTCCTCGTGAGCCTCAAGGCCGGCGGCCAGGGGCTCAACCTCACCGCGGCCGACTACATCTACATCCTCGACCCGTGGTGGAACCCCGCGGTCGAGGCCCAGGCCGTGGACCGGGCCCATCGCATCGGCCAGACCCGCCGCGTCTTCGCCTACCGGCTGATCGCGCGGGACACGGTCGAGGAGAAGATCGTCGCGCTGCAGGACCGCAAGCGGGAACTCGCCGAGTCGATCGTGCGTGCTGACGAAAGCATGGTCTCCAGCCTGACGGCCGAGGACGTCGAAATGCTCCTGTCATGAGCCGCGGCACGCGGGTGCCGGCTCACGAAACCCTAACGGCTCTCCGCTACCACGTGGGTGAGGAACCCACGTGATGCCCGCCCCCCCGATCCTGCAAGAGGCAGAAACCATGGCCGGTCAACAGATCCTCGTGGTGGACGACGAGGAGGACCTGCTGGAACTGGTGAGCTACAAGCTCTCCAAGGATGGCTACCGCGTGCAGTGCGTGGGCACCGGCGAGGAGGCGCTCAAGGCGGCCCGCAGGCAGCCGCCAGACCTGATCGTGCTCGATTGGATGCTGCCCGCGGTGGACGGGCTCGAGGTCTGCCGCCGGCTCAAGACCGATCCCAAGACCCGCGACATCCCGGTCATCATGCTCTCCGCCAAGGGAGAGGAGGGCGACATGGTGACGGGCCTCGATCGCGGCGCCGACGACTACATCGCCAAGCCCTTCAGCCCGCGGGTGCTGTCGGCCCGGGTCAAGGCGCTCCTGCGACGCAAGGAGGCGGACGCGAAGGCCGAGCAGGAGACGACGATCGACGTCCACGAGCTCTCCATCCACCCCGGACGGCACGAGGTGACGCTCGCCGGCCAGCCGGTGGAACTGACCTACACCGAGTTCGCCCTGCTGCAGTTCCTGGCCAAGCGGCCCGGCTGGGCCTACACGCGGACGCAGATCGTCGACGCCGTGAAGGGGGAAGACTATCCTGTGACGGAACGCTCGGTGGACGTGCAGGTCGCCGGCCTGCGGAAGAAGCTGGGCGCGTTCGGTTCCTACATCGAGACCGTCCGTGGCGTGGGATACCGGTTCCGGGCGTGACGGGACCCCCGTCGCCGCATCCCTCGCCGTCCGACTGACGCTCCATCCCATGGCCCGCTCGCGGTTCGTCTGGCACGTGTTCGCGGGCTTCTGCGCGCTGGTCGCGGCGGGCTTCCTCGGCTGCTTCTGGCTGGCCAGCGTGCAGCTGGCCCGCCTGGCCGACGCCTCGCAACTCCAGCGGGTGGCCGACGTGGCCACGGGGCTGGCCGCCGTCTTCCCCGCCGCGGACGACACGCTCGATCCGGCCACCTTCGCCGACGCCACCCGTCGGCTGGTCGGTGGCACGCGGGCACGGGTCGATCTCCTCGCGGCCGACGGCACCGTGCTGGCCACGTCCGCACCCGACGGCACCGTGGGGGAGCGGGCTCCCGCCGCCGACGCCCTCGTCGAGGAGGCCCGCGGCGGCAGGATCGCCCGCACCAGCCGCTACGACGCCGCCGCGGGAAAGCGGATCCTGGTGGTGGCCGCCCCGGTGGGGCCGGCCGGCCGGCCCGCCGGCATCGTGCGGGTCACGGCCGACACCGTCGATTCCGACGCCGAACTGGCCCGCGCGCAACGCTGGCTCCTGGTCGGCTTTCTGGCGTGGGGCATGGCGGCGGTGGCCGCCGGCCGCGCGGTCGCCGGCCGGCTCGCCCGGCCCGTGGCCGATCTCTCACGGGCCGCGGCCCGCCTGGCCGACGGCGATGTCGGCGCCCCGATTCCGACGGCGGAGCCGACCGAGCTCGCCGGTCTCGCCGATGCCATCGGCGCGCTGCGGGAACAGCTCGTGGAGCGCGGCCTCACGATCGGCCGGCAGGGCACCCAGCAGGAGGCGGTGCTCGGCAGCATGATCGAGGGCGTGCTCGCCATCGACGCCCGCCAGCGGGTGGTGGGCATCAATCGCGCGGCGGCCGAACTGCTCGGCGTCGACCCCTCCCGCGCCATCCGCCGCTCGCTGCAGGAGGTGGTCCGCAATCCCGATCTGCGGCAATTCGCCCTCCGGGCGATCGACTGCCGCGAACCGGTCGAGGACGACCTGCTGCTCCGCGGTGCCCGCGACCGCACGATCCGGCTGCGGGGCACGGCGCTCCGCGACCTGTCGGGGGATGGCGGCGCGGTGATCGTCCTGAACGACGTGACCGACATGCAGCGGCTGGAGAACATCCGCCGCGACTTCGTGGCCAACGTGTCGCACGAGCTCAAGACGCCGATCGCGTCGATCAAGGGTTTCGTGGAGACGCTGCTCGACGGGGCGGGAGACGACCCGGCCGACACCCGCCGATTTCTCGACATCATCGCCCGGCAGGCCGACCGCCTGGCGTCGATCATCGAGGACCTGCTCGCCCTCTCCCGGATCGAGCAGAGCGAGGGCACGGGCAACCTGCCCCGCGAGCCGGTCCGGATCGCCGCGCTGCTCTCCGCCGTGAGCGTCGACTGCCTGCCGCGGGCCGACGAGCGGTCGATCCGGCTCGACGTCACCTGCGACGAACGCCTCGAGGTGGCGATCAATGCCCCGCTCGTGGAGCAGGCGCTCATCAACCTCGTGGACAACGCCATCAAGTACAGCGATCCGGGACACACCGTCTGGATCACGGTGGCCGTCGAGGCCGGATCATCCGCCGGCGACGCGGTGCTGATCGGCGTGCGTGACGAGGGCTGCGGCATCGAGGCCGAGCACCTGCCGCGGCTCTTCGAGCGGTTTTACCGCGTCGACCAGGCCCGCAGCCGCAAGCTCGGCGGAACGGGCCTGGGCCTGTCGATCGTGAAGCACATCGTGCAGGCGCACGACGGCACGGTGGCGGTGGAGAGCACGCCCGGGGTGGGCAGCACGTTCACGATCCGTTTGCCGGGTGTCGCCGACCGGGCCGTGGCAGGATAGCCTCACGTGTGGCCGCACGACCGCGCGGCCGGGACGACAGGGCGAACCGAGGACCGAACGAGATGCAAGACAGGACGGAGACGAGGGCGACCCACGCACGGAAGGAATACGAGCAGGCCGCGCTCGACGAGGCCGGCGTCGACCGCGACCCGGTCCGGCAGTTCGCCGCCTGGTACGACGCGGCCGTGGCGGCCGGGGTGCCCGAGCCCGAGGCGATGACGCTCTCCACCGCGACGCCCGACGGCCGTCCCTCCGCCCGCGTCGTGCTGCTGCGGGGCTTCGACACCCGCGGCTTCTGTTTCTTCACCAACTACGAGAGCCGGAAGGGCCGGGAACTGGCGGACAATCCCCACGCCGCGCTGACCTTCCACTGGGCCGCCCTCGAGCGGCAGGTGCGGATCGAGGGCCGCGTCGAGCGGACCGCCGCGGCCGAGAGCGACGCCTACTTCACGAGCCGGCCGAGCAGCTCGCGGATCGGAGCCTGGAGCTCGCCGCAGAGCGCGGTCATCCCCGACCGCGACACGCTCGAGCGGCTCTTCGCGCGGTTTCGCACGGAGCACCCCGACGACGCGGCGATCCCGCGGCCGGCGCACTGGGGTGGCTTTCGGCTCGTGCCCGAACGGATCGAGTTCTGGCAGGGTCGCCCCAGCCGGCTGCACGATCGGCTCCGCTTCCGTCGGGACGCCGCCGGCGGGTGGATCCTCGAACGCCTCGCCCCGTGACGTGCTCGTAGCTCTACAGACCGACTGGCATGGTGCGCTGGTAATGCCCCGTCCCCGGGTTTCCACCCGGGGCTTTTATTCCAGCGAAGCGTTTGCATCCACGGTCGTGTCACCGTGGAATGAAAGCCCGGAGCGGAAGCGACGGGACATGGTGGCACCACCCGTAGCGCCAGGCCCGGAGGGCCGGGTCAGCACCAGCCGACGGAGGTCGGCCAAGCCGGGTCGGGCAGGATGCCCGAGCCCGGCGTGAAGACAACCGCCCGGCGTGATCACGGCCCGCCGTCCAGCGGCAGGCAGACGCCGGTGACGAACTCGTTCTCGAGCAGAAACAGCACCGCGTGGGCGACGTGCTCGGGCTCGCCCGCTCGATGCACCGGCCCGGGCAGCACGCAGTTGACCCGCACCCGCGGATTGCGCGCCGCGAATTCCACGGCCAGGCTCCGCGTCAGCGCCGGAATTGCCCCCTTGCTCGGCAGGAAGGCGGCGTGGCCGGCCGACGGCCGGTCCGCCTCCCCGGCGCCGATCGTGACGATGCCGCCTCCTTCGGGCTGCCGCACCATCACGGCCCCGACCTCCTGCGCCGCCACGAACGTGCCGACGCAGTTGATGTCGAAGTGGGCCCGCAGGTCGTCGGCCGTCACCTCCTCCAGCGGGCCTTCATGCCGGATCGCCGCGCAGGTCACCAGCGCGTCGATGCGGCCGAAGTGATCGGCCACGCGATGCACCATGGCCCGCACCGGCCCCTCGTCGCGGAGATTCGCGGTGACCGCCAGGCTGGGTACGCCGGCCGCCTCGAGCCCGCCCGCCAGGGCGCGGGCCTCCGGCAGCGATCCGTGGGCATGAATGGCCACGGCATGGCCCCGCGCCGCCAGTGCCCGCACGACCGCCGCCCCCACCCGGCCGGTGCCACCGGTGACCAGTGCCACGCGGCCGGTCTGGGCCGTCGTTCCGGGGATGAATGCGGGCGGGTCGCGCATCGACGGTCTCCGGGAAGCGGGCGGCGGGTCAGCCCTGCTTCTGCTTGGCCGCGTGGAAGTCGAGGATCTGCTGCCAGGCCTCCTCGGGCGTTTCGGCGTAGGTGAAGAGGTCGAGGTGCTCGTCGGCGATCACGCCGCTGTCGGCGAGAAACTGGAAGTCGATCACCTTCGACCAGTAGTCACGGCCGAACAGGATGATCGGCACCGGCTGCATGCGATGCGTCTGCCGCAGCGTGAGCGTCTCGAACATCTCGTCGAGCGTGCCGAAGCCGCCCGGAAACAGCACCACGGCGGCGGCTCGCAGGATGAAGTGAAACTTCCGCAGGGCGAAATACTTGAACTGGAAGCACAGCTCCGGCGTGATGAACGGATTGGGCTGCTGCTCGCTGGGGAGCTTGATGTTGAGGCCGATCGACTTGCAGCCGACGTCGAACGCGCCGCGGTTGGCGGCCTCCATGATCCCGGGACCACCGCCGGTGATGACCACGTAGTCGCGCTGGTCGTCGCACTGGTTGTCGATCGACACCAGCCGGGCAAACTCGCGGGCCGCATCGTAATACCTGCAATAGGCGGCCAGCCGCTCGGCCCGCTCGAGTTCGCGGGCCAGCCGCGGCCGCGTCGCCGGGCTGGCGGTCGCCAACGCGCGGCGGGCCTCCGACAGACGCCGTTCCGCCGCGGTGCGTTCGACGATCTGCGTGCCGCCGAAGACGATCACCGTGGAGGTGATGTTGTCGGCCAGGAAGGCGAGTTCAGGCTTGCCCAGTTCGAGCAGCATCCGCACGCCGCGCATCTCGGTGCGTTCGAGCAGTCGGCGGTCCTCCTGGGCGAGGCTGTAGCTGGGCGAGGAGAGGATCGCCTCCATGTTTTCCGCCACCAGGGCCACGTCGTCTCCGAGCGTGGTGTCGGGCAGGATGCTGCAGACCTTCGGCCGCGGGCCGGCCGCGCCGTTCGCTCCGGCGGATGGCGGCAGCGGCGGCTTGGCCGGCGCGGATGTGGGGGTGCGGGAGGGTTTGGGTGTCTTGGCCATGGCGTTTCTCCGTGCCGGTGCGTGCCTGTGCCGTGATGGCGGCAACCTGTTCATTTTACGAGGCCAACGGCGCGACCGTGCCGATGGCCGGAATCGCCACGTCCCAGCCGCGGGATTCCCGCAGAAAATCCGCCATGCCGCGGGCGGCCGGCGGCTCGCCGTGGACGAGGAAGGTTTTCCGGGGCGGCGGCATGCCCGCGAGCCAGCGGCCGATCTCGCGGCGGTCGGCATGCCCCGAGAGGGCGTCCACCCGGCGCACGGCGGCACGCACCGGGATGTCGCGGCCGTGGATGCGGAGGAATTTCGCGCCGTCGATCAGGCTGCGGCCGCGGGTGCCGATGGCCTGGAAGCCGGCCACGAGCACCGTGGTCTTGGGGTCGGGCAGCCGCTGGGCGAGATGGTGCAGGATCCGCCCGCCGTTCATCATGCCGCTGGACGCGATCACGATGCCCGGCCCATCGTGGGCGTTGATGGCCTTCGACTCCGCCGACGTCTTCGCCATGCGGACGAACGGCGAGGCCAGCGCCTCGGCCACGCCGGCCATCTTCGCCTCGCTGAAGTCGTGTTCGGCGACGTGCCGGCGAAACACCTCCGTGGCATCGACCGCCATCGGCGAATCGATCCAGACGGGCACCTCCGGCAGCCGGCCCGCGGCCATCAGCGTCCGCAGCAGGTAGACCAGCTGCTGGCAACGGCCGATCGCGAAGGAGGCCACGAGCATCATGCCCCCGCGGGCCAGCGACTCCTTGGTGACCGCCTCGAGCTCGTCGAGCGGCCGGCTGGCGGGATGGTCACGGTCGCCGTAGGTGCTCTCGCACACGAGATAGTCGCAGGCCGGAGGGGGCACCGGATCGTGGTAGAGCGGCGCGTCGAACCGCCCCACGTCCCCGGAGAAGACGAGCCTGATCGGCCGCGTCGCCGTGGCGGCCTCGACCTCCAGGAACGAACTGCCGAGCATGTGGCCGGCATCGTGAAAGCGACACCGCACCGCCGGCGCCGGCTCGAACCAGCTGCCGCGGTCCACCGCCTTCACCAGCCGCAGCGCCCGATCGACGTCGCGCTCGTCGTAGAGCGGCAGGGCCGGCCGATGCTTCGCGTAGCCCTTGCGATTGGCGTAGGCGGCGTCTTCCTCCTGGCACTTGGCGGAATCGTAGAGGAGCAGGCCGAGCAGGTCGACCGTGGCGGGCGACGTGAGGATCGGCCCCTTGAAGCCCTCCCGGGCGAGCCGCGGCAGCCAGCCGGAGTGGTCGATGTGGCCGTGCGTCAGCACGACCGCGTCGATCGTGTCGGCTGGCACGGGAAAGCGATCCCAGTTCCGCTCGCGGAGCTGCTTCTCCCCCTGAAACAGGCCGCAATCGACGAGCACCCGCGAGCCGCCGGCCTCCAGCAGGTGCCGCGACCCGGACACCATCCCGGCCGCGCCGAGGAAGGTGATGCTGGGAACAGCGCGGCTGGCCTCCCCGCGCGGGCTGATCGTCTCCGGTGGCATCGGGCACGCTCCTAGTCTTTCGAATCCTGAGATTGGAAACCGAGGCTGGACGATCGCGTCTCTCCGGCGACGAGCAGTTCACCGGCGCCGATCGCCAGCGACTCGAGCCAGTAGCTCGTGGCTCCCGCATCATGCGTCGAGGGGATGTAGACCATGAGCACCATCCGCCCGTCCAGCCTCCGCAGGTCGGTCGCCATTCCCAGTTTTCCGATCCGTCGGGCCAGTTCGCGCAGGATCGGCATCCGGGGCAGGGGCATCGCGCCCAGCCCCGCGCGATCCAGCGTGATGGCCAGCTGGTTGACGTCCCGCAGCTGGATTTCCAGGTCCAGCCAGGCCACCGCCGTCAGCGGGCCATAGCCCACGCGGCTGCCGAGCACGGCCTGCTTGGGCTCGAGCAGGAGCCGCGGCTCGGACACGCCGCGCGGCAGCCAGCCGGGGTGGTTGCGCGGCAGATCCGTGGCCAACCAGGCGTTGATCTCGGCGGCGGCTACCGCCGCGTCCCACCGGCCCGGCCGCGCGATGGAGGCATGCCACGCCGAGGCTTTCGTCAGCGCCCGCCGCGCCAGGAGCTCGACATCCTCGCCATCGGCAGCGCCCGCCTGGGAAGTCGCTGCCTGCCGGTAGAAGGCCGGCTCGTGGAGCACGAGCGCCGCGACGATCGCCGCTACCACCAGCAGGCCGCCCAGACCGCCGAGGAGTGCTTTGATCAGGGCGCTTCTGCGCATGTGCCGCCACGGTGATTGCTTCACGGCAGTAGGCTACCCGTGCCGGGCCGGGTTGCAAAATCCGGCCCGGCGTTCTGGCGGCGCCGCTACCCCGTCAGGCCGAGCAGCCGCGGGATGGGCAGTTCCGCCGATGGCTCGAGCGTCACCTCGCCGATCATCGCGTCTTCCAACTCGTCGCGCAGCACCCGCACGTTCGGCGGAGCCTCGATCCCGATCCGCACCTTGTCGCCGCTGACCCGCACGACCGTGACCACCACCGAATCCCCGACCCGAATCCGTTCGTTCTGCTTCCTTGACAGCACCAGCATCGAGAGCCTCCGTTCACTATGAATGGGTGCGGATGAATGTAGCACGAGCGCTGAACAAATGTCAACCTTTCATCAGCCGGAATCCTTGCTGGCACGGCCGAGCGACTGACCGTGGCACCAGCGGGAGCGGAGACGAACCGGCGAACCTTGCCGCAGGGGAAACATCGTCCGGTCGGGCAGACTTTCTTGGCGCGGCATGGCCAAGCGCCGATGGGATGCATTGTGCGGCACCGCACTGTCGTGCGAGCTCTTCGCCGTGGCGCGGTTCCACCGGCTGCAAAAGCGAGTTCAAGAATCGCCGCCGCGGCTCACGCGCGGCCCGATCCCCGGGCTTGCGCCCGGGGCTTTTATGGGATGGGCGTTCATAAGAGCCCGGAGCGCGAGCGACGGGATGGCGTTTCGCCCCGCCCGCCATTCCGCGCGGCTCACTCGCCCGGCGGCGATGCCGGCGTGGTCACGAACTCGGAGAGCGGCACCAGGCCGGCCACCGCGACCCGGCTGGCCGCGTCGTCGATGCGATCCAGGTCGCCCGCGAGCAGCCTCGGATGAAACTTGTGCACGCACCGCAGGTTTTCAACGCGGCCGGTGACCAGCCGCGTCTTGGAGTCGATCTCGAGCGACACCGCCGTGGGGATGCCGCCCGCCGCCGCCACGCGACGGTTGATGGCCAGCCGCGGAAACGGTGGCAGGCCGCCGGGATGCAGGAGCGCCTTGAGAAGGATGGCCGTGTCGGCGAACTGCCGGTAGCTGACGGCTGCCTCCGGCGTCGGTGGCTCGGCGAATTCGATCGCATACCGCACCCGCGGCCCCACCAGTTCGATCCGCCCGTCCGACTCCGTCATGCCCTCGCCGAAGTCGGGGCCGCCGGCCCATCGGACCAGCTTGTCGTCCGCCTTTCGCGCCCAGGAAGCCAGTGACACGCTCAGCCGCTCGAGCCGAATCGCATCGATCTGGGTCTTGACGTTGCGGGCCGGATCGACGACGACGACGCGTTCGCGGGCGGGGTCGTGGAGCACGATCTCGCCGGCCGGAAAATCGGCCCGCTTCCCGCCGACGGCCGCCGACGGCTCGAGAAAATCCCAGGCGATGCCGCCGCGAAACAACGTCAGGCTCCGCGCGACCGGCTCCTCCGAGCCGTTGGCGAAGACCTCGCTCTCCACCCGAAAGCCCTCGTCGCCGGCACGCACGTCGCCGGCACCACAGACAAGTGCCAGCATCACGACAGGCAGCAGGTGCGCGGCTCGTGGGGCTGGGCTTTGCATCGCTGGTCGATCCCTCGGGATCCCGGCCGCCGTCGCGGCTGCCGGGGCGGAAACGGTAGCAGAAGCCCCATTCCCCACCAAGGCTGAACCGCGGCCGTTTTCCCGGCGTTTTTCGCCCGTCCGGCTAACCGCCCCAGGCCGCCAGTTCCGCGGGCTCGGTGAACACGTGCCAACGGCCGGCGGGCAGCCTCCGACCCAGCCGATCGAGCCGCGACCGCAGCTTGTCGCCGGGCCGCCGGCCCTCGACCAGTCGGATCGCCACGCCCGCCACGCGGTCGGGATGCCGCCGGGCCACCTCCGCGTAGACCTCGGGGTCGCGCTCGCCGGAATCGCCCACGAGCAGGAATTTCCGCCGCGGAAAGTCCGCCAGGATCTGCTCGATGGTCCGCCGCTTCGACCGTTTGCGGGAGGGCAGACGGCCCAATGGCGTCGAATCCTTCAGGCGGAAGAGCTTCAGGTGCATCGAGCCGGACGGGAGGCCCGTGTCGCGGAGAAATCCGCTCAAACAGTTGGCCAGCTGCCACGGGCTGGCCGAAACGTAGTGAAAGGCCGTGCCCGCCTCCTGCCAGCGGCGATAGATCTCGGCCATGCCCGGCACGGCATGGAATTCCCGCAACAGGGTGTTGGCCAGAAGCTCCCGGCGGTTGCCCACGTTGGTCACTTTCACGGTGTCGTCGATGTCGGAGATCACCGAGAGGCCCTCGTCGTCCACCAGCTGGATCCGGCCGCCCGCCATCGGCTCGAAACGCTCCTCGTCGCCCATGCGGGCCGCCTCGTAGGTGAGCCAGCGGCAGCCGCCGCCGGCACCGGTGGCAAGGGCCTCGACAGCGTCCTCTTCGAGGTCGATGGAATGGTGGAAATGACCGACCTTGTCGGACTGCCCCGCGTCGATCCGGCGATCGCCCAGGAGGATCGTCACCCGCTCACCCGCCACCCGCTGAAACAGGAAGGCGTCGGCACGGCGCTGAAACACCTCCGACTGCAGCTGCGATTCGTCGAGTTCGAGGAGCCGCTTGATGACCCCGACGGCCAGGGTTCGGCGATGGCTTTTCGTCGGCAACGGCCGGGAAATCATGCCGGCAACCGTGGCCCGCCACCGCCGTTCGCCGGGGAGCCTCCGCGCGTAGGTGGGAAAAAAAACGATCATGAGGCCGGACCGAGGGCGGACGGCTGGCCCGCCAGGCGGCCCGGTCGGCGTCGCGAAAAGCCGGGCCGTTGCCACGCGAGATGCGGGTTGGTGCTTGCAATCACGAGGAGCCCCATCTTACAACCGTCCCCAACATTCTGGACTGGTCACGACCTGGAGAAAAGCATGGGCGTCAAGAAAACCGGCAAGGGCCGTCGCAAACTGGGACAAAAGAAGCGCCGGATGCGGGCCCGCATCCGCCATCGCAAGGGCTGACACGCCCGCACGTGATTCGCAGGTCGGGGCTGCCACAGCCCCTCCCGGCCGTCCATGCCTGGGCCGGCCGCGTTGCCACCGGCCCACTGGCACGACCCGCACAGCTTCACGATCTGGGCTCGCGGCATGCATCGCCGCGTCCCGGTTTTCCTTGCCGCGCCTCATGCATGGGGTAGGGTTGCTTGGCTTCGTGGCACAGACGCGCCGCGAGGCGATGCCCCCGGGAAGGAGACCCATCCGATGCGTGCGATGTCTTGGCGCGGCGGCCTGCCGCGATGCCTGCCTGTGGCCGTGATGGTCGCGGCGGCCGGACTCTCCGGCTGCAAGTCGCTGACCGAGAAATACATCGCGCTGGAGGTCTGGAAGTACGAGAAACTCTTCGGCCACCTGCCCCCCGGGTTCGTGCCGCCGGGCGCCATGCCGCCGGCCGCCGCCGCCCGGCCCTGCGGCCAGCCAGCCGCGTGCCCGCCGGCCCCGTGCGGACCGGGGGCACCGATGGCCGCCGGCAACTGCGACCAGTGCCAGGGGGGCATCGTGGAAGGTGGCCTGCCCCCGGGCGCCGTCGTGTCGCCGGGCATGCCCGCGGGCGCCGGGGCGTTGCCGGCCGGTCCGGGAGGTTCACCCGGGCCGAGCGCGGGAATCTCCGCGCCCACGGCCGTGACGAGCAGCCGTCCGGTGGTCATCTCCGACGAAGTCGTGCTGCCGTAGGCGGAAGACGGCCGCGGTGATGCGCCGGCTGCCCCGGCGATCCTCCCCGGGATCGCGTCGCCGGTCCTCTCGTCCGCACGTCACGTGAGCTCAGCGAAACTCGACGCCGGTCGTGAACGCCGCCTTGACCTGGGCGTCCTCCGGCCGGACCCATTTTCGTCCCTGGCATTCGACGTTCTCGAAGACGACGCCCTCGATCCGGTGTTCATCGTCGAAGCCCGCCAGTTCCACCGGAAGCACGCGCGCTCCCTCGACGCGAATGTTGCGGAAGACGATGTCGCGGACATGGCCGCGTCCGGCATCCGGGGCGTAGGGCGACCGGGAGATCGTCAGCACGACCGGCACGCCACCGCAGTCCTCGACGCGCAGGTCCTCGTAACGCACGTCGCACACCGTGGCCGGATCGGCATTGCGGACGGCGAGAACGGCCGCCCCTTCCCCGGCGTGCAGCAGGTCGTTGTCGGCGAAGCGGACATCGTGGATGCGGGTGACCCGTGGCGCGAAGTCGGGCGGTTTCCCGATCCAGTCCGGCAGCCAGCTCTGCGTCTGGATCTGCAGCCCGCTGCCATGCTCGGCGCTCCAGAGCACGCACTCCCGTACCGCCACGTTTTCCACGTCTCCCTGGCAGTCGGTCTGGGTGAAGTAGGTCAGCCCGGCCTTGATCGCCACGCAGTCGTCCTTGGTGCGGATGAAACACTTCTCGACGGCCACGTTTCGGCTGCCCACCACCACCACGCCGGCATCCCAGTCGTTGCCGCTGACGATCTTCACCCGGCGGACGGTCACGCGATCGGAACGCAGGATCGGCAGCGCCCAATGCTTGCTGTCCACGATGGTGATCCCCTCCACCAGGACCTCCTCGGCCTGCTTGATCTCGAGCATCCGCGTCTCCGCGCGGCGGAAGACGCCGCCGTCGAGAATGCCCCGGCCCAGGATTTTCACGTTGTGGACCCCGTCCATGAAGATCCTCCCGCGGACCACCGCACCACGCTCGATGTAGACCGTCTCGCCGGACTCGACGACGATCTTTCCGGCATCGTGAACCTTGCCCGCGGCGAAGAACCGCACGCCCGGCGCGTCGGGCCGCGGAGCGTCCTGCTCCGGCGGGTCGGCGAACAGGAACAAGGGTTCCCGGATGTCGCCGTCGATCTCGACGCTCAGGGAGGCGGGCGCCGCGAGCGGGAAGGAGAGCCTCTTGCCGTCGATGACGGGGCGGATGCCGAGCGCCTTGGGCCGAACCTCTGCGCGACGGATCGTTCCCTTGCACTCGATTTCCACGGTTCCCGGCCGCAGCAGGTCGAATCCGGCGATCGTCGCGACCGGAGCGTAGTGGGCGGGGCACGCGCGGCCTTCGAGGCGGACCTGCACCACCGGCGACAGCCGCTCGACCACCAGGCCGGCGAGCAGGAGCCGGTTGGGGGGCAGGCCCTGCCCCGCGAGCGGCCGGGGCGACAGCCCCGCGGGCTCCTCGGCTTCCAGTTTGTCCAGGGTGTCGTCGGGCGGGAGTTCCGCCAACCCCTCGCCGGGCCCGGCCACCAGCCCCAGCTTGTTGAGGGCGTTTTGCCGCCGTGCGACATGGTCCTGCGGAGCGGGACGGATCTCGTGGTTCACGCTGCCGTCGCGCAGAAACCAGTCGACGGCGATCGGGAGCGGGCCGGGTGTTTCCACCGTGAAGTCGAGGTGCACCGTTGGCATTTTCTGCCTGGGATTCCAGGGAGCGGGAGCCGGGGCCGCCTGACTTTGGCCGGCCCCAGTTCGCAGCCCGCCGGACGGGGTCTTCGGCGTGCCGCTCGGCAGCGGGACGGCGGCGTCGCCTCCGGCCACGAGCCGCACCGCCACCGCTTCGCCCAGCACCTGATCCCGGGCCGTGCAGGCGACCAGCGCGTGCAGACGGTAGCGGCCGGGGGAGAGCGGCTCGGCGGAGTTCGCCCGGACCACGCGTCCCTCGTGGCCGAGCGTGAGGTCGGCGACGAGCGCCCGTCCCGAGGCCCACGCTTCGTCGAGCGCCGCTGCGGCCGCGGCGGCGTCCGCCACCACGGCGACCGGGGTTTCGTTCGGATCCGGCGGCGGACGCGTGGCGGGCACCGCAGCCGCATCGGTCCCGGCCGTGGCGAGCCCGGCGACCAGGACGAGCCACCGACCTCTCCATGATGCAAGGATGGACATTTCGATCTCCGGGAGAAGCTCAATCGGGACCCGCGGCCGCCGTGATCGCAAGACGACACCCGACATCGGGACGGAGTCCGTAGGGGGGGAAGCGGCTGCGGTTCGACTTCACCGTCAGCGTGCCGTCGTTTTCAGCCTCGGCCTCGGCAGACTCCCAGATGTTCCGCGTGCCGGGCCCGCCCCTGGCCCAGGTTCCCGCGTATCCGCAACGGGCCGCCGAGCGGCAGAAGAAGGCGTAGTCGGCCCAACTGCCGCCGCGGAGCATGTGGCTGTTGTATTCGTCCCGCTTCGCCGCGCCCGTCGGATCCGTCACGGCCTCGTCCGGATACTCGATGGAACGCAAGTCCTGGCACCACTCCCGCACGTTGCCGTGCATGTCGTGCAGTCCCCAGGCGTTGGGCTTCTTCCTGCCCACGGGGTGGGGCGTGCCGGCGCTGTTGCCGAGGTGCCAGCCCATCTCGTCGAGATCCCCGGCATACGGGCCTTCCGTTCCCGCCCGGCAGGCATACTCCCACTCCGCCTCGGTGGGGAGCCGCAGGCCGTCGCCGGCCTGCTTGCAGAATGCTTGGCAGTCGTCCCAGGAAACGGTCTCCACCGGCGCGTCCGGCCCCGCGTTCTTGAAGAGCGAGGGGTTGTATCCCATCACCCGCACCCACTGGGCCTGTGTCAACTCGTGCTTCCCAAGGTAGAACCCCCGGGTCAGCGTCACTCGGTGGGGCTTTTCGACCCTGGCTGCATGAAACCGCTCGGTGTCCGGCTTGAAGAGCGTGCCATCGGGGGGGCTTCCCATGAGGAAACTTCCCGCGGGGATGTAGACCATCTCCAGGCCGGTGGCCTCGTGCACCACCGCCGGCGCCCACCCGGACCCCGCGGCAGCGTCGGGCCACATCCCGGACAACGCGCGGCAGCCCGGGGGCACCCGCAGCCCCAAATCGGCAGCCGGACCCGCAGCCGGATCCGCAGGTTCCTCCGCCACGGCCTCCGACGTGTCCCGGGGTGTCGGAACGGGGCCCTCCCGTGCCGCGGTGGATCCGGTCGTGGAGGGCGGCTCGAGGAGATGCCCGCCCTTCCCCAAGACCCAGGATGCCACCGCCCCTCCTGGCGTCGCGGTGGCGGCCTGCAAGGCCACGACGACGCGGAAGCCGTTGCGCGGGAAGGCGTGGTGCAACGGTCGGCCGCGGGGGTGGTGCGGACCGTACTTGGAGCCGAAGTGGCCGCCGCGCCAGACATGGCACCACCCCCCGCTTTCCGGTATGCAGACGCCCGGTCCTGCCGGATCGATCGTGGGCGCCCCGAGGTAGTTGGGCGTGTACCAGTCATGGCACCACTCTTCCGCGTTGCCGAGCATGTCGAACAGGCCCCAGGCGTTGGGCATGAAGGAACCCACCGGCGCGTACCCGCGGAAGCCGCTGGTCCGCTCGGCGGTCGCGAGCGTCTCGCCCTGTCTGATCAAGACCACGTTGCAGTGGGCATGCACGTCAGCCGGGTCGTTCCCCCAGGGAAAAATCGTCGTGCTTCCCGCCCGGCAGGCGTATTCCCACTGCGCCTCGGTGGGCAGCCACACGTGCATGCCCGTCTTGGCCGAGAGGGTCTCGCAGAACGCCGCGGCTTCCCGCCAAGACAGCACGCCTTCGGGCAGCGTCGCGGCTCTGGGCATGCCCTTCGTTGCGTCATACCTGCCCTCGCGGCCGGCGTCTGGGCCCATGATCCGGTCATATTGCTCCTGCGTCACCTCGTGCGACCCCATGTAGAAGGGCTGGCTGATCGTCACCTCGCGGTCGGGGCGGCCCCAGTACGGTCCGTTCCCGGCCTGCTGGATCGCCACCTCGACGCCCTCGATCGTCTCCGACCGCTTGTCGCGATCGCCCATGACGAACCTGCCGGCGGGGATCAAGGTGAGCTTCATCGAGACTCCGCCGCCCAGATCCAGCGCCGGGGTCACGTCCCGGATGCCCGCCCGCTCGGCATAGGCGGCGACCGATTCCCGGCCGTCCCACAGCGGCCAGCGGGTCTCCCTGGCGTCCGGGCCGCCGCCGGGGTCCGCGCCGTGTGCCAGCGCCGCCGCCACCACGGCCGCCAGAAACACCGACAGTCTCGCCATTCGCTTCCGCAGGGAGGGTTTCCAGTTCGGCATCCGGGGTCTCCTGAGCGTTGCTGGCGATGCACTCCGCCAGTCTTCACCCGAGCGTCTCTTTCGGCCCGGGAAACGTGCGGTTGACGACGTCGTGCCGCCACCGCGACAGGCTGTCGCCGATCACCGACTTCGTGTCGGCATAGGCCCTCACGAACCGGGGCACCCGGCCGGCGGACAGGCCGACCAGATCGTGCATCACGAGCACTTGCCCGTCGCAGTGCGGCCCGGCGCCGATGCCGATGGTGGGCACGGCGAGCGTCTGCGTGATCGCCGCGGCCACCTGCTGGGGAACGCATTCGAGCACGACGGCGAACGCGCCGGCGCGGGCCGCGGCCTCGGCATCGGCCGTGAGCCGGTCGATGTCCCGCTGCATCCGGTAGCCGCCGAGCTGGTGGACGGCCTGCGGTCGGAGGCCGACGTGCCCCATCACCGGGATGCCGGCGGCGGCGATGGCGGCGATCACGTCGGCCTGTCCGGCGGTGCCTTCGAGCTTCACCGCCTGGCAGCCGGTCTCCTTGAGGATCCTGGCGCACGCTTCGACGGCCTTCAGAACGCCCAAGTGCTGCAAGGGAAACGGCAGGTCGACGACGACCAGCGCCCGCGACACGGCCCGGGAAACGATCTCGCCGTGATAGATCATCTGCTCGAGCGTCGCCGGAATCGTGGAGGAGCGGCCGGCCACGACCATCGCCACGCTGTCTCCCACGAGCACGCAGTCCACGCCGGCGGCATCCGCCAGCTGCCCGGTCGGCCAGTCATAGGCCGTGACCATCGTGAGGGGGCGGCGGTCGCGTTTGGCGGTCGCCAGATCGAGGACGGTCACGCGGCGGGCGGGTTCGGACATGGCGTGCGGGGCTTTCGCGGCGCGGAAGGGGGGCGACGAACTGGCGTGCCGGTCCCGCACCGGATCACTTGAGTTCCTTGAAGAAGGCGTTGAGCTGATCGTCGTCCG